>NZ_CP014517.1:3902500-4202500 GCF_001577265.1 Variovorax sp. PAMC 28711 | reverse complement strand
GGCCTCGGCCCGCGTGCCTACGCGATCATCGGGCAGGGCACGATCAGCCGGATCATCGAGTCCAAGCCCGAAGAGCTGCGCCTGTTCCTCGAAGAAGCGGCCGGCGTGTCGAAGTACAAGGAGCGTCGCCGCGAGACCGAAAGCCGGCTCGGCGACACGCGCGAGAACCTCACGCGCGTCGAAGACATCCTGCGCGAACTCAACGCCAATCTGGAGCGACTCGAGAAGCAGGCCGAGGTGGCCGCGCGCTACAACACGCTGCAGGGCGATGCCACGAAGAAGCAGCACCAGCTGTGGTTCCTGAAGCGCGGCGAGAGCGAGAACGACCAGGCGAAGGTCAAGGCCGATGCGGGCAAGGCGCTGAACGATCTCGAGTCGCGCACCGCCGATTTGCGCCGCATCGAATCGGAACTCGAAACCGTGCGCCAGGCGCACTATGCCGCCGGCGACCATGTCAACCAGGCCCAGGGCAAGCTCTACGAAGCGAGCGCAGAAGTCGGCCGGCTCGAAGGCGAGATCCGCTTCGTGGTCGAAGGGCGGCAGCGGGTGGAGCAGCGCCTTGTCCAGTTGCGCGAACAGATCGCGCAATGGGGCACGCGCCGTGAAGATGCCGAGGCCGAAATCGAAACGCTGGCGGGCCAGGGCGTCACCGCCGAGGAGCAGGCCATCACGCTGGCCGCGCAACTGGAAGACCATGACGCACGCATGCCGGAGCTCGAAGAAGCGCAGCAACGTGCGCAGACCGAAGCCAATGCCCAGCGCGCGACGGTGACGCAGGTGCAGCAGCAGATCCAGGTGCTGGCGGCCGACCAGCGCAACATCGAAGACCAGAACCGCCAGCTCACGCAGCGCAGCGAACGCCTTCGCGCCGACAAGAACGCCCTGGCCGCACCCGATGAAGCACGTCTGCTCGAACTGCAATCGCAACTCGACGTGGCACAGGAATCCTCCGCCGAAGCCGAAGCCCGCTTGCAGGAGCTTCAAGACAACGTACCGCAACTCGACGACGACCGTCGGACGCGGCAGCAGGCCGTCAACACCGAGGGCGCCCGCCATGCCGAGCTGTCGGCGCGGCTCGAGGCGCTGCGTGCGCTGCAGGAAAAGGTCAAGACCGACGGCAAGCTCGCGCCGTGGCTCGCGAAGCACGGCCTCGAAGGCCTGCAGGGGCTGTGGAGCCGCATCCACATCGAGCAGGGTTGGGAGAGCGCCCTCGAATCCGCGCTGCGAGAACGCATGGGCGCACTTGAAGTCAGCCGGCTCGAGATGGTGCGCGCCTTCGGCAACGACGCGCCGCCCGCCAAGCTCGCGTTCTACAGTCCGCCCGCCGCAGGCGTGTCGACCGGGCAGGGCGCCTTGCCCCGCCTGTCGGACCTGCTTCGGCTGAACGACGCCGGCCTCCAGGCCTTGCTGGTCGAATGGCTGCACGGCTGCCTCACGGCGCAGAGCTTCGACGATGCGATGGCGCAGCGCGACCAGTTGCAGCCCGGCGAAGTCATCTATGTAAAGAGCGGCCATGCCGTGTCGCTGCACAGCGTGAGCTTCTACGCGCAGGATTCCGAGCAGGCCGGCTTGCTGGCGCGCCAGCAGGAGATGGAAAACCTCGACCGTCAGCTGCGTGCCCAGACCCTCATCAACGACGAGTCGCGCACCGCGTTGGTCCGCGCCGAGGCCGCATACGCGGATGCCGCTTCGCGGCTGGTCGGTGCGCGCCGTGAAGCCGCCGAAACCCAGTCGCGCGCGCATGAGCTGCAGGTTGAAACCTTGCGCCTGTCGCAACTGGCCGAGCAGACGCGCGCGCGCAGCGAGCAGCTCGCCAACGACCTCGGCGAGGTCGATGCGCAGCTCGAAGAGTTGCAGGAAAAGCGGTTCGCCGCCGAGTCGCGCTTCGAGGAGCTCGACATGCAGCTGGCCGACAGCCAGGAGCGCCACGCGCAACTCGACGAGCGCGTGATCGAAGCCGGTCGTGCGCTCAACGCCGCGCGCGAACAGCACCGCAGCCTGGAACGCCAGGCACAGGAGGCGACGTTCTCGCAACGCACGCTGGAAGCCCGCCGCGGCGAGCTGAACCGCGCCATCGAAACGGCCGCGCAGCAGAACGTCGCGCTGGCCGACGAAGAAGAGCGCGCTCGCGCGGAGTTCGGACGCCTGTCCGACGCCGCAGCCCAGGCCGGCCTGCAAGACGCGCTGTCGCTCAAGCTGGAACGCGAGACCGCGCTCGGCGCGACGCGCAGCCAGTACGACGACCTCACGCAGAAGCTGCGCGCCAGCGACGAGCGGCGGCTGACGCTCGAGCGCGAGCTCGATCCGCTGCGCCAGCGCATCACCGAATTCCAGCTGAAGGAACAGGCCGCGCGTCTCGGCTTCGAGCAGTACCAGCAGCTGCTGACCGATGCGGAGGCCGATCTCGAAGCGGTCGCGCTGTCCATCGACACCGACAAGGTCAAGCTGACCGGCCTGCAGGGCGAGATCGACCGTCTGCACCGCGAAGTCGCCGCACTCGGCGCGGTCAATCTGGCGGCGCTCGACGAACTGGCCACGGCCACCGAGCGCAAGACCTTCCTCGACGCGCAATCGGCCGACCTGAACGAGGCCATCGGCACGCTGGAAGACGCGATACGCAAGATCGACGGCGAGACCCGCGAACTGCTGGGCGGCACCTTCAAGGTGGTCAACGAGCATTTCAGCCGCATGTTCCCGGAGTTGTTCGGCGGCGGCAATGCGAGGCTCGTCATGACCGGCGACGAAATCCTCGATGCCGGCGTGCAGGTGCTCGCGCAGCCGCCCGGCAAGAAGAACCAGACCATCCATTTGCTCTCGGGCGGCGAGAAGGCGCTCACCGCGATTGCGCTGGTGTTCGCGATCTTCCAGCTCAACCCTGCGCCTTTCTGCCTGCTGGACGAAGTGGATGCGCCGCTGGACGACGCCAACACCGAGCGCTATGCCAAACTCGTCACCGCCATGAGCCGCGAAACCCAGTTCCTCTTCATCAGTCACAACAAGATCGCCATGGAAATGGCCGAACAGTTGATCGGCGTGACGATGCAGGAGCAGGGCGTGTCGCGCATCGTGGCGGTCGACATGGAATCCGCCGTGTCGCTCGTCGAAGCTGCCTGATCCCGCACCCGCCCGCACCATGAGCAATCTCACCGTCGCCCTGGCGATCCTCGGCGGCCTCGTCCTCGCGGCCGTCATCGGCTACAACGCCTGGAGTTCACGCCGCAACGCGCCGCGCCAGCCCGATGCCGTCGACGGCGAACTGCCCCGGGGCACGATGCCGGCGCCGCTGTCGCCTGAAGACCCGGTGATGCACAGCGATCCGTATCCGACACCGGGCAACGAGCGGCACGAGCCCTTGTTCGACCCCGATCTGCCGGCGCCCACGGCGCTGCCGATCCCGACGGCGGACCGCCGTGGTGGCCTCGACCCGCTGATCGACGTCATCGCCCCCGTGTCGCTCGACGGTCTCGCCTCGGGCGACGCCGCCATCGCCGCGATGCCCGCGACGCGCCGCGCCGGCAGCAAGCCGGTCGCGATCGAGGGCCTCAACGAGCACACCGGCGAATGGGAAATGCCCGCGCCCGGCCAGCGCTACGGCGCGTTCCAGGTCGGCGTGCAGCTGGCCAATCGCACCGGCGCGCTCAACGAAATCGAATATTCGGAGTTCGTCGTCAAGGCGCAGGCCTTCGCCGACGCGCTCAATGGCGCCCCGGAATTTCCCGAGATGCTCGACGAGGTCTCGCGTGCGCGCGAACTCGATCAGTTCGCGAGCGGGCACGACGCGCAGCTCGGTTTCGTGCTGCGCGCCCTGCACGCGGCCTGGAGCCCTGGCTACGTGCAGCAGAACGCGGCACGCCTGGGCTTCGTGGCGGGGATCATCCCCGGCCGCATGGTCTTGCCGACCTCCGAAGCCGGCCTGCCACCGATCCTCGGCCTGTCCTTCGACACGCAAGCTGCGCTGGCCGATGACCCGGCGCAATCGGCGATTCGCGAACTGACCCTGAGCCTCGACGTGCCGCAAGTGGACCGCGGCGAAGAGCCGTTCCGCCGCATGCGCGAAGCCGCCGCCTCGCTGGCGCGCGACATGGATGGCGTCGTGACCGACGGCGACGGGCAACTGCTGCGCGACGAGACCATGGACGTGATCGGTGCCGACCTCGAACAGCTCTACGACACGCTCGAAGCGCGCGACCTCGCGGCCGGATCGCCGCTCGCGCGCCGGCTCTTCAGCTAACGCCGGAGTCGCGCACGCGTCCCGGCGCCGGGAAAGCCCGGTTGCCGCGGCCTCCGGACGGCCGCTAGATTGCCTTCGCGCACCTCTGCGCGAGGAGACAACCATGAAAAAAACCACCTTCCGGGCCGCATGGCTCGGCGCTGCGCTGGCGTTGCTCGGCGCCTGCACCTCGCCGCCGACGCGGCCCGCGGCCTGGGCGGCGCCCGAAGTGCTGGTCGCACCGTCGTCGTTCGCGGGCGTCCACGGGCTGGCGGTCGACCAGAAGGGCCGCTTGCTGGCCGGCTCGGTCGTCGGCAGCTCGCTGTGGGAAGTCGACCGCACGACCGGCGCTGCAAAGGTGCTGGTCCCCGGGCCCGAAGGACAAGCCGACGACATCGCGGTCGGCGCGCGCGGCGAGCTCGCGTGGACCAACTACCTCATGGGCATGCTGCGCTACCGCGAGAGCGACAGCGCACCGATGCAGGTGCTGGCGAAGGATCTTCCCGGCCTCAACTCGCTGGACTTCGACCGGCGCAACGGCAAGCTCTATGCGTCGCAGGTGTTCCTCGGCGATGCGCTGTGGGAGATCGATCGCGCAGGCAAAGCGCCGCCGCGGCTCATCAAGAAAGACATGGGCGGTTTCAACGGCTTCGAGGTCGGTCCCGACGGCATGCTCTACGGACCGCTGTGGTTCAAGGGCCAGGTGGTCAGGATCGATCCGGCCAACGGCAACATGACCGTGATCGCGGAGGGCTTCAAGATTCCGGCCGCCGCCAACCTCGATGGCAAGGGCAACCTGTGGGTGGTCGACACCCGCTCCGGCGAGCTGGTCAAGGTCGACCTCGCCACGGGGCGCAAGACCGTTGCCAAACAACTCGAACCGTCGCTCGACAACCTCGCGATCGCGCCGGACGGCACGGTCTACGTGTCGAACATGGCCAACAACCAGATCCAGGCGTTCAATCCGGCCACCGGCGACCTGCGGACCCTGACGAGCGGCAAGGTGGCCCTGCCCGCCGGCCTGAAGATCGACGGCGACGACCTCTGGGTGGCCGACGTCTTCGGCTTCCGGCAGGTGGATGTGCGCAACGGCGCGGTGCGCGACGTGTTCCGCATGCAGCGCGATCCCGATCTCGACTATCCGTTTGCCGTGGGGTTGTCGGCCAGGCTGTTCGCGCTGACGTCGTGGTTCACCGGCACCGTGCAGCTGGTCGACCGCCAGACGCTCAAGACCGTCGAGACGATCCACGGGCTGAAGGCGCCCTACGACGCGATTCCGATGGCCGATGGCAGCGTGGTGTACGCGGAGATCGCCACGGGCTCGATCACTCGCGCCAGTGGCCCCAAGTTCGCCGACAAGAAAGTGCTGGCCAGCGGATTGGGCGGGCCGGTCCAGATGGTGCTGGGCCAGGACGGCGCGCTCTATGTCACCGAGGCCGCCGGCAAACTGACCCGCGTGCCGCTCGACGGCGGTGCGTCGCGCACCGTCGCAGAAGGACTCGCGCTCCCGGAAGGCGTGGCGCAGACCCCGTGGGGCAGTTTCATCGTGGCGGAAAGTGCGGCGCGGCGGCTTGTGGAGATCGACGCGGTCGACGGCCAGCGCCGCACGGTGGCCGAGAACCTGCCGATCGGCATGGCCGGCGGGCCCGGCATGCCGCCGCCCTATGTGGTGACGGGTGTGGCCGTGGGGCGCGACGGCTCGATCTACATGAGTGCCGACCTGAACAACGCGATCTATCGCATCCGTCCACAGCGCTGACCTGAAGGGGCCGGGGCCCGCGTCTATGATCGGCGCGAGCCGCCCCGACGCCGACCTCGGCCGTGGGCACACGATGACCCGGCCACGCGCCGTTCCAGGATCGACAGGATGACCCCACGGGAGCAGGCGGTGCAAGAGGCCGCTGCATTGAGCGAACAGTTGCGCCACCACGCGCACCGCTATTACGTACTGGACGCGCCGGAGCTGCCCGATGCGGCGTACGACCAACTGTTCCAGCGCCTGCAAGCCCTGGAAGCCGAACATTCCGACCTGCGCACCGCCGACTCGCCCACGCAACGCGTCGGCGGCAAGGTGCTCGATGGCTTCACCAAGGTGCGCCACAAGGTGCCGATGCTGTCGATCCGCACCGAGACCGACATCACCGCCGCCGGCGCGAGCGCGTTCGATGCGCGCGTGCGCAAGGAACTCGGCCTCGCCGAGGACGGGCCGCCGGTCGACTACGTGTGCGAGCTCAAGTTCGACGGGCTCGCGCTCAATCTGCGCTACGAGCACGGCGTGCTCGTGCAGGCCGCCACGCGCGGCGACGGCGAGGTCGGCGAAGAGGTCACGCAGAACATCCGCACCGTGCAGCAGATTCCGCTGCGGCTGAACGGCAGCGCGCCGCCGGTGGTGGAAGTGCGCGGCGAGGTCTACATGCGTCGCGACCAGTTCGAGGCGCTGAACGAGCGGCAACGCGCGAAGATCGCGGCCGGCCAGAAGAACGAAAAGGTTTTCGTGAACCCGCGCAATGCAGCGGCCGGGGCGGTGCGGCAGCTCGATCCGGCCATCGCCGCCGCACGGCCGCTGAGCTTCTTCGCGTACGGGCTCGGCGAGGTCACGCCGGCGAGCGAGGGTGGCCCCGACTGCACCACGCAGTTCGATTGGCTTCAGCAGTTTCATGCGTGGGGTTTTCCGGTCGCGACGCAGACGCAGCGTGCGCGCGGCGCGATCGAACTGATCGCTTTCCACGAGACGATCGGGCGGCAACGTGATGCATTGCCCTACGACATCGACGGCGTCGTCTACAAGGTCGACAGCGTCGCGCTGCAAAGGCAGCTGGGCTTCGTTTCCCGCGAGCCGCGCTGGGCGGTGGCGCACAAGTACCCGGCGCAAGAGCAGCTCACCACGGTGCAGGGCATCGAAGTCCAGGTGGGCCGCACCGGCAAGCTCACGCCCGTGGCGAAGCTGGCGCCGGTGTTCGTGGGCGGCGTGACGGTGACGAACGCGACGCTGCACAACGAAGACGAAGCGCGGCGCAAGGACGTTCGCGTCGGCGACACCGTGATCGTGCGGCGCGCCGGCGACGTGATCCCCGAAGTGGTCGGCGTGGTGCCCGAAAGCGCAGCGAAGCCCGACGATCAGCGCGGGCCGGTCTTCACCATGCCGCGCCAGTGCCCGGTGTGCGGCTCCGATGCGGTGCGCGAAGAAGACGAGGTCGATTACCGCTGCACCGGCGGCTTGTTCTGCGCAGCGCAGCGCAAGGAAGCGATCCTGCATTTCGCGGCACGTCGCGCGGTGGAGGTCGAAGGCCTCGGCGACAAGCTGGTCGAGCAACTCGTCGACGCCAACCTGATCCGCACACTGCCCGACCTCTACAAGCTCGGCTTTACCACGCTGGTGGGCCTCGACCGCATGGCCGAGAAGTCGGCGAAGAACATCGTCGCGGCGCTGGAAAAGTCCAAGCAGACCACGCTGCCGCGCTTCCTGTTCGGGCTCGGCATCCGGCATGTGGGCGAGAGCACGGCCAAAGACCTTGCCAAGCATTTCGGCAAGCTCGACGCGATCATGGACGCGACGGAAGTTGAACTGCTTGAGGTGAACGATGTCGGCCCGGTCGTGGCCCAAAGTCTGCGCACCTTCTTCGATCAGCCGCACAACCGCGAGGTGGTCGAACAACTGCGCGCTTGTGGCGTTACCTGGGAAGAAGGCGAGCCCGCACCGCGCACGGTGCTGCCGCTTGCGGGCAAGACTTTCGTGATCACCGGTACCCTTCCTACGCTGGCGCGTGACGAGGCGAAGGACAAACTCGAGTCGGCCGGTGCCAAGGTCGCCGGGTCGGTCAGCAAGAAGACCGACTACGTGGTGGCGGGCGCCGAGGCCGGCAGCAAACTCGACAAGGCAATCGCGCTGGGGGTCGAGGTGATCGATGAAGCGAAGATGCTGGCGTTGCTTGCCGCCGGAGAATGATGCTTACCGCAGGTTACCTGGCTTCACACAAGCGCAGTCAACAAGGTTTACGGTAGGCCGTTGAAACAGGTGTCACAGGAGTTATGCCATGAACAGAATTCGATCGCTCGGCCTTGTCGCCGCCATGGGTGCCGTCGTCACGTTGACCGGCTGCGTTGCCGGGCCCGGGTACTACGGGGACGGCGGCTATTCGCAGCCGTACTATTCCGATCCGTCGCCGGTGGTGGTCGCGCCGCCCGTCTACATCCAGGGCGGTGGCTATTACGGCGGCGGTTCGTCGTATTACCGTGAGCCTTACCGGCAACCGTACTACGACGGGCGCGGGAGAGGCGGCAACGGGTATTACGGTGGCCGACCCGGCTACACGCCGCCGCGTCCTGGTGGCGGCTATGCGCCCGGCGTCGGACCGGGCCGTCCTATTCAGCCGCAGCCCGCAGCGCGTGCACCGCAAGGCGTGCCCCGCCCGTTCGTCGTGCCCCCGTCGGCACGTGGTCCTGGCGCAGTGGTGCAGCCATCGTGGAACAACAAGGAACAGCCCTGACCGTTCGCGACATTCTCAAGATGGGCGATCTCCGCCTGCTGCGCATCGCGCAGCCGGTGGCGGCCTTCGACACCGACGAACTGCACCTGTTGGTGCGCGACATGTTCGAAACCATGCACAGCGTCAACGGCGCTGGCCTGGCTGCCCCGCAGATCGGGGTCGACCAGCAGCTCGTTATTTTTGGGACGGATTCGGTGAATCCACGTTATCCCGAAGCGCCGATCGTGCCGCGCACTGTGCTTCTCAATCCGGTCATCACGCCAATGGGCGACGACGAAGAAGAGGGCTGGGAAGGCTGTCTTTCAGTGCCCGGATTGCGCGGCGTGGTGCCGCGATTCGCCAGCATTCGCTACACCGGCTTCGATCCGTACGGCGACCCGATTGACCGCACCGTGAGTGGGTTCCATGCGCGAGTCGTGCAGCATGAAGTCGACCATCTGCTCGGCAAGCTGTATCCGATGCGGGTGCGCGATTTTTCGCGCTTCGGTTTTACCGAGGTCCTGTTTCCAGGCCTCGATGCCGGCGACGACGACTGAACCCTGACGGATCAGTTGAACTTGCCGGTGCTGCCGCCCAGGCTCAGGCGGCCAGCGCCCATGAAACCGACCGCGATGGCGGCGAACAGGAACATGCCTTGCAGTTCGAGCGCCCAACCGCCTTGTTTGGTCATGGCGCCGAGGTCGGCCATGTGGACCAGGAAAATCGCGAACACCATGTTGATCGCGATGATCCATGCGGCAGGCCGGGTGAAAAAGCCGACGATGACCAGAATCGGCGCGACGACTTCGCCGATGTAGGCGCCGTAGGCGAGCGCGGCGGGCAAACCGTGTGCTGTCAGCTGGCCGGAAATGAAGCCGACGCCGCCCTTGAGCTTGGCGATGCCGTGCAACAGGATCAGGATGCCGAGCGCCAGGCGCAGGACCAGCTTGCCGGTATCGTCACTTTTGAACATTTGTGTATTCCTCTGAATGGTTGGAGTGCCCGGATGGTAGTGACTTTCAGGCCGGGTCGCCCAGGGCGCTGTTGACCACTTGTTGTGCCTCGGCGAGGATGCGCTTGAGGTGATCGGCGCCGAGAAAGCTTTCGCCGTAGATCTTGTAGATGTCTTCGGTGCCCGACGGGCGTGCCGCGAACCACCCGTTCTCGGTCATCACCTTGACGCCGCCCAGCGCAGCGCCGTTGCCTGGCGCATTGCTCAGCACGCGGGTGATTTTTTCGCCGGCCAGTTCCTTCGACTGGATTTGCGCGGGCGACAACGTCGACAGGCGCTTTTTCTGCGCCGGCGTGGCCGATGCGTCGACGCGATCCGACACCGGGTTGCCGAGCTTCGCCGTCAGCGCTGCGTAGCGCTCGCCAGGGTCGCGCCCGGTGCGTGCCCGGATCTCGCCCGAGAGCAGGGCCGGTGCCAGACCGTCCTTGTCGGTGGTCCAGACCGAGCCGTCGCGTCGCAGGAAACTGGCGCCGGCGCTCTCTTCGCCCACGAAGCCGAGCGAGCCGTCGACCAGCCCGTCGACGAACCACTTGAACCCCACCGGCACTTCGTACAGCGTGCGGCCCACGTTCGCGGCGACGCGGTCGATCAGGCTGCTGCTCACCAGCGTCTTGCCGAGCGCTGCGGTCTTCGGCCACTCCGGGCGGTGCGTGAAAAGGTAGTCGGCCATCACCGCGAGATAGCTGTTGGGCTGCAGCAGGCCAGCCGATGCGGTGACGACGCCGTGGCGGTCGTGGTCGGTGTCGCAGGCGAAGGCGATCGGGTAGCGGTCTTTCAGCGCGATCAGGCTGTTCATCGCGTACGGCGACGAGGGGTCCATGCGGATGCGGCCATCCCAGTCGAGCGTCATGAAGCGGAACGTCGGATCGACCGCGTCGCTCAGCACGGTGAGGTCGAGCTTGTAGCGGGCCGCAATGGCGCCCCAGTAGTGGACGCCGGCGCCGCCCAGCGGGTTGACGGCGAGCGGGCCGCCGCCGCTGCGGATCGCGTCCATGTCGACCACGTTAGCGAGGTCTTCGACATAGGTCGTCAGGAAATCATGGCGATGCGTGGTCGACGCCCGCAGTGCCTGCGCGAGCGGCATGCGCTTCACGCCCGCCAGCGCGTTTGCGAGAAACTGGTTGGCAGCCGCCTCGACCGCGCCCGTGATATCGGTGCCGGCCGGCCCGCCGTTCGGCGGGTTGTACTTGAACCCGCCGCTCTCGGGCGGGTTGTGCGAAGGCGTGATGACGATGCCGTCGGCCAGGTGCTCGGTGCGCCCGCGGTTGTAGACCAGGATGGCGTGAGAGATGGCGGGCGTCGGCGTGTACTCGTCGTCTTTGGCCAGCATCAATTCGACGCCGTTGGCCGCCAGCACTTCGATCGCGCTGCAGAGCGCCGGCGTCGACAGCGCATGCGTATCGATCCCGAGAAATAGCGGGCCGTCGATGCCCTTCTGCCGACGGTCATCGCAGATCGCCTGCGAAATAGCCAGCACGTGCCACTCGTTGAACGCGTTGTCGAACGACGATCCGCGGTGGCCTGACGTGCCGAAAGCCACACGCTGCGCCGGCACCGAGGGATCGGGCCGTCCGGTGTAGTACGCCGAGACGAGCCGCGGCACGTCGACGAGCAGGCTCTGGGGTGCCGGGTGGCCGGCGAGGGGGCTGATCTTCTGGCTCATGATGTGGCTTCCGTGTGCGGGTGTGTTCAGTGTGTCCACGTCAGCGTGGACAGGTCGGCGATGCGTTCGATCGTGATGTCGGCCGGCTCGAAGCCGGCGATGGCTTCGGTGTCGAGCGCGTAGTGCCCCTGGCGCACGAAGACCGTCGTCAGGCGCGCGCCCCAGATGGCTTTCATGGCCGCGAGGATGCGCAGCTTGTCGTCGATCATCACGTAGCGGCGCGCGGGATACAGCTGCGCAATCGTCTCGAGCATGTGCTCCTTGTGCACGTAGATCAGCACCTGCCCATCGACCGCGCCCCACAGGCCGGAACGCTCGACCTTGCGCGGCTGGAACACCACGTCGCCGTCCGAAACGATGACGGCCGAGCCCGTCGTCTGGAGGTACTGGAGCGCCGGCAGTGCGCCCGGATAGAGCCGGTCGGCGAACGGGTAGTCGACCATGTAGCGGCCGATCTGCAGCAGGCGCGGATCGCTGATTTGCAGCGGGTCCATCTCGCGGCGCAGGCGCTGCACCGCGCCGAGGTAGTCGACATAACCGAGCTCGTCCCGCAGTGCCTCGAGGCCGGCCCAGTAGCGTGCCGCGAGTGCCTCGCCGAGCTCGGCTTCGATGTGGGTGTGCAGGTCGGCGATGACGCCGTCGTTGTCGAGCAGCGTGTTGTCCACGTCGATGAGAAAGACGATGTCGCGGGTGGGGTCGGTCGTCGCGTTCATCGCAGGGGGCCTTTCACGCAGCGAGTGCGTCCATCAATTCGGTTTGGATCGCGAGCTGCGCACGCTGGCCCTGCAGTTCGGGGCCGCTGATCAGGAAGGTGTCTTCTACCCGCTCGCCGAGCGTCGTGACCTTGGCGAGCTGCAGGTTCAGATGGTGCTGCGCCAGCACGCGCGCCACGGAGTAGAGCAGGCCCGCGCGGTCGCTGGCGGAGATGTTGAGCACCCAGCGTTGCGCCTTGTCGTCGGGCAGCAGGCTGATGCGTGGCTTGATCGGAAAACTGCGCACCCGACGCGACACGCGACCCTTGGCCGGCGGCGGCAGGGGGCCGGCTTCGTCGAGCGTTTTCGCAAGGCCGGTCTCGACCATGCTGATGAGGTCGCGGTAATGCTCCGGCACATAGGCGGTGACGATCTGGAAGGTGTCGAGCGCGTAGCCGTTGCTGGCGGTATGCACCTTGGCGTCCAGGATGCTGAACGACGACTGGTCGAAGTAGCCGCAGATGCGCGCGAAAAGATCCTGCTGGTCGGGCGTGTAGACGACCACCTGCAATCCCTCGCCGACCGGCGAGGTGCGGGCCCGCACGATGGCGCGCGCCTTCGCATCGATCGGCATGCCCTTCACCGGCACATGCCGCGAGAGCTGCTTGGTGTGCCAGGCGATCTCCGAGGCGTCGTGCCGCATGAAGTAGCCGACGTCGAGCGTCTCCCAAAGCGCCTTGTGCGCTTCGAAAGGCTGCGCGTACAGCGCGAGCTGCACCAGCGCGTCGTGTTTGCGCGCTTCGATCTCGGCGCCGGCGTCGGGCATGTGGCCCCCGAGCGCGCGCAAGGTGATGCGGTAGAGGTCTTCGAGCAGCTTGCCCTTCCAGGCATTCCAGACGCGCGGCGAAGTGCCACGAATGTCGGCCACCGTGAGCAGGTACAGCGCGGTGAGGTAACGCTCGCTGCCGACGCGCTTGGCGAAGGCGGCCACCACTTCGGGGTCGCTCAGGTCTTGCTTTTGCGCGACCGTGCTCATGGTCAGATGCTCCGATACCAGGAACTCGACGAGCTTCATGTCGTCGCGCGCGATTTCGTGCTGGCGACAAAAGCGCTGCACGTCGCGGGCGCCGAGCTTGGAGTGATCGCCGCCACGGCCTTTGGCGATATCGTGGAAGAGGGCGGCCACGTACAGCACCCACGGCTTGTCCCAGCCCGCCGCGAGTTGCGAGCAGAACGGGTACTCGTGGGCATGCTCCGCGATGAAGAAGCGCCGCATGTTCCGCAGCACCATGAGGATGTGCTGGTCGACCGTGTACACGTGGAACAGGTCATGCTGCATCTGCCCGACGATGCTGCGGAACACGCGCAGGTAGCGCCCCAGCACCGAGGTCTGGTTCATCAGCCGGAACGCGTGGGTGATGCCGCGCGGCTCCAGCAGGATGCGCATGAAGGTGACATGGTTCACGCGGTCGTTGCGGAACTTGCTGTCCATCACGCGACGCGCGTTGTAGAGCGCGCGCAGGGTGCGCGACGACAGCCCGTTCACACCGATCGTCTTCTGGTAAAGCAGGAAGGTCTCGAGGATCGCGTGCGGATCGCGCTGGTACAGATCGTCGCTGGCAATCTCGATGAGGCCGGCGCGCTCGTAGAAGCGGTCGTTGATCTTCGTCGGCTCTTCGGCCACCGGCTGCAGGCGCTCGGCAATGTTCAGCAGCAGGATCTGGTTGAGCTGGCCCACCGCCTTCGCCGCCCAGTAGTAGCGGCGCATCAGCGCCTCGCTCGCCTTGCGCTGCGATTCGCCCACGTAGCCGAAGGTCGCAGCCACGGCGGTCTGCAGGTCGAACACCAGGCGATCTTCGCGCCGGTTGGCGATCACGTGCAGCCGCGCGCGGATGAGGCTGAGCAGCGCCTCGTTGCGCTTGATCTGCTGCACCTCGAAGGGCGTGGCCAATCCGTTTTTCGCGAGGTCGTCCCACCGGTTGCCGAAGCCTGCCGCCTTGGTCATCCACAGGATGGTTTGGAGGTCGCGCAGGCCGCCGGGCGACTCCTTGCAATTGGGCTCGAGCGCATAGGGCGTGTTGTCGAACTTCTGGTGGCGGTGCCGCAGCTCCTGCGACTTGGCCGCAAAGAACGCTTCGGGGTCGATATCGGCCAGGAAGCGCTTGCGAAAGGTGGCGTAGAGCTTCTTGTCGCCGGTGATGAAGCGCGATTCGAGCAGCGAGGTCTGGACGGTGACGTCCTTGGCCGCTTCGCCCAGGCATTCGTCGACCGTGCGCACGCTCGAGCCGATCTCCAGCCCTGCGTCCCAGCACTGGCCGATGAACGCCTCGACCCGGGCCGGCTCGATGGCCTCTGCATGGCCTTCGGGCAGCAGCAGGAGCACGTCGACATCGGAGTACGGAAACAACTCGCCACGACCGAAGCCGCCGACCGCGGCCAGCGTGAACGTGGCGCCGAAACCTGCGTCGTCCCACAGAGCGGTCAGTGTTTCGTCGGCCAGCGCGGAGAGCTGGCGCAGCACCGTGTGGACGCTGCGGGTGGGCGCGCGCGCCAGCCGAAGCGTGTCGAACAGGGCGAGCTTGTTCGCGCGGTAGGCCTCGCGCAACATCGCCACGTCGATCTTGGGCGCCTCGATCAAATCAGGTCTTGGTAGCGGTCACGAAGGAGGGCAGCGGCGGACTGCCGGCCGACAGCGTGAGCACCTCGTAGCCGGTTTCGGTGACCAGCACCGAATGCTCCCACTGCGCCGACAGCGACCGGTCCCGCGTCACGATGGTCCAGCCGTCGTACTTGCCGGCCTTGTGGTCTTCCTTGATCTCGCGCTTGCCGGCGTTGATCATGGGTTCGATCGTGAAAATCATGCCGGGCTTGAGCTCTTCCAGCGTGCCCGGGCGGCCGTAGTGCAGCACCTGCGGCTCGTCGTGGAACTTGCGCCCGACGCCGTGGCCGCAGAACTCGCGCACGATCGAGAAACCGTGCCCCTCGGCGAACTTCTGGATCGCATGGCCGACGTCGCCCAGGTGCGCACCGGGGCGCACCTGCAAGATGCCGTGCCACATCGCCTCGAAGGTGATCGCGCACAGCCGTTTGGCCGCGATCGAGGCGTCGCCGACGATGAACATCCGGCTGTTGTCGCCGAACCAGCCGTCCTTGATGACGGTCACGTCGATGTTGAGGATGTCGCCCTTCTTCAGCGGCTTGTCGTCGGGGATGCCGTGGCACACCACGTTGTTGACCGAAGTGCAAAGCGACTTGGGGAACGGCTCGCTGCTGGCGCCCATGTATCCGACGGTGGCCGACGTCGTGCCTTGCTCGACCATGTAGTCGGCCGCCAGACGATCGATTTCATTGGTGGTGATGCCGGGTTGGATGAAGGGCGTGAGGTAGTCCAGCACCTCGGAGCCCAGCCGGCCCGCCGTTCGCATCGCGGCGATGCCCTCGGCGTCGTGATAGGTAATGCTCATCCTCGAATTATCCCATTCGGCCGGCTAAAATTCCGGGTTAACGCGGATGGCCCCAGTCAGCGGCTTTCCGGCAAGAAATCGTTCATTTCTCCCTTGGCCGAAGGCCCCATCACCGTGACGCAGCCCGCATCCATCGCCACCCCCATCGTGACCATTTTCGAGGGCGGTGCCGCACTCAGCGACTTCCGTGCACGCCAGCTTCTGCCCCGGCTGCAGGCCATCGAGCCGAAGATCGAATCGATCGCCGCACGCTTCGTCCACTTGGTCGTGACCGAGACCGCACTGGCGGTCACCGCGCGCGAGCAGTTCGCCGCGTTGCTCAGCTACGGGGAGCCCTTCGATGCGCCGAAGCACGCGGCGACCACTGTGGTCGTCACTCCGCGGCTGGGCACCGTCTCGCCGTGGGCCTCGAAGGCCACCGACATCGCGCACAACTGCGGTCTCGCGCTGCGCCGCGTTGAGCGCGTCACCCAATACCACCTGAGCCTCAAGTCGCCGCTCATCGGCAAGACGCCGGCGCTGTCGGGCGACCAGCTCGCTGCCGCGGCCGCGCTGCTGCACGACCGCATGACCGAATCGGTGCTGCCGGGCGTGGAGGGCGCTGCTGCTCTGTTCGCCGAACTGCCGGCCCAGCCGATGGCGCAGGTCGATGTGTTGACGGGCGGGCGCGCTGCGTTGGTGGCGGCCAACACCACCTTCGGCCTGGCGCTGGCCGAGGACGAGATCGACTACCTGGTCGACGCCTTCACCCGGCTCGGCCGCAATCCGAGCGATGTCGAACTGATGATGTTCGCGCAGGCCAACAGCGAGCACTGCCGTCACAAGATCTTCAATGCCGCCTTCACGATCGACGGCTCCGTGCAGCCGCACAGCCTCTTTTCGATGATCCGCCACACCGAAAAGCAGAACCCGCAGCACACGGTGGTCGCGTACTCGGACAACGCGTCGGTGATGGAAGGCAGCACCATCGAACGGTTCGTTGCACGGTCGGGCGGCACGGTCGCTGGCGCAGGTGACGGGCGCTACCAGAAAGACAGCGCGCTGATGCATGTGCTGATGAAGGTCGAGACGCACAACCATCCGACGGCGATCTCCCCGTTTCCCGGCGCGGCCACAGGCGCCGGCGGCGAGATCCGCGACGAGGGTGCGACGGGCCGCGGCTCCCGGCCCAAGGCCGGCCTGACCGGCTTCACGGTGTCCAGGCTGTGGCCGGAAGACGGTCACTACGGCAAGCCGGCGCACATTGCGAGCCCGCTGCAAATCATGACCGAGGGGCCGCTCGGCGGCGCCGCGTTCAACAACGAGTTCGGCCGGCCCAATCTGCTGGGCTATTTCCGTGAGTACGAGCAGACGATTGCGAGCGACGTCGACAAGGTGCAACGCGGCTACCACAAGCCCGTCATGATCGCGGGCGGCCTCGGCAGCATCGACGCAACGCAGACGAAGAAGATCCTGTTCCCCGCGGGCTCGCTGCTGATCCAGCTCGGCGGTCCCGGCATGCGCATCGGCATGGGCGGCAGCGCTGCCAGTTCGATGGCGACCGGCGCCAACGCGGCCGAACTCGACTTCGATTCCGTACAGCGCGGCAACCCCGAAATCGAGCGGCGCGCGCAGGAGGTCATCAACCATTGCTGGCAGCAGGGCGCGGCCAACCCGATCCTCGCTATCCATGACGTGGGGGCGGGCGGCCTGAGCAATGCGTTCCCCGAGCTCACCAACGACGCCGGTCGCGGCGCGCGCTTCGACCTGCGCGCCGTGCCGCTCGAAGAGTCCGGCCTCGCGCCCAAGGAAATCTGGTGCAACGAAAGCCAGGAGCGCTATGTGCTGGCCATCGCGCCGGAATCACTCGAGCAGTTCAAGGCTTTTTGCGAGCGCGAGCGCTGCCCGTTCTCGGTCGTCGGCGTCGCGACCGAGCAGCGCCAGCTGGTCGTGGCCGACGAAGGCGCCGACGCGCAGCCGGTCGACATGCCGATGGACGTGCTCCTGGGCAAGCCGCCGAAGATGCTGCGCGACGTGAAGACGGTCGTCCGGCAGTTCAAGCCGCTCGATCTCACCGACGTGAAGCTGCAGAAAGCGGCGATCGACGTGCTCGCGCACCCGACCGTGGCGTCCAAGCGCTTTCTCATCACCATCGGCGACCGCACCGTGGGCGGCATGAGCCACCGCGACCAGATGGTCGGCCCGTGGCAGGTGCCGGTGGCCGACTGCGCCGTCACCCTGGCCGACTACGCCGGCTTCGCAGGCGAGGCCATGAGCATGGGTGAGCGCACGCCGCTGGCCGCGCTCGACGCGCCCGCATCGGGCCGCATGGCCGTTGCCGAGGCGATTACCAACCTGCTGGCCGCGCCCATCGAACTCTCGCGCGTCAAGCTGTCGGCCAACTGGATGGCGGCCTGCGGCGAACCGGGCGAAGACGCCGCGCTGTACGAAACCGTGAAGGCCGTGGGCCTCGAACTGTGCCCGGCGCTGGGCGTGTCGATCCCGGTCGGCAAGGATTCGCTGTCGATGCGCACCCATTGGTCGGACGGCGCCGAGAAGAAGAAGGTCACCTCGCCGGTGAGCCTGATCGTGACTGCCTTCGCGACGCTGGTCGATGTGCGCGGCACGCTCACGCCGCAGCTCGATGCGAACGAGCCCGACACCACGCTCGTGCTCATCGACCTGGGCCGCGGCCAGCACCGAATGGCGGGCAGCATTCTGGCGCAGACGCTGGGGCAGAGCGGTGACACGGTGCCCGACCTGGACGACCCGGCGCAACTCGTGGCGCTGGTCGACGCCGTCAACGCGCTGCGCGCCGACGGCAAGATCCTCGCGATGCACGACCGCAGCGACGGCGGCCTGTTCGCCGCCGCCTGCGAGATGGCGTTCGCGGGCCACGTCGGCGTGGCGTTGAATGTCGACATGCTGGTCACCGAAGGCGACGGCATCTCGGACAGCCGCATGGAAACGGGCGACGCCAAGAACTGGGCGCAGCAGGTGAGCGCGCGGCGCGAGGAGCTCACGCTCAAGGCGCTCTTCAGCGAGGAGCTCGGCATGCTGCTCCAGGTGCGCACCGAAACCCGCAACGACGTCATGCAGGTGCTGCGCGCCCACGGCCTCAGTGCCCACAGCCATTTCGTCGGCAAGACGCGGCCGGCGAGTTCGACGATGGATGCCGGAAAGGGCAAGGTCGAAGTCTGGCGCGATGCCAAGTCGGTGTTCAGCGCGAGCCTGCACGACCTGCATCAGGTGTGGGACTCGGTCAGCTGGAAGATCGCCCGCGAGCGCGACAACCCGGCCTGTGCCGATGCTGAACACGCCGCGGCCGGCGATCCGGTGGACCCCGGCATGCACGTCTTCCTCCCTCTCCCCCCGGAAGAGGGTCGGGGTGAGGGCATCGCCCCGGCGTACCTCCAGTCCCGCCCCAAGGTCGCCATCCTGCGCGAGCAAGGCGTCAACTCGCACGTTGAGATGGCCTACACCTTCACCGAGGCAGGTTTCGAGGCCTACGACGTGCACATGACCGACCTGCAGTCGGGCAGGGCGGACCTGGCCGACTTCAAGGGCGTGGTCGCCTGCGGCGGGTTCAGCTACGGCGACACGCTGGGCGCGGGCATCGGCTGGGCGCGCAGCATCACCTTCAACCCGAAGCTGTCGGCGCAGTTCCAGGCGTTCTTTGGCCGCGCCGACACCTTCGGCCTCGGCGTGTGCAACGGCTGCCAGATGTTCGCCGAGCTGGCCGACATCATTCCCGGCGCCGAGGCCTGGCCGCGCTTCACCACCAACCAGAGCGAGCGCTTCGAGGCGCGGCTCGCGATGGTCGAAGTACTCGAGTCGCCCAGCATCTTTTTCGGCGGCCTGGCCGGCAGCCGGCTGCCGATCGCGGTGGCGCACGGTGAGGGCTACGCCAACTTCAAGCACCGCGGCGACGCGTCGAAGGCGATCGCGGCGATGCGCTATGTCGACAACCACGGCCAGTCTACCGAGCAGTACCCGTTCAATCCGAACGGCAGCGCCGGCGGCCTGACCTCGGTGACAACGCTGGACGGACGCTTCACCGCCGTGATGCCGCACCCCGAGCGCGTGTTCCGCAACATCCAGATGAGCTGGACCTCGGAAGACAAGAGCGCGTTCAGCCCCTGGATGCAGATCTGGCGCAATGCGCGAAAGTGGGTCGGGTGAGCCCGGCGCACGCATGAAAAAAGCGGCCCGCGGGCCGCTTTTGCTCCGGAGCGCCAGCGCGCTTATTCCACCTTGGCTTTCGCGCGCAGGTCTTCCTGGTACTTCTGCAGCTTTTGCTGCGCCAGTTGCTGCGTGATCTGAGGCTTGACTTCATCGACCTTCGGCAGCTGCGCCTGGCGCACGTCGTCGACGCGAATGATGTGATAACCGAACTGCGATTTCACCGGCACCTGCGTCATCTCGCCCTTCTTGAGCTTGATCATGGCTTCAGAGAACTCGGGCACGAAGCTCGACGGGTTGGCCCAGTCGAGGTCGCCGCCGTTGGCGCCCGATCCCGGGTCCTTCGATTGCTTCTTGGCGATGTCCTCGAACTTGGCGCCCTTCTTGAGGTCGGCAATGATCTTCTTGGCGTCTTCTTCCTTCTCGACCAGGATGTGGCGCGCCTTGTATTCCTTGCCGCCGTTGGCCGCGACGAACTTGTCGTACTCGGCCTGCACTTCAGCGTCGGTCACCGGATTTTTCTTGCGGTAGTTGTCGAACAGCTGGCGGATCATGATCGCCTGGCGGGCCAGCTCGAGTTGCGCCTTGTAGTCGTCGGTGGCGTCGAGGCCCTGCTTTTGCGCCTCTTGCATGAACACCTCGCGTGCGACCACTTCTTCGCGCAGCTGGCCCTGCATTTCGGGGGTGACCGGCCGGCCAGCTGCCGCGAGTTGCTGCGCCAGCATGTCCATGCGGGCCTTGGGAATGGCCTTGCCGTTCACGATGGCGGCGTTTTGCGCCAGCGCACCGAACGAAAGGGTGCCAATGAATGCGGCGGCAGCGACGGCCTGCAGAAGTTGTTTTTTCATGGGAGGTGGGAGAGTGAAAGGGTCGCGAGCGGAAACGTCCAGCGATCGGGGAGAGCGCTCAGAGCGTCTCGATGGCAATGGCGTGAAGGCCCTGTGCGATAAAAATCTGCAGCGAATCATACACAAGGCGATGCCGCGCCACGCGGCTCTGGCCCTCGAAGCGGGGAGACGCGATGCGCACCCGAAAATGCGTGCCGAAGCCTTCGGCGTTCGCTCCCGAATGACCGGCGTGCGCGGCGCTTTCGTCGATCACTTCGAGGCTCGTGGGCTGCAACGCGGCCCGCAAGGTCGCTTCGAGCGCTGCACTGGTCGGCAGCGCGGTCGTCGGTTGCTGCGCGCTCATGCGGCGGGCTCGTCCGACTTCATGTGCGGCGAGATGTAGAGCCCCTGCGCGATCAGGAACACGATCGGGAACGCGTAACCCCATAGCTTGAAATTGACCCAGGCCTCGGTGCTGAAGTAGGTCGCCACGTAGGCGTTGATGGCCGCCATGAAAACGCAGTATCCGATCCACGCGATGTTCAGGTGGGTCCAGATGCGGTCGGGCAACTGGAGCTGCTGGCCGAGCATGACCTGCAGGAAATTCTTCTTGACCACCCAGTACGCGACGGCCAGCCCGATCGCCATCGCGCTGTAGAGCACCGTCGGCTTCCACTTGATGAAGCGGTCGTCGTGCAGCACCAGCGTGAGCGTACCGAAAAGCAGGATCAGCACCAGCGTGGCCTTCTGCATGGCCTGAAGCTTGTGCTCACGCAGATAAATGATGACCATCTGGAGCACGGTGGCGCCCATCAACACGCCGGTCGCGGTGTAGATGTCGGCGAATTTGTAGGCGCCGAAAAACAGCACGATCGGAAAGAAATCAATGAGCAGTTTCATGCGGGGTGCGGGTCAGCGCTTCTGGAAGTCGAGCGAGGCGGAGTTCATACAGTAGCGCAAGCCGGTGTCGGTCGGGCCGTCGGGGAACACGTGGCCCAGGTGGGCACCGCAATTCGCGCAGACGTTCTCGGTGCGCGTCATGCCGTGCGAGCGATCGACGATGTTTTGGATGGCGCCGGGCACGGCTTCTTCAGAAAAGCTGGGCCAGCCGCAGCCGGCGTCAAACTTCTTGCCGGCTTCGAACAGCTTTGCGCCGCAGCAAATGCAGTGGTAAGTGCCGTCCGCCCACTCGGCTTCGTACTTGCCGGTGTAAGGACGCTCGGTGGCCGCGTGGCGCGTGACTTCGAAGGCGCCGCGCTCGGCGCCTTTTTCGGCGAGGATGGCTTTCCATTCGGCATCGGTTTTCTGGACGGGTGGGGTCATGATGAGCAGCTGATTTCGATGGAGGAGGCCCAGTCGGGCGGGAAGCCGGCTTGGTGTTCGAAGCCGGGATGTTCTTCAAATGGGGTTTCGAGCAGTTTCAGCAAGCGCTCGACGCCGCTGAAGTCTTTTTGCCGGGCGAGTTCGATGGCTTCCTGCCCGAGGTGGTTCCGCAGCACGAACTTCGGGTTGGTGGCGAGCATCGATTTGGCCGTGACCTCCCGTGGCGTCTGGGCGGAGCGTTCCGAGAACAGGCGCAGCCAGGCATCGAAACCCGCACGGTCGACGAAGAGGTCGCGCACCGGCTCCGGGTTGCCGTCGGCGACATGGTGGGAGAGCCGGCGCCAGAAGATGGTCCAGTCGACGCGCTCGGCGGCGAGCAGTTTGAGCAGTCCTTCGACCAGGATCCGGTCGCCGTCCGCCGCATCTGCAAAGCCGAGCTTCGCGCGCATGCGTGCTTCGAACTCGCGCGGAAACACGGTTTTGTACGACTCGAGCGCGGCAATCGCGATTTCCTGGTCGCCGATCAGCGGAAACAGCGCCTGGCCAAGGCAGAACAGATTCCAGTACGCGACGTTGGGCTGCTGGTTATAGGCATAGCGGCCGCCGGTGTCGCTGTGGTTGCAGACGTGCTTGGGGTCGAAGCCGTCGAGGAACTGGAACGGGCCGTAATCGATGGTGAGCCCGAGGATGCTCATGTTGTCGGTGTTCATCACGCCATGGCAAAAGCCGACGGCCTGCCATTGCGCCATCAGCGCGGCGGTGCGCTCGCTCACGGCTTCCAGCAGCGCGGCGTAAGCGTTGCCGCCGAAGCGATCGGTGGTGCGGCAGGCCGGGTAGAAATTGTCGATCACGAAGTCGGCGAGCGCGCGCAGCTCGTCGTCGCGTTCTGCCGCGGCGAAATGCTCGAAGTGACCGAAGCGGATGAAGCTGGGCGCGACGCGCGTGACGACGGCCGCCGTCTCGACTTCTTCGCGGCGCACGCCCTGGTCGGAGCCGGTGACGCAGAGCGCACGCGTGGTCGGGATGCCGAGGCCATGCATCGCCTCGCTGCACAAGAATTCGCGGATGCTTGATCGCAGCACCGCCCGGCCATCGCCGCCACGGGAGTAGGGCGTGCGACCGGCGCCTTTCAGCTGCATTTCCAGACCGCCGCCCGTCTGGCCGAGCAGGATCGCGCGCCCGTCACCGAGCTGGCCGGCCCACACGCCGAACTGGTGACCGCTGTACACGGAGGCGAGGGGCGCCATGCCGGGCAGCAGTGCGTTGCCGGTGAAAACCGCCAGCGCCCCGGGCGTCGGAAGCCAGTCGGCATCGATGCTGGCGTAGCGGGCGACCGCGTCGCTGCGACCGACCCAGTACGGGGCGGGCAGCGGCGTCGGCTTCAGATCGGTGAAAAAGGCCGGCCCGAGCGCCCGGAATCCGGTCGTCCAGCGCAGGCCCGAGTCCACGGCGCCGGTGGTGTCCAGAAGCAAGCTCATGGCCGCGATTGTCCGGCAGAGCGCGAAACCCCTCGGCGCGAGGGCCATGGTGATCGCGCAAGCCGATACGGGCATTCCCCCATCGGTGAAATGCTGCGCTGCGCAATACTCCCGCCAGGCTAATTTTTTCCATCCAAGGAGTTTTCCCGATGCTGGGTTTGATGCAAGACCAACCGCTGTCGATCTCGTCGTTGATCGAGTTCGCCGATCGCCACCATGGCGACGCCGAGATCGTGTCGCGCCGCGTCGAAGGCGACATTCATCGCACGACGTGGTCGCAGATCGCCACCCGTGCACGCCAGGTGGCGAACGCGCTGGAAGAAGAGCAGTTGCTGTTCAGCGACCGCGTCGCCACGCTGGCCTGGAACGGTTACCGCCACCTCGAGTTGTATTACGGCGTGAGCGGCAGCGGACGCGTGCTGCACACCATCAATCCGCGTCTGCATCCCGACCAGATCGCGTGGATCGCAAATCACGCCGAAGACCAGATCCTGTGCTTCGACATCACCTTCCTGCCGCTGGTGCAGGCGGTGCACGCGCGCTGCCCGGGCATCAGGAAATACGTCGCGCTGTGCGACGCCGACAAGTTGCCGGCCGACACCGGCGTGCCGAATCTCGTCAGCTACGAAGCGTGGATCGGCGCCCGCTCCACCGACTACGACTGGCCGACCTTCGACGAGAACTCGGCGTCCAGCATGTGCTACACGAGCGGGACCACCGGCAATCCGAAGGCGGCGCTCTACAGCCACCGCTCTTCGGTGCTGCACGCGTACGCCGCGGCGCTGCCCGACGTGATGGCGATCTCGGCGCGCGATTCGGTGCTGCCGGTGGTGCCGATGTTCCACGTCAATGCGTGGGGCATCCCGTATTCGGCCGCGCTGGTCGGCTGCAAGCTGGTGTTCCCGGGCGCCGCGATGGACGGCAAGTCGATCTTCGAACTGATCGAATCCGAGGGCGTGACCTTCGCGGCCGGCGTACCGACCGTGTGGCAAATGATGCTGGGCCACATGCAGACCAACCACCTCAAGTTCTCGAAGCTCAACCGCACTGTGATCGGTGGCTCGGCCTGCCCGCCGGCCATGATCCACGCGTTCCAGGAGCAGTACAACGTCGAGGTGCTCCACGCGTGGGGCATGACCGAGATGAGCCCGCTCGGCACGCTCTGCACGCTCAAGAACAAGCACCTGGCCCTGTCGCGCGACGAGCAGACCGCGATCCGCCTGAAGCAGGGCCGCGCGATCTTCGGTGTCGACATGAAGATCGTCGACGGCGACGGCATGGAACTGGCCTGGGACGGCAAGGCCTACGGCGACCTGCTGGTCAAGGGGCCGTGGATCGTCAAGGAGTATTTCAAGGGCGAGGGCGGCGATCCGCTCATCCCCGACACGCAGAACCGCGGCTGGTTTCCGACCGGCGACGTCGCCACCATCGATGCCGACGGCTACCTGCAGATCACCGACCGCAGCAAGGACGTGATCAAGTCGGGCGGCGAATGGATCAGCTCGATCGAGATCGAGAACATCGCCGTCGCGCACCCCGCGATCGCCATGGCCGCGTGCGTCGGTGTGTTCCATCCAAAATGGGACGAACGCCCGATCGTCGCGGTGGTCAAGAAGCCGAACGCCGACGTCACGCGCGAAGAGCTGCTGAAGTTCTACGAAGGCAAGACGGCCAAGTGGCAGATTCCCGATGACGTGGTGTTCGTCGAAGCGATTCCGCTCGGCGCCACCGGAAAGATCCTGAAGACGAAGCTGCGTGAGCAACTCAAGGGCTACAAGCTGCCGGGACTTTGATCCCGCAGCGCATTCGATTGACAAGAACGGAGACAAGACCATGAAATTTGCCATCAAAACCATCGCGGCCTGCGCCATGCTCGCAGGCGCGACCGCCTCGTTTGCCCAGAAAGGCGAGACCGTGAAGATCGCCTGGCTGGACCCGCTGTCGGGCCTCATGGCCTCGGTCGGCACCAACCAGCTGAAGACCTACCAGCTGCTGGCAGAGGACTTCAACAAGAAGAACGCATCGGGCGTGAAGTTCGAGATCATCGGCATCGACAACAAGCTGAGCCCGCAGGAAACCACCAGCGCGCTGCGCTCGGCCATGGACCAGGGTGCACGCTATGTGACGCAGGGCAACGGGTCCGGCCCGGCGCTGGCGATCATCGACGCGCTCGAGAAGAACAATGCGCGCAACCCGGGCAAGGAAATGCTGTACTTGAACTACGCGGCGGTCGACCCCGACCTGACCAACAGCAAGTGCAGCTACTGGCATTTCCGGCTGGATGCCGACACCTCCATGAAGATGGAAGCGCTGACGACTTTTATGAAGGACCGACCGGAGATCAAGAAGGTCTACCTGATCGGCCAGAACTACTCGCACGGCCAGCAGGTCTCGAAGTTCGCCAAGGAAGACTTGAAAGTCAAACGCCCTGACGTCCAGATCGTCGGGGACGACCTGCATCCGCTGGCCCAGGTTCGCGATTTCGCGCCCTACATCGCGAAGATCAAGGCGTCTGGCGCCGATACCGTGATCACGGGCAACTGGGGTTCCGATCTCGCGCTGCTCCTGAAGGCCGCGAACGACGCAGGCCTCGACGTCAATTTCTACACTTACTACGCCTTTGGCGCGGGTGCGCCGACGGCGATGGGTTCGGCCTCGGCCGGCAAGGTCTACGCGGTCACTTACGGCCACTACAACATGGGCGGTCCGATCCAGCCGCTCATGACCGAGTTCAAAAAGAAGATGAACGACGACATGACGCAGACATCGATCTACAACACGTTCGCGTTGCTGGACGCAGCCTTCGTCAAGACCAAATCCACCGATCCGGTCAAGGTCGCTGCGGCGTTGGAAGGCATGAAGCTCAAGAGCTTCAATGGCGAGATCGAGATGCGCAAGGCCGACCACCAGTTGCAGCAAGGGCTCTACATCACGCGCTGGGAAAAGGCGAGCGCCAAGTACCCGTACGACGCCGAGAACACGGGCTACACGATGGCGCCGATCAAATACTACGAGCCCTACGTCGCGAGCACGCCGACGTCCTGCCAGATGAAGCGCCCGGGCTGAGAAGCCTGACGTTTTCTACCCATCGGTAGGAAAAAATTCGCCGCGGTATGCCGGGCCTGTCGCATGCGCGATAGAAACCTGCCCCGCGGCGCTCTTCTTACGGGCATTCCCTGAGCGGCAGGGTTCCAAACGCTTGTAATCTCGCTCGGCTTTGGCAGCACAGCCAGCCTTGAAACCAGGAGACACAGATTGACCTTCGCTCTTAAATTCGTTGCAGCATCCATCCTTGCTGCGAGCGCCACCGGCGCTTTTGCCCAAAAGGGCGAAACCGTGAAGATCGGCTGGCTGGACCCGCTGTCGGGCCTCATGGCATCCGTCGGCACCAACCAGCTCAAGACCTTCCAGTTCTTCGCGGAAGAGTTCAACAAGAAGAACGCCGCTGGCGTCAAGTTCGAGATCATCGGCATCGACAACAAGTTGAGCCCGCAGGAAACCACCAGCGCGCTGCGCTCCGCGCAAGATCAGGGCGCCCGCTATATCGTTCAGGGCAACGGCTCCGGCCCGGCCCTGGCGATCATCGATGCGGTCGAGAAGAACAACGCGCGCAATCCTGGCAAGGAACTGCTGTACCTCAACTACGCAGCCGTCGACCCCGATCTCACCAACAGCAAGTGCAGCTACTGGCAGTACCGTTTCGATGCCGACACCTCCATGAAGATGGAAGCGCTGACCACCTACATGAAGGATCAGTCCGAGATCAAGAAGGTCTACCTGATCAATCAGAACTATTCGCACGGCCAGCAGGTTTCGAAGTTTGCCAAGGAAAACCTGAAAACCAAGCGTCCCGATATTCAAGTCGTCGGCGACGACCTGCATCCGCTGGCGCAAGTGCGCGACTTTTCGCCGTACATCGCCAAGATCAAGGCATCGGGTGCCGATTCGGTGATCACCGGCAACTGGGGTTCCGACCTGGCGCTGCTCATCAAGGCGGCCAACGATTCGGGCCTCAACGTCAAGTTCTACACCTACTACGCCGTGACCACCGGTACGCCGACCGCCATGGGCGCAGCATCCGACGGCAAGGTGTATCAGGTTGGCTACGCCCACTACAACATGGGCGGTGAGATGAAGAAGTACGCGGACGACTTCAAGGCGAAGTTCAACGACGACCTCTACACCACCGACATCTACACCGTGTTCCAGGCGCTGACCGAAGCGTTCGTGAAGGCCAAGTCCACCGATCCGGTCAAGGTCGCGGCTGCCATGGAAGGCATGAAATTCAAGAGCTTCAATGGCGATGTCGAATTGCGCAAGGCCGATCACCAGATCCAGCAAGGCCTCTACATCGCCAAGTGGGAGAAGGCCAGCGCCAAGTACCCGTACAGCCCGGAGAACACCGGCTACACGCTGGCGCCGGTCAAGTACTACGAGGCCTATGTGTCGAGCACACCCACCACCTGCCAGATGAAGCGGCCCTGAGCCGGCGCTTCGACCCTGAGGTAAGCAAGGCCCGATCTCACCCTTCGGGCCTTTTTTTCGAGGATGTGATTCCGGGAGTCCGATGAACGTCGAATTTTTTGTTATTTCGCTGCTCAACGGCGTGAGCTACGGCTTGCTGTTGTTCATGCTGAGTTCGGGCCTGACGCTGATTTTCAGCATGATGGGCGTCCTCAATTTCGCCCATACCAGTTTCTACATGGTGGGCGCCTATCTGGCATACACCCTGTCGGGCATCGTGGGTTTCTGGCCGGCGTTGGTTCTGGCGCCGCTGCTGGTCGGCGTGATGGGTGCGGCTTTCGAGCGGTACAGCCTGCGCCGCGTTCACAAGTTCGGCCACGTGCCCGAGCTGTTGGTGACCTTCGGTCTGTCGTACTTGATTCTTGAGGTGGTGCAGCTGGTCTGGGGACGCTCGACGGTGCCGTACGGCCTGCCGGAGCAATTGCAAGGCCCGCTGTTCACGATCTATGGCACGCAATTTCCGAAGTCCCGCTCTTTCATCATGCTGGTCGCGTTGCTGATGCTGGTGTCGGTCTGGCTGCTGCTCACCCGCACCCGCATCGGTCTCGTCATCCAGGCGGCGCTGAAGCATCCCGAAATGGTCGAATCGCTCGGCCACAACGTCCCGCGCATCTTCATGCTGGTGTTTGGCGGGGGCGCCGCGCTGGCGGGCCTGGCCGGCGTGATCGGCGGCAACACCTATGTGACGGAGCCGGCCATGGCCGCTTCGGTCGGCTCGATCATCTTCGTGGTGGTGGTGGTCGGCGGCATGGGGTCGCTGGCCGGGGCGTTCCTCGCGTCGCTCCTAATCGGCGTGGTGCAGACCTTCGCGGTGGCGATGGACCAGTCGCTCGCGACGGCGCTGCAAGCAGTCGGTGTGGCCGTCACCGAGCAGACCTACGGCTACGAATTGCTCAAGCTGACGATCTCGCAAGTCGCGCCGATCCTGCCGTACCTGTTCTTGGTGCTGATCCTGATATTCCGGCCGAAGGGCCTTCTCGGCACTCGGGAGGACTGACGCCATGACCACCTCAACCACGAAGTACTACAGCTTCAAACCGCTCAACATTGGCCGCCTGTTGGTGTGGTCGCTGTTCGCGATCGCGCTCATCGTCGCGCCCATGATCTTCAAAAGCAGCCTGGCGCTGACCATGCTGTCGCAGATCGGTTACCTGATCATCATCTGCCTCAGCTACAACATGTTGCTGGGGCAGGGCGGCATGCTCAGTTTCGGCCATGCCGTCTACGTCGGGCTCGGGTCGTTCATCGCGATCCACACGATGAACCTCGCCTCCAAGGGCAGCCTGCCGGTGCCGCTGGTGCTGATCCCGCTGATCGGCGGCCTCGGCGGGATGTTCTTCGCCGTGCTGTTCGGCTATGTGAGCACCAAGAAGTCGGGCACCACGTTCGCGATGATCACGCTGGGCCTCGGCGAACTGGTCGCTGCCATGGCGCTGATGTTCCCGACCTTCTTCGGCGGCGAAGGCGGCATCACCACCAACCGCGTCTACGGCACGCCGTTTTTCGGCATGACCTTCGGCCCGCAAAGCCAGGTCTATTACCTGATCGCGGTGTACTGCTTCATCTGCACGGCCCTGATGTTCGCCTTCACCGGCACGCCGCTCGGCCGCATGCTGAATGCGGTGCGCGACAACCCGGAGCGGGTCGAATTCATCGGCTACAACACGCAGTACGTGCGCTACTTCGCCTTCATCATCGCCGGCTTTTTTGCCGGCGTCGGCGGCGGGTTGGCAGCGATCAACTTCGAGATCGTGAACGCGGTCGACAGCCTGAACGGCGCACGCTCAGGCGGCTACCTGCTGTTCACTTTCCTGGGCGGCGCGGTGTTCTTCTTCGGCCCGATCATCGGTGCAGTGCTGCTGGTGTTCGCATCGGTGCTGTTGTCCGAGCTCAGCAAGGCGTGGTTGCTCTACCTCGGCCTGGTGTTCCTGCTGATGGTGATGTTCGCGCCGGGCGGCGTGGCGAGCCTGATCATGATGAACGTGCGGGTGGCGCTGTTCGGCAAGTTCAAGCGGTTCTATGCGTTGTACGCCGGCCTCGCGGCCACGGCGCTCCTCATGGTCGCGGGCGCCGCAGCCATCGTGGAGATGATCTATCACATGCAGCTGAACGCCGCGCTGGGACCAATCGTCAAGCTCGGCGGCTTCGAGCTCAACACCGCGTCACCGACCACCTGGGTCGTCGCGAGCGCATTGCTCGTGGTGGGCATCGGCCTGTTCGAAATCGTGCGCCGCCGTTTCGTGGGGGTCTGGGGCCAGGCCCAGGAAGAAATTGAAGCCGAGATCAAACGGCGGGAGCTTGCATGACCTATTCACTCGAACTCAAGGACTTGCGCAAGAGCTTCGGCAAGACCGACATCATTCGCGGGGTTGACCTCGCGGTGAACGCGGGCGAGCGCATTGCGGTGATCGGACCGAACGGCGCCGGCAAATCGACGCTGTTCAACCTCATCAGCGGGCGACTCAATCCGAGCAGCGGCGAAGTCCTGCTGAACGGCCAACGCATCGACGGCAAGAAGCCGTACGAGATCAACCGGCTGGGCCTCGCGCGCAGCTTCCAGATCACCAACATCTTTCCGAAGCTGAGCGTTTTCGAGAACCTGCGCTGCGGCGTGTTGTGGAGCCTCGGCTATGGCTACACCTTCCTGCGCTTTCTCTCGAACCTGCACGACGCCAACGAGAAGACCGAGGAGCTGATGCGCCAGGTCGGTCTCGAGAAAAAGCGCGATGTGCATGCCGTCAACCTGACGTACGCCGAGCAACGCGCGCTCGAGATCGGCGTGACGATCGCCGGCGGCGCCAGCGTGATCTTGCTGGACGAACCAACGGCCGGCATGAGCAAGACCGAGACGGCGCATTTCATCGCGCTGATCAAGCAAATCACTGTCGGCAAGACGCTGCTCACGGTGGAGCACGACATGGGCGTGGTGTTCGGCCTGGCCGACAAGATCGCGGTGGTCGTCTACGGCGAAGTGATCGCCTTCGACACGCCCGACGCGGTGCGCGCGAATCCGAAGGTGCAGGAGGCGTATCTCGGCTCATCCGTGGCAGACGCCCAGGCAGGACACTGACATGCTGAAACTACAAGACATTCACGGCTACTACGGCAAGAGCCACGTGTTGCACGGCGTTTCTTTCGAGGTCGGCGCCGGCGAAATCGTGGCGCTGCTCGGGCGCAACGGCTCGGGGCGTTCGACCACGGCCAAGGCCATCATGGGACTGGTGCACGCCGAAGGGCAGATTCACTGGAAGGGCAAGGATATTCTGCGCAGCAAGGCGTATGAGATCGCCCACCTCGGCATCGGCTACGTGCCCGAGAACCGCGATATTTTTCCGAAGTTGACGGTGCACCAGAACCTGCTGCTGGGCCAGAAGGGCACCGGCAAGGGCAGCCGCTGGACCTTCAAGGACATGTATGAGATGTTCCCGCGCTTGAAGGAGCGCGAGCACACCGAGGCCGGTGTGCTGTCGGGCGGCGAGCAGCAGATGCTGACGCTGTGTCGCACGCTCATGGGTGACCCGGATCTCATCATCATCGACGAGCCGACCGAAGGTCTCGCACCCAAGATCGTCGAGTTGGTGGGGCAGTATTTGAAGACGCTCAAGGACAAGGGCGTCTCCGTCCTGTTGATCGAGCAGAAGCTGACCATTGCGATGCGCATCTCCGATCGCGCACTCGTGATGGGGCACGGCAGCATCGTGTTCGACGGCACCCCGGACAGCCTGCGCGCCGATGCGACCACCCGCAAGGAATGGCTCGAAGTCTGAGCGGGTTACTGCTTGTCCCGGCAGCGACTGCGGGCGGTTGCTAGGCGTCCGAAAACGCCTAGAATTTCACAAAAAAGAACACTCGTGCTTTTTGGAGGCAACGTGTGCGCCACACGCCACCGGCGGCTCGCTCCCTCACTCGCTCTTCCCATTTTTTCCCCAACCCAAGGAACGCAGCATGACGGCTGAATACAAAGTGCTCGGCGATGTCGCCGTGATCACCATGACCAATCCCCCGGTCAACGGTCTCGGTTTCTCGACACGCCAGGGAATCACCGATGGTCTGTCCAAGGCACTGGGCGACGACGCGGTCAAATCCATCGTCATCACCGGCGCCGGCAAGGCCTTCTCGGGTGGCGCCGACATCAAGGAGTTCGGCACGCCCAAGGCGCTGCAGGAGCCGAATCTGCTGAGCGTCATCCTCGCGCTCGAAGCGTCGCAAAAACCCGTCGTGGCGGCGATCCACAGCGTGTGCATGGGCGGCGGTCTCGAACTGGCGCTCGGCTGCCACTATCGCGTCGTCTCGCCGGGCACCAGCGTCGCACTGCCCGAAGTCAAGCTCGGCTTGCTGCCGGGCGCCGGCGGCACGCAGCGCCTGCCGCGCGTACTTGGCGTGGAAACCGCCCTCAACATGATCGTCAGCGGCGAAGCCGTGAAGAGCGAACTGCTGGCATCCGCGCCGGGCCAGAAGCTGTTCGACAAGCTCGCGGCATCGCCCGAATCGCTGATGGACGAAGCCATTGCGTTTGCCAAATCGGTCGCCGGCAAGACCGGTGATGCGCTGCCGCTGGTGCGCAATCTGCCGTGCAAGCATCCGCAAGGCGATGCTTACTTCCAGTTCGCCAAGAACATGGTCGGTGGCATGTCGAAGAACTACCCGGCGCCGCTCAAGTGCGTCGATGCTGTGCAGGCCGCGACCACGATGAAGTTCGACGCGGGCATGGCCGAAGAACGTCGCCTCTTCACCGCGCTGATGTTCACGCCCGAGTCGCTGTCGCTGCGTCATCTCTTCATGGCCGAGCGTGCAGCATCGCGCATCCCCGACGTCCCCGAAGACACCCCCAAGCGCGACATCAAGACTGTCGGCGTCATCGGCGCCGGCACCATGGGCGGCGGCATCTCCATGAACTTCCTCAACGCCGGCATCCCCGTCAAGATCCTGGAAATGAAGCAGGAAGCCCTGGACCGCGGCCTCGCCACCATCAAGAAGAACTACGAATCCCAGGTCAAGCGCGGCAAGCTGAAGCAAGACAAATACGACCAGCGCATGGCGCTCCTGTCCACCACCCTCAGCTACGACGACCTCAAGGACTGCGACCTCATCATCGAAGCCGTCTTCGAAGAACTCGGCGTCAAGGAAAAAGTCTTCAACGAACTCGACCGTGTCGCCAAGCCCGGCGCCATCCTCGCCTCCAACACCTCCACCCTCGACGTGGACAAGATCGCTGCCTTCACGAAACGTCCGCAAGACGTCGTCGGCATGCACTTCTTCAGTCCTGCCAACGTCATGAAACTGCTGGAAGTCGTGCGCGGCAAGCACACCGCCAAGGATGTGCTGGCCACCGTCATGGCCATTGGCAAGAAGATCAAGAAGACGGCCGTCGTCTCCGGCGTCTGCGACGGCTTCATCGGCAACCGCATGATCGAGCAGTACAGCCGCCAGGCCGGCTTTTTGCTCGACGAAGGCGCCACCCCCCAGCAAGTGGACAAGGCCGTCGAGAAATTCGGCTTCGCCATGGGCCCCTTCCGCATGGGCGACCTGGCCGGCAACGACATCGGCTGGGCCATCCGAAAGCGCCGCGCCAGCGAACGCGCCGACATGAAATACAGCCGCACGGCCGACAAGCTCTGCGAACTCGGGCGCTTCGGCCAGAAGACCGGCGCCGGCTGGTACGACTACCAGGCCGGCAAGCGCGACGCCATCCCGAGCGACCTGGTCACCAAGATGATCGAGGACCACCGAAAGGAACTGGGCATCACCCCGCGCAAGATCTCCGACGAAGAGATCGTCCAGCGCCTGGTCTATGCGCTGGTCAACGAAGGCGCGCACATCCTGGAAGACGGCATCGCCAGCAAGGCGGGCGACATCGACATGGTGTACCTGACGGGCTACGGCTTCCCGATCTTCCGTGGGGGCCCGATGCACTACGCAGGGCAGGTGGGTCTGTACAACGTGGCCGAGTCGATGAAGCGCTTTGCGAAGAATCCGCGCGACGATGCGGCGTTCTGGCAGCCGGCGGCGTTGATTCAGAAGCTGGTGGGGGAGGGGAAGAGCTTCAGCTGAAGCGTCTTCCGACGGCAATCACACCGCGACCCATGATCAAACGCGTTTTGCTCGGACTGTTGCTGGTGCTTGTGGCACTGGTGGCTGCGGTCGCCGTCAACACCTGGCGCACGCCATCGCGACAGCTCGCGGTGGCGCCCGCGCCCACATTCGATATCGACGTCGACGCGGCCGCGAAGCGGCTGGCTGGCGCGATCCCCATTCGCACGGTGTCCAGCCTGGACGACATCTCGGGCAACAACGCTGAGTTCGACAGGCTGCACGCTTATCTCGCACAAGAGTTCCCCAAGGTTCACGCCACCCTGAAGAAGGAAGTGGTGGGCCAGAAGGCGCTGCTTTTCACATGGGCCGGCACCGATCCTGCCGCCAAACCGATCGCGCTGATGGCGCATCAGGACATGGTGCCGATCGCGCCCGGTACCGAGAAGGCCTGGAGCGTCGATCCTTTCAGCGGTGAGATCAAGGACGGCTATATCTGGGGTCGCGGCACGCTCGACAACAAGGGCAACCTGTTCGCGCAAATGGAAGCCATCGAAGGCTTGGTCGGCGCCGGCTTCAAGCCGAGGCAAACCGTCTACCTGGTGATGGGCGACGACGAAGAGGTGAGTGGCCTGCGCGGTGCGCTGCCGATCGCCGAGCTGCTGAAATCCCGCGGCGTCCAGCTCGACTGGGTGCTCGACGAAGGGCTGCTCGTGCTTGACGGCGTGTTGCCCGGCCTCTCCAAACCCGCAGCGTTGATCGGCCTCGCCGAAAAAGGCTACGGCACCTTCTTCCTGTCGCTCGACACCGCGCCGGGCCATTCGTCGATGCCGCCGACCCACAGCGCGATCGGCTTGATGAGCGCCGCGCTGGCACGGCTCGAAGCGACACCGATGCCCGGCGGTATCAAAGGCGTGGCCGGCGACATGTTCGGCACGTTGGCGCCTGAAATGAGCGGCGTGAACCGCGTGATGCTGTCCAATCTGTGGCTCACCGGGCCGCTGGTCGCGGGGCAACTCGAAAAAAGCCCGAGCAGCAACGCCATGCTGCGCACGACCACCGCGCTGACGATCGTTCGGGCCGGCAACAAGGACAACGTCTTGCCCGGCCGCGTCGAGGCCGCAGTGAATTTTCGCGTGCTGCCGGGCGACTCGCTGGCGAGCGTCGAAGCGCATCTTCGCAAGGCGCTTGGCAACGACGCGATCCAGGTCAAGGCCTACCCCGGCAACTCGGAGCCCTCGCCGATATCGCCGACCGACAGCGCGGGCTATCTCGCGATCCAGAAGACGGTGCGCGAGGTGTTCAGCGATGCCGTGGTCGCGCCGGGCCTCATGACCGCCGCCACCGACTCGCGCCATTTCAGCGCGCTGAGCGCCTCTGTTTACCGCTTCTCGCCGGTTCGCGTGAAGGCCGAAGACCTCGCCCGTTTCCACGGCACCAACGAGCGTCTCGCCATTGCGAACTACGCCGAGATGATCCAGTTCTATCACCACTTGTTGCGCAATGCCGCGCAGTCCCGGTAGCCCCGTTCACCCCCCGTTCAACCCTCTTCAAAGGAAACCACCCATGACCAGCGCCGTCATCGTCTCCACCGCCCGCACCCCGCTCGCCAAGAGCTGGAAAGGCGCCTTCAACATGACCCATGGCGCCACGCTTGGCGGCCACGCGGTCCAGCACGCCGTGCAGCGCGCCGGCATCGACCCGGCCTCGGTCGACGATGTGATCATGGGTTGTGCGACGCCCGAAGGCGCGACCGGCGCCAACATCGCGCGCCAGATCGCACTGCGCGCCGGCCTGCCCATCACGACCTCGGGCATGACCATCAACCGTTTCTGCTCGTCGGGCCTGCAGACCATTGCCACCGCAGCGCAACGCATCATCGCGGGCGAGGGCGAGGTCTACGTGGCGGGTGGCGTCGAGAGCATCTCGTGCGTCCAGAACGAAGCCAACAAGCACATGATGACCGACCCGTGGCTGGTGAAGAACAAGCCCGAGATCTACTGGAACATGCTGCAAACGGCCGAGCAGGTCGCCAAGCGCTACAACATCGGCCGCGATGCGATGGACGAGTACGGCGCTGCCAGCCAGCAGAAGGCCACCGCCGCGCTGGAAGCCGGCCGTTTCAAGGAAGAGATCGCCCCGATCACCGTGCTGGCCGGCGTTGCCGACGCGGTGCTGGGTCTGCGCACCAAGGAAGTCACCATCGAGAACGACGAAGGCATCCGCGCCGGCACCACCAAGGAAGGCATCAGCGGCATCCGCTCGGCCATGCCCGGCGGCCTGATTTCGGCCGGCAACGCCAGCCAGTTCTCGGACGGCGGCGGCGCCTGCGTGCTGGTCGACGAAAAGTACGCCGAGCAAAAGGGCCTGAAGCCCATCGGCCGTTTCCTCGGCTTCGCCGTGGCCGGTTGCGAGCCTGACGAAATGGGCATCGGCCCGGTTTTCGCGATTCCCAAGGTGCTCAAGCGCCTCGGCCTCACGGTCAACGACATCGACCTGTGGGAACTGAACGAAGCCTTCGCGGTGCAGGTGATCTACTGCCGCGACAAGCTCGGCATTCCGGCCGACCGCCTGAACGTGGACGGCGGCGCGATCGCCGTGGGTCACCCGTACGGTGTGAGCGGCCAACGCCTGACGGGCCATGCGCTCATCGAAGGCAAGCGCCGCGGTGCCAAGAAGGTGCTGGTGACGATGTGCATCGGCGGCGGCATGGGCGCTGCGGGCGTGTTCGAAGTCATTTGATTCGCCCCCAGGCTGCGCGGCACTTCGTGTCCGCTGCGCCTTCCCCCTTCCGGGGGCAACACCGGCGGACCGGCAGAGCCGGAACCGCGGTGTTTCACGAACGGGCCGGGCTTCGCCGGCCGATGGTTGGCGGCCGCGCAGCGGTCGCTGACCTCCACACCGAGATCCGATCATGAGCCTGCGCCCCACACTCGACTTTTTGCTCTACGACTGGCTCGATGCCGAGTCGCTGAATCAGCGCGATCGCTTCACCGACCACTCGCGCGAAACTTTCGACGCGGTGCTCGACACCTGCGAGCGCATTGCGCGCGACAAGTACGCGCCGCACAACCGCACGGTCGACATGCAAGAGCCGCATTTCGACGGTGAGAAGGTGATCCTGCCGCAAGCCACGCACGATGCGCACAAGGCTTTCGTCGACTCCGGAATGATGAGCGCGGCGCAGGACTACGACATCGGCGGCATGCAGCTGCCCTACACCCTGCAGGCGGCCGCGAGCAGCTTCTTCGCGATGGCCTCGGTGAGCATCGGCTCGAACATGCTGACCAGCGGCAACGCCAACCTCTTGCTGGTGCACGGCACCGACATGCAGAAGGAAGTGTTCGCGAAGAATGAATTTTCGGGCCGCTGGGCCGGCACGATGTGCCTGTCCGAGCCGCAGGCCGGCTCGTCGCTGAGCGACGTGGCAACACGCGCGGTGCCCGACGGCGAGGACTTTCAGGACGATCCGCTCGGGCCGCGTTACCGGCTCACGGGCAACAAGATGTGGATCTCGGCGGGCGACCACGAGCTCACCGAAAACATCGTGCACATCGTGCTGGCGAAGATTCCGGACGAGAACGGCAAGCTGGTGCCGGGCACCCGCGGCATCTCGCTGTTCATCGTGCCCAAGAAAATGGTCGACACAGCAGGCCAACTCACCGGCGAACGCAACGACGTGGCGCTGGCCGGCCTCAACCACAAGCTCGGCTGGCGCGGCACCACCAACACGCTGCTCAACTTCGGCGAGGGCAAGTTCCCGGTGGATGGCCAGGCCGGGGCGGTCGGCTACCTGGTCGGCCAGGCCGGCAAGGGCCTGCACTGCATGTTCCACATGATGAATGAAGCGCGCATCGGTGTCGGCACCGCGGCGACCATGCTGGGCATGGCCGGCTACTACGCCTCGCTCGACTACGCCAAGGCGCGGCCGCAAGGCCGGCTCGTCAAGAAGCCGACCGACGGCTCGGGCAGCGCGGTCGGCAAGGACTCCGCGAGCCCGCAGGTGCGCATCATCGAACACGCCGACGTGCGCCGCATGCTGCTCGCGCAGAAGGCGTACTGTGAAGGCGCGCTGGCGCTCGAGCTCTACTGCGCCCGGCTGGTCGACGAACAGAAGACCGGCGATGCGCAGGGCGCCGACGATGCGCGGCTGCTGCTCGAGGTGCTCACGCCGATCGCCAAGAGCTGGCCGAGCGAGTGGTGCCTGGAGGCGAATTCGCTGGCGATCCAGGTCCACGGCGGCTACGGCTACACCCGTGATTTTCCGGTGGAGCAGTACTGGCGCGACAACCGCCTCAACATGATCCATGAGGGCACGCACGGCATCCAGGCCGCTGACCTGCTGGGCCGCAAGGTGCTGATGGAGGGCGGCCGCGGCCTGACGCTGTTGGCCGGCCGCATCACCGATACGATCGGCCGCGCGGCCGAGGTGCCCGAGCTGGCTCACCACGCCAAGGCGCTGAGCGAGGCACTGCAACGCATCGGCAGCGCGACCGAGGCGGCCTGGTCGACGGGCGACCCGGCCGATGCCCTGGCAAACGCCGTGCCGTATATGCAAGCCTTCGGCCACACGGTGCTGGCCTGGATCTGGCTTGACGTCGCGCACAGAGCGCTCGCGATCGATGCTGCAAAATCGAAGGCTGCCACCGCAGGACGAACGGGCGCCACCGCCTATTTCTTTCACTACGAACTACCCAAAATCGGTGCTTGGCTCAACGTGGTCGAAAGCCGCGATCCCACCTGCACCGCTTTGCCCGAAGAGGCTTTTTGATGACCACCGGAAGTTACATGCCCCAGCTCAAATCCAGCGCGCCGCCCAAGCCGCACGCACGCCTAGAGAAGTGGATCTGGATCCTGATCTATGCAGGGTTGTTCCTGTTCATCCTCGGCATCGCCACCGGCAGAAGCGAGGCTGTGACCGGCTGGCTGCTGGCCGCGCCGGGCGCCATTGCCGTCGCCGTCGGCGTGGTGCTGATCTACGTTCGATCACGCTTCAACGACCCGAAATGATCAAGCACATCGTGATGTGGAAGCTGATCGACGCTTCCACGGCGCCGCGTTTCAAGGCCGAACTCGAGCGCTGCAAGGGCCTGGTGCCCGGCATGCGCGAGTTCGAGATCGCCACGCGTGCCGAAGGCTTCGAGGCCAATCACGACGTGGTGCTGTACTCGGTGTTCGACGATGCTGCCGCACTCGAGGCCTATCTGGTCCATCCGACGCACAAGCAGGTCGCGGCCACGCTCGGCACGTTGCGTGAGTCGCGCAGCGTCTTCGACTATTCGATTTCCTGAATTCATCTTTTTGCCGGAGACACCCGCATGACCCCTCGTACCACGCAACAGCTTTTCGATCTCACCGGCAAGACTGCACTCATCACCGGTGGCTCGCGCGGTCTCGGCCTGCAGATGGCGCATGCGCTCGGCGAAGCCGGCGCGAAGATCATGCTGAGCTCGCGCAAGGCGGAAGACCTCGAACAGGCGGCCGCCGAACTGCAGGCCGCCGGCATCGACGCGCGCTGGATCGCAGCCGACTGCTCCAAAGAAGAAGACACGCGCCGGCTGGCCGACCAGACGCTCGAGCGCATGGGCGCGATCGACATCCTCGTGAACAACGCCGGCGCGAGCTGGGGCGCCCCGGCCGAAAGCCATCCGGTGGCGGCCTGGGACAAGGTGATGAACCTCAACGTGCGCGGCTATTTCATCCTCGCGCAGCAGGTCGCCAACGCTTACATGATCCCGAAGAAGGCCGGCAAGATCATCAACATTGCGTCGATCGCAGGCCTGAACGGCAATCCCCCCGAGATGCAGACGCTGGCCTATAACACCTCCAAGACGGCGGTCATCGGCTTCACGCAGACCCTGGCTGCCGAGTGGGGGAAGTACGGCATCAACGTGAACGCCATTTGCCCGGGCTTCTTCATGACGAAGATGGCGAGCGCATTGGTCAAGTCGATTGGCGAAGAAAAGATGGCCAACGCCGCGCCGCTGCGTCGCCTGGGCGATGAAGAAGACCTGAAAGGCCTGACCTTGCTGTACGCGAGCGATGCTGGAAAGCACATCACCGGCCAGTGGCTGGCGGTCGACGGCGGCGTGAGCGTGGTTCTCGGCGCAGCCTGACCATGAGTTTGTCCTTTGGCGTCGCGATCCCGTTCGTCGACCACCTTGGCTTCACGCTCGAACGCTTCGAGAACGGCGAATCGGAGTTGCACTACACCGCGGCGCCCGAGCACCTGAACAGTTTCTTCGTCACGCACGGCGGCGCCTGCATGACACTGATGGACGTGACCATGGCCGCGGCGGCGCGCAGCATGCAGAACGACATGGGCGTGGTCACCATCGAGATGAAGACCAGCTTCATGCAGCCCGCACGCGGACCGCTCGCGGCCAAAGGCCGGCTGATGCACCGCACCGCGACGATGGCCTTTACCGAGGCCACGATCTACGATGAAAAAGGCCGTGCCTGCGCGCACGCCACCGGCACCTTCAAATACGTGAAACGGCTTCCCGTCGACGGCAAGACCGTTCACAGCCTGCAGCCCCTGTCGACCGACTGAATTTTTTCCACAAGAGACACTCATGCCAACCAACAAGCAAATCCACCTCGACAACCGCCCCGAAGGCGAAGCCACCGCCAGCAACTTCAAGCTGGTGAGCGTCGAAACGCCCGCGCTCGCCGACAACCAGGTGCTGGTGCGCCATCACTACATGAGCCTCGACCCCTACATGCGCGGCCGCATGAACGACTCGAAGAGCTACACCGCGAACCAGCCGACCGGCGCCGTGTTCCAGGGGGGCACCGTGGGCGAAGTGATCGAGAGCAAGCATCCGAAGTACGCGGTGGGCGACAAGGTCGTCGGTTTCGGCGGCTGGCAGGAATACAGCGTGGTCGATGCTTCGGTGCCCGGCGCGCTGAAGAAGGTCGACACCACGCACGTGCCGCTGTCGCACTATCTCGGCGCCGTCGGCATGCCGGGCGTGACCGCCTGGTACGGCCTGGTGAAGATCATCGCGCCGAAGGAAGGCGAAACCGTCGTCATCACCGCTGCCTCCGGCGCGGTCGGCAGCGCGTTCGGTGCGCTGGCCAAGGCGCGTGGCTGCCGCGTGGTCGGCATCGCCGGCGGCCCGGACAAGTGCAAGTATGTGACCGACGAACTCGGCTTCGACGCGTGCATCGACTACCGCGCGCACCCGGACGTGAAGAGCATGAGCACCGCGCTGAAGGAAGCCTGCCCCAAGGGCATCGACGGCTACTTCGAAAACGTCGGCGGCTACATCTTCGATGCCGTCATGCTGCGCCTGAACGCGTTCGCACGCATCGCGATGTGCGGAATGATCGCCGGCTACGACGGCGCGCCACTGCCGCTCGCCAACCCCGCGTTGTTCCTCATCAACCGCGTCAAGCTCGAAGGCTTCATCGTCAGCGAGCACATGGAGATCTGGCCCGAAGCGCTGGCCGAACTCGGCCAGCTGGTCGGCAGCGGCAAGCTCAAGCCGCGCGAGTCGGTCGCACAGGGCATCGAGGCGGCACCTGAAGCTTTCCTCGGCTTGCTGAAGGGCAAGAACTTCGGCAAGCAGCTGGTCAAGCTGATTTAACGCGGCGGCACGAAGGCGCGGAACCGGCGCACGATCATTTCGTAGGGGATGTTCTTGCCGTGGCTCTGCGAATTCATCAGCAGATAGAAATTCTGCTGTCGCGCGATTTTCGGAACGGCCGGCGGACCGGCCTCGCTGATTTTCTTGCCGTCCAGCCACCAGACCACCTTGAGTGTCCTGGGCTCGAACGACGCGCTGAAGGTATGGACCTGGCGGCGGTCGAGTACCGGGCCCAGTTCCCAGTGGGGACTGCGCTCGGTCTGGTGCTTGGGCCAGATGCCGGTCCAGCTGTGAACGGTGCCGAGCCAGCCCGTGGTGAACCCGCCTTCGTCGACGTCCAGTTCCATCCAGCGCTGGAAGTCTTTCGGATCGCCCGGATACACGTCGCCCTGGCTGAGGTTGTGTTCGCGCGGCATGAGCCACAAGGCGGGCCAGTGGTCCCGGTCGTTGCTGGAGAGATAGGTTTCGAACTCCACGAAGAATCCCCGGTCACCCGCCAGCGTCGGCAAGGTGCCCTGCGCGCCGACAGGCGAGAGGGTCGTGACGCCGCCGGTCAGCTTGATGGCCAGCCCGTCCGGCACCGTCCGATACGTGTCGGGTGGAGCCCGGAAGGTGTCCCAAATCGCACCGTTGTAGAGCTTGAAGCTTCCCTGTCCATCGGGCGAAATGTCGGTCGCCTTGGGGCACACGTCGATCACGGCACGGGTGAAGCCCATCGCGCGCGCCGCGGGGGGCACGGCGCGATCGGCGCAGGGGTCCGACGGTGCGGCAGCGGCGACCGTGGCGATCGACCAGGAAACCAGGAATAAAGCGAGGCAATGCATGCAGACATCATCGCCGCATTGAGGCATTCTTGCCCCATGAACCCGACCCACGAAGTCTGCAATCAACCCGCGCCGCTCGTCGACTACAACCTGTTCGACACCCATCGCCCGTTGCAGGACGCGCTGCGCTTCAATGCACCGCATCTGGAGACGAGCGCTCTGCGCCAACTCGGTGAAACGATCGGCAGCGTCGAGATGCAGCAACACGCCCGGCTGGCCAATGTGCATCCGCCGCAACTGCACACGCACGATCGCTTCGGCCGGCGGATCGACGAGGTGGAATTTCATCCCAGCTATCACGCGCTGATGAAAGCTGCCGTCGGTGCCGGCCTGCATGGCACGCCGTGGACGAGAACGTCCGCCTCGCCGCATGTGCTGCGCGCCGCGGGCTTCATGTTGTTCACCGAGCTCGAGCCTTCGATGCTGTGCCCGATTTCGATGAGCTATGCGGTCACGCCGGCGCTGCGCAGCAATGCCGGCGTGCATGCCGACTGGGGCCCGAAGCTGGCCAGTCTCGGCTACGACCCGGCGCTCAAGCCCTTTGCGGAAAAGCCCGGTGTGACCATGGGCATGGGCATGACCGAGAAGCAGGGCGGTTCGGATGTGCGCGCGAACACCACGCGTGCCTTGCGCGTTGGCATCGATGGATGGGGCGAGCGCTATGAGATCACCGGCCACAAGTGGTTCTTTTCGGCGCCCATGAGCGACGCATTCCTCGTGCTCGCGCAGGCGCCCGCCGGATTGAGCTGCTTTTTCTTGCCGCGCGTGCTGCCCGACGGCAGCCGCAACGCCATCCACATCCAGCGTCTGAAAGACAAGCTCGGCAACAAGGCCAACGCGAGTTCCGAGGTCGAATTCCACAGCGCCAACGCGTGGCTGATCGGCGAAGAGGGGCGGGGTATTCCGCAGATCCTGGAGATGGGCACGATGACGCGACTCGACTGCGCCCTCGGCACCAGCGGGCTGATGCGCCAGGCGCTCGCGCTCGCGTTGAACCACACGGCGCAGCGCAGTGCGTTCGGCAAGCCACTGATCGAACAGCCGCTCATGAAGAATGTGCTGGCTGACATGGCGCTCGAAAGCGAAGCCGCCACCGCGCTCGCGATCCGCCTCGCGCGCGCGTTCGACAAGCCGGACGATGCGCACGAGCGGCTGATGGCGCGCCTCCTCACGCCGGTCGCCAAGTTCTGGATCTGCAAGCGCGGCAGCCATTTCGCGCAAGAGGCGATGGAATGCCTCGGCGGCAACGGCTACGTGGAGGAGGGCGGCGAGGGCGTGATGGCGCGCATCTACCGCGAGATGCCGCTCAACTCGATCTGGGAAGGTGCCGGCAACATCATGGCGCTCGACCTGCTGCGCGGCCTGCGAAAAGGCGACGCCGTCGCGGCACTGGCACAAGAACTCGCTCCCGCTCGCGGGCAGCACGCGGCGTTCGACCGGATGGCCGACGCGCTGCCTGCGCGCATCGATGCCATGGCCACCGAATCCGAAGCGCGCCGGCTCGCCCAAGACGTGGCGCTGGCCGTTCAGGCTGCGCTGCTCGTACAGACCGCGCCGGCTGCCGTGCACGATGCCTTTTGCGCCTCACGGCTCGGCGGCGATTGGGGGCATGCGTTCGGGACGCTCGGTACGGGCGCCGATTTCGATGCCATCATCGAACGCGCAATGCCCCGTTGACACCTCGCCCGGACCCCTTCCCACGAAAGACAAAACCCATGGCCGACCTCATCCTCCACCATTACGTCACTTCTCCTTTCTCCGAAAAAGTCCGCCTCATCCTCGGCGTGAAGAAGCTGCCCTGGAAGTCTGTCTTCATCCCGGCGATCATGCCCAAGCCCGACGTGCTGGAACTCACCGGCGGCTACCGCAAGACGCCGTTCCTGCAGATCGGCGCCGACATGTATTGCGACAGCGCACTCATCGCCGACGTGCTCGAGCATTTGCAACCTGAATCGACGCTGTATCCCGAGCCCGAAAAAGGCATGTCGCGCATCCTGGCGCAATGGGCCGACACCACGCTCTTCTGGGCCGCGATGGCCTGGAACCTGCAGCCCCGGGGCGCGGCCGAAGTCTTCGCCACGGCGCCGCCCGAAGCAGCCCGAGCCTTTGGCGAAGACCGCGGCAAGATGACCACGGGCAACATGACGCGGCTGCGCCCGGGCGACGCCACCAGCGCCTACAAGTCGTACCTGCGGCGCCTTTCCGACATGCTCGACGACAAGCCCTACCTGCTTGGCGAAGTGCCGTGCATCGCCGATTTCTCGGCTTACCACCCGCTCTGGTACACGCGACGCATCGAGGCGGTGAAGGGCATCCTCGACCTGACCCCCGCGGTGCTTGACTGGATGGACCGCATCGCCGCCATCGGCCACGGCACGCCCGACAGGTTCAGCGCCGATGACGCCATCGCCGCCGCCCAAGCGGCCACGCCAGCTTCCTTGCTCAGCGACAGCACCTTCCAGGACGACCATGGCATTCCGCTCGGCAGCGCCGTCAGCCTCCGCGCCGAGAGCTTCGGGCTCGAAGAAACCGCCGGCACGCTCATCGCGGCCTCGCGCATGCACTACACGCTGGAGCGCACCACGGATCGCGTCGGCACCGTGCACGTTCATTTCCCGCGCATCGGCTACGTGCTGAAGCTGCGGGAACCTTCGTGACTGCATCGCGCGCGTTTCCGGCATTCAATAGCGGCTCTATCCCAGAAAGAGACAAGGACACCGGCAAATGATTCAGGATTTCAAGGGCAAGACCGCCGTTCTCACCGGCGCAGGTTCGGGCTTCGGCCTCGAATGCGCGCGCATCGGCGCCGCTCGCGGCATGAACCTCGTGCTGGTCGACGTGCAGCAGGACGCGCTCGACAAGGCCCGGGCCGAAATCGAAGCGGCTGGTGTGCAGGTGCTCGCCCGCAAGGTCGATGTGTCGAGCGCCGCGCAAATGGAGCAGCTCGCAGCCGACGTCAAGGACCGCTTCGGCGCGCCGCACTTCGTCTTCAACAACGCCGGCGTCGGCGCCGGTGGCTTGGTGTGGGAAAACACCGTGGCCGACTGGGACTGGGTGTTCGGCGTCGACGTCATGGGCGTGGTGCACGGCGTGCGCCTCTTCACGCCGATGATGCTCGAGGCCGCCGCCAAAGACCCGGCCTACCGGGGCCACATCACCAACACGGCCAGTATGGCGGGCCTGCTGACCGCGCCGAACATGGGCGTGTACAACGCCGCCAAAGCGGCGGTCGTGAGCCTGACCGAAACGATGTACCAGGACCTTGCGCTGGTCACCGACCAGGTGGGCTGCAGCGTGCTTTGTCCGTACTTCGTGCCGACCGCGATCACAAGCAGCGAGCGCAACCGGCCCAACGCACCCAAAGACAGCGAGCTCACCAAGAGCCAGCTCATCGGCCAGGCCATGAGCAACAAGGCTGTGAGCAGCGGCAAGGTCAGCGCCGGCGAAGTGGCACACAAGGTCTTCAAGGCCATCAGCGACAACCAGTTCTATGTGTTCAGCCACCAGGGCCCGAGGGCGCTGGGCAACATCACGAGCCGCATGGAAAACATCGTGGCCATGAAGAATCCGGCCGATCCGTTCCTGGAGACGCCTGACATCGGCGCCAAGCTGCGCGAGCAGTTGCGCAGCGCCTGACGGCCTTGCGGTACGGTGGGGGCATGAACTTGCCGACCCGCGCCACCGTCCTCGACATCCACGACCTGCGCTTTGCCTATGCGCCAGACCCCCCGCTGGTGGCGAACTGGTCGCACGCCATCGGCCCAGGGGTCACGCTGCTGTATGGCGAGACAGGCAGCGGCAAGTCGACGCTGCTTCGCGTGCTGTCGGGGAACCTGGCGGCGCAGGGGCGGTTGGCGCTGGCCGGTACCGACGCCAGGACCGACCCGGCAGGGTACCGTCGCCACGTTTTCTTCGTCGACCCGACCACCGATGTTTTCGACCAGGTCACCGGCCTTGCCTGCACTGCCACGCTGCGCGAGGGCGATGCGGCGTTCGACGAATCGCGCTGGCAATCGCTGGTCGATGGGTTCGGCCTGCTGCCCCACATCGAAAAGCCGATGTACATGCTTTCCACGGGCTCGAAGCGCAAGGTGTGGCTGGCGGCGGCACTGGGGTCGAGCCGCCCGCTCCTCCTGTTCGACGAGCCGACGAGCGCGCTGGATGCCGGCTCTGTGCGGAGACTTTGGGAAGCGATTGCCCAGGTGGCGGCGCAGCCCGGCCGTGCCGTCTTGATCGGCAGCTACGAGCGCATTGACCGGGTGCCGCTCGCCGCTACCATCGAGCTGCCATGAGTGCAATCCTTCGATCCCCCCTCATCCTCCTTTCGCTCCTTGCCTGCCACGCTGCAGCATTCGCGGAGGAGGTGAAACTGCCCGTCCAGAGCAGCGACACCGGCACTGTTTACGTGGCGCCGAACGTCAATTCGACAGAAGACTCCGCCACCACGACCGGCGCGACCGTGGGGATGCAGCGGCCCGACGGCAGCGGCCTCAATGCCGGCGTCGACAAGGCGGGAGAGCGGCCGACGTATTCGGTGGGTGCCAGCACCGGCGGCAACACCTCGTTTTCGGCCGGCGCGCATTCCGATGGCAAGGCCAACACCGGCGTGAAGGCCGGCATCACGATCAAGTACTGAACGCGCCGCGCGGTCAGCGCTGCCGGTCGTCCGGGTGCTCCTTGGCGAAGCGCTTTTCGGCTCCCACGAGATGGCTCACGAGGATGTGCGAAATCAGGTTCACGCCGATGCCTCCGAACATCAGCGGGAACAGGTACAGCGCAAAGGAGATTTCGGAGACGAAGAGCGCGTCATCGGCCAGCGAAGGCGTTTCTTTCGCCACCGCAGCGATGTGGCGAAGGAAGTACACATCGAAACCGGCGATCGCCACCATCACGAAACCGAGGATCAGCACCGTGACGCGCGAAACCGACCGCGTGGCGAGGAGGGCGGCATAGATCGCGAACGGCAAGACGGCCGAGACCGCCACCATGACCCAGAAGTCGAGCTGGGCAAAAACGGAATTGCTCATCGCCGGATTGTCCTGCGATCCGGCGGCGTGACGGTGCTTCGCCGGTACACCCGGCGGCGGATCAGCCGAATTGCGTGTCCGACGCCGGCGGCGCGGGGCGGTCGGCGAACAGTTCGTCCATCTTGCGGGAGAAGGTGTAGCCGCTGAAAGCGACGACGGCGACGAGGCCAAGAGACATCACGAGGGTAAACATGGAGCGACTCCGGTGGATTGGAATCGCGAGTCTAGGGTAAACCCTAGTACATCGTTCGGGGAATGGTTATCCCGCCGCGAGCGGGCCACCCTGCAGCCCGGCCCGCAGATCGACGACGCGGCCGGACCGGAGGCGAGCGCGCTGCATGTGCAGGCGGCGCATGCAGGCGTCCGCTTCTGAATCAGCGGCCCGCTTCTTCGGCGTAGAGGTCCTTCTTCGACAACTTGCCGACGGCCGTCTTCGGCAGCTCGGAGCGCGTCTCCAGCGCATGGAGCATCTCGTGCTTGCCGAGATACTCGACCAGGAACGTGCGCAGTTCCTCGAGCGAGAGCGGCGTGGCGCCATCGCGGTATTTGATGAAGGCTTTCGGCGACTGGCCGCGGTAGGCGTCGGGCACGCCGATCACGATGACTTCCTCGACCGCCGGATGGCGGTAGATCGCCTCTTCGATGTTGCGCGGGTACACGTTGAAGCCGCCGCAAATCATCATGTCCTTGGTCCGGTCCACGATGTAGACGAAGCCGGCATCGGTCATGTAGCCGACATCGCCGGTGCGCAGGTACCCGCCGGCGGTCATCGATTCGGCCGTCGCTTCGGGCTTGTTCCAGTAGCCCTTCATGACGTTCGGCCCGCGGATGCAGAGTTCGCCGCGTTCGCCGAGCGGTACCTCGGTGGCGTGGTCGACCAGGTCGATCACCTTCACCTCGACGCCGGGCACCGGGATGCCACAGGAGCCCGCGACATGCGCCCCGACGCCGGGCGAGGATGTCGCCATGGTGCAGGTTTCCGTCATGCCCCAGCCTTCCTGCAGCCGGCACTGCGCCATGCGCACGAAGTTCGCGTAGACCTCCGCCGCGATCGGCGCGCCGCCCGAGTTGCAGAACTTGAGCGACGACAGGTCGGTGCGCGCGATGTCGGGATGGCCGGTGAAGGCGACGAACATCGTCGGCACGCCGAGGAACACGCTGACCTTGCGCTTCACGATCTCGTCCAGCGCGGCCTGCAGCTCGAAGCGCTGCTGCAGGATCACCTCGGCGCCGATCGAGAGGCCGAACAGCATGTTCACCACCAGCGAATAGATGTGGAACAGCGGCAGCACGGCCAGAAAGCGCTCTTCGCCTTCGGTCAGCGTGCCGGCGCCGACCATCGTGTGCCAGACCTGCGAAACGGCCGAACTCAGGTTGGCGTGCGTGAGCATCGCGCCCTTGGGATGCCCGGTGGTGCCGCCGGTGTACTGCAGCACCGCGACGTCGCCGAGCTCGGTCACGGTGTGCGGTACGAAGGCAGCGTCGCCCGCCACCAGGAGGTCGGCGAAGCGAACGCGCTGCGCGTCCCATGCGACGGTGCTGACCGGCTGCGCGCCAGCATTGAATTCGCCGGCAGAGCCGACCACCAGCGTCTTCAGGCGCGTGTTGCCGAGAAACCCGTCCATCTTCGAGAAGAGGCCCGGTGCGTCGAGCGTGATGATGAGGTCGGTGTGGCTGTCCTCGATCTTGTGCTTGAGCACCGCGCCCGCATCGAGCGGCGAGTAATTGACGACCGTCGCACCCGCCTTCAACACCGCGAAGAAGCTGATGAAGTAGTGCGGCGTGTTGGGCAGGTAGAGCCCGACGTGCATGCCGGGCCGCACGCCGAGGCGTTGCAGCCCTTGCGCCATGCGGTCCGACAGCGTGGCCAGTTCACCGTAGCTGAAGTCGCGCCCTTCGTAGTTCAGCGCGATGTTCGCAGGCCACCGCGCGACGGCGTTGCCCAGCAGTTGCGTCAGCGGCATTTGCCTGAGCGGCGCGTGCCAGCTCGTGCCGGCAGGATAAGTCTTGATCCAGGGGCGTGTTGACATCAACTCAGGCACCCGGACGTTTCATGGTGCATTCGTTGGGCAGCGTGAGCTCCTGCGCCGTCGATTGCGATTCCTTCACGAAGCCGTAGTCGGTGCCGTCGAAGCCCTTCTTCACCAGCTTGCCGTCGACCGGATGGCTGGTGTAGATGATCTGCGGCGACAGGAACTGATGGTCGTCCTTGCGCATGCGCACGTCGCCCACCACCGACTTGTAGCTCAAGTCTTCCAGCGCGAGCGCGATCTTGAGCGGGTCGGTCGACTTGGCCTTCTCGATGCCCTTGACCAGCAGCTCGGTGCCCACCGACAGGCGTGCGAGATAGAAGGGCTCCTTGTACTTGGCCTCGAACGCATCGGCCTGCGCCGCGAGCGCGGCGTTGTCGGCGCCCGGGAACCAGTCGCCGACCATGCTGAGCCGCACGGTCTTGGCAGCGGAGAGCGCGATCATGGTCGACTTGTTGGCGCTCGAATGCGTCAGGATGCGCAGCTTGTAGCCCGAGTCGCCGGCGGCGCGAATCGTCAGCGCCATGTCGTTGCCCCAGTTGCCCGAGACGACGGTGTCGGCACCGGCGGCCTTCATCTTGGCGATATAGGGCGAGAAGTCCTTGACCGAGCCGGTCGGGAAGAAATCTTCGCCGACGAACTGCACGTCGGGACGCGCGGCGCCGATCAGTTGCTTGCCATAGGCGGTCCACTGGCGGCCGAAGCTGTAGTCGGGGTTGAGGAAGTAGACCTTCTTGATGTCCGGCGTCTTCTTCACGAAATCGGCCATCGCCTTCATGCGCATCGCGACCTGTGCATCGGTCAGGAAGTGCCAGAACGAGCACTGCTTGCCGACCAGGTCCGGGTCGTAGCCGCCATAGTTGAAGACCAGCACCTGCTTGTCGGGATTGCGCTCGTTGTTGCGGTTGGCCGCAGTGATCACGGCCGCCGCCGCCGCCGAGCCGCCACCGACGAACACCGCCTTGACGCCGGCGCCCGCTGCGGTCTGCAGTGCGGCCTGGCTCTCGGCGGTCGAGAGCTTGTTGTCGTACGAGATGACTTCGAACTTCACCCCGTTCACGCCGCCCTTGGCATTGATCTGGTCCACCGCGAAGCGCAGGTGGTTGTCGAAGATCTTGCCCACGTCGGCCATCGGGCCGCTGAGCGGATCGATCAGGCCGATCTTGAAGGTTTCCTGGGCTTGCGCGACCGAGCAAGCGGCCACGAGCGACAACGCGTAGAGCGCTTTTTTCATTGGGTATCTCCGGGGAAAGTGAACTGAGGTTCTCGGGCGGGAGTGGAGCACCCTGATCTTTTTCACGCAGTCATGCGTGCGACTTCCACTGCCATGTTGTCGCGACGGCGACCAGCGTGAGGCAGGCCAGCGCGAGTACGGTGATCACAGAAAAGTAGTCGAGCACAGCCATCAACGTTGCTTCCTGCGACACCATTTGCGCCAATTGGGCCAGCGCCATGCGCGGCGCGGCGACAGGGTCGGCCGTAGCGGCGAAGTGTCGGGTCAGGCGATCCAGCATTTCCTGAAACGCTGTGTTCGAGGGCGACAGACTCTCGCTCAGATGGGTGAAGCGCACACTGCTGCGCCATTGCATGCACAAGGTGGCGAGCGCCATGCCGGCGGCAACTCCGAACTGCGCGAGCATGTTCTTCACCTGGTTGGCGTGAGAGAAGACGCGCTCGTCCTGCTGGACAGTCTGAAAGGTTTGCATCGCGGTCGTCGCGAGCGCGAGGATGATGAAGGCGCCGTTGCACATCAGCGCTGGCAAGGCGCTCTCGAACGGATTGGCACCTTCGCTCAAATGCGACAGCTGCCAGCCGCATGCTGCCAATGCCCCGAAACCTGCGAGGTAGTAGCGCGCCGGCGCTGGATGCCGGGGAAGGAGACGCGAGAGCACGATCCAGCTCGCCACACCCGCCAGGGCGCCCATGCCGAGGTAGCGGCCGGCGATTTCTAATGGCAGTCCGAGTGCGCGCTGTAACAGCACGGGGAGCATGAGGTTGTTGGCTCCCAGGACCAGGTAGCACACGGTGAACACCCCCAGTCCGACGAGATAGCGCCACTGCGTCAACGGCCGGAAGCCGATGAGCGCTGTGGCAGCGCGGCTGCCGGACGCGACGAAGAGTCCCAGTACTGCCGCACCCATCGCCAAGCCGCCCCAAAGTGCGGCCGGATGGTCGAAGTGATCGAAGCCCGACTGGGCAAGCGCGTGCAGGAGCACGAAGCTGCCGCCCATGAGGGAGAGCAGCGCGATCGGAAGACCTGGCGTGCGTGCCGTGCTCGCCAGGCGCACCGGCCGCCCGTCGTCCAGCACGAGGGCCGCCAGCAATGCGACCAACAGGGCTGGCAGCACCAGCGCCGCGAAGCCGGCACGCCAGGTGCGGGCGGCCAGCGCGGTCGATGCCAGCACGGGGCCGGCAACCGCACCCCAGGCGAGGCCGGCGGCAAAGAACTTGATGCCGGTGAAGCGGCGCGGGGAAGGCGGAATGTGATTGACCAGGACGCGTCCGGCCGTCATGAACGACCCGCATCCCAGCGCCATCAAAACGCGGCCCAGCGCGAAGGCGCCCAGCGTGCCGCTGGCGGCGCACAGCAGCGATCCGAGGCCGAACAGCGCGCTGGACCCCAGCAGTACCCTGCGCCAGCCGAGGCGCTCCACGAGCTCGCGGTGGCCGGCGATGACGCCGATCGCGACCACGGCATAGAGCGTGGCAATGATGCTGTACTCCTCCGGACTGGCGCCGAGGTCGCCCATCACCGGGGCCGCATTGAACGCGACGATGCCAGTCTGCAGGAAGTCGCTGAAAGGCAGGCTCGCGATCAGCACATAGAAGCCGAGGCGGGCGCCGCTGCCCGGGAACCCGGATGTCGGAAGCGTGGCCACGGCGGTCCTCAAGCCGTCAACGTTTTGCGAAAGCCGATCGACAGGCGGTTCCAGCTGTTGATGGCGCTGATCGCCAGCGTGAGGTCCACCTGCTCGGCTTCGCTGAACTGCGCGCGCAGTCCTTCGTACGCCCCGTCAGGCGCGTGGGTCCGGGCGATTTGCGTCACGGCTTCGGTCCAGGCCAGTGCAGCCTGCTCCCGCTCGGTGAAGAAAGGCGTTTCGTGCCAGACGCTGACAGTTGCAATACGGCGGTCGGTCTCGCCGGCCTTGCGCAGGTCGGCGGTGTGTAGGTCGATGCAATAGGCGCAACCGTTGATCTGCGAGGCGCGCAGTCGGACCAGGTCGAGCAGCCGGGGCTCCAGTCCGAGTTTGCCGATCGCGACTTCCAATGCGACGAGGGCCTTGATCGCGTTCGGCGAAGCCTTGTAGAAGTCCAGACGTTGTTCCATGGTGATGTTCCTTCGGAGTGGTGGTTGAATGTGGCTCCATGCTAGGAACGCCGGAGCGCCTGGCCGGCGGCCAATCCGCACGAATTTGAGGAGACCAATCGATGGAGTTGCACGTCGTCATCGAGGGGGGCAAGGACCTGACCGGGCAGCTGGTGCGGCAACTCGGCGATGCGATCCGCGCCGGCCGCCTGGCCACTGGCGAGAAGCTGCCGCCTTCGCGCCTGCTGGCCGAGCAGTTGGGGCTCTCGCGTAAGACCGTGTCGGAGGCCTATGCCCGGCTCACCTGGGACAAGCTCCTGACCGGCAAGGTCGGCAGCGGGACGTTCGTGGCCGATGGCGTGCAGCGCGCGCAGGCAGTGCCGGCCGGGCGGGCGCTCGCCGGCGCCGCCGTGGCGGCACGTTGGCGCGACATGCCCACGCCCTTGCGCCATCCCGCGCCCGCAGGCAGTGCGCGCTACGAGTACATCGGCGGGGCGCCCGACCGACAGCTCTACCCGCACGCCGACTGGCGTCGTTGCGTCACGCAGGCGCTGCGCCAGGGTGCGCGTTCGCGCGGGCTCTACGGGGACGCCGAAGGCTTGCGTGAGTTGCGCGACGCGATCGCGCGGCATGCTGCGTTCGCTCGCGGGGTGCGTTGCAGCGCACTCGACGTCGTGGTGACCAACGGCGCGCAGCAGGCGCTCGACCTTGTGGCGCGCGTGCTGGTCGAGCCAGGCTGCACCGTCGCCGTCGAGGAGCCGGGCTACCCGCCGGCCCGACATCTGTTCAGCGCACAGGGCGCACGCGTGGTCGGCGTGCCGGTCGACTCGGAGGGCATCGTCGTGGACGACATTCCCGACGGCACACGGCTCATCTACGTGACCCCGGCGCACCAGTTCCCGCTCGGCATGCCGATGAGCGTGGCGCGCCGAGAAGCGCTGTTGGCGCGCGCTCAGGCACTGGGCGCGATCGTCATCGAGGACGACTACGACAGTGAATTCCGGTACGAGGGGCGCCCCACCGATTCGCTGCAGAGCATGGACCGGCATGGCAACGTCGCCTTCGTCGGCACTTTCTCCAAGACCTTGTCGCCCGAGCTTCGCATGGGATACCTGATTGCGGCACCCGCCGTGCGCGAAGCAGTTGCCACCGCGAAGCACCTCACCGATTGGCACAGCCCTGTGCCTGCGCAATGGGCGCTGGCGAAATTCATTGAAGAGGGTGGCCTGCAAAAGCACATCCGCCGGTGCCATGCGCGGTATGCAGAGCGTCGCGCGCGCCTGATGCAGCGCTTTGCCAACGACCTTGCGCCCTGGTTCGAACTCGTTCCCGCCGCAGCCGGCTTCCACATGGCGGCGTTGTGCCGACGGCCGATCGACTTGGGCGTGCTCATCACACTGGCGCGGCGTGTGGACGTTGGGCTCTATCGGCTTGATGGCTTCTATGCGTCATCACCACCGCAGGCCGGCCTCCTGATGGGCTATGGCGCCATCGACGCGGCTGACATCGACCCCTCGCTCGACCGAGTCCGCGATGTGTTGATACAGATGCGCTAGAAGCTGCCCGCATTGCCCTCAGGCAGTCCAGCGCCACCTCGAAATCTCCGGCATGTCCTCGCCATGCGTGATCACGTACGCGCGGTGCGCCAGCAGGCGGTCGCGCAGATGCTGCTGCACATGCCCTGCGCTGTCGGTGAAGCGTGGCACGCGATCGATCGCATCGGCCGCGAGGTGGAAGCGGTCGAGCTGGTTCAGCACCGTCATGTCGAAGGGCGTGGTGGTCGTTCCTTCTTCCTGGTAGCCGTGCACATGGAAGCCGCGGTGGTTGGTGCGCTTGTAGGTCAGGCGATGGATCAGCGCCGGGTAGCCGTGGAAAGCGAAGATCACCGGCTTGTCGGTCGTGAAGATCGAGTCGAACACCGCGTCCGACAACCCGTGCGGATGGGCCGATGGCGACTCGAGCGCCATCAGGTCGACCACGTTCACCACGCGCACCTTGAGCTCGGGCAGCAGCGAGCGCAACAAGTCGACTGCGGCCATGGTTTCCAGCGTCGGCACGTCGCCCGCGCACGCCATCACCACGTCGGGCGCGCCGCCGGCATCGTTGCTCGCCCAGTCCCAGATGCCGAGGCCGACGCTGCAGTGCCGCACCGCCGCATCGATGTCGAGCCACTGTGGCGCGGGCGCCTTGCCGGCCACGATCACGTTCACGTAGTTGCGGCTGCGCAGGCAATGGTCGGCCACCGACAGGAGGGTGTTCGCGTCGGGCGGCAAATACACGCGCACCACCTCGGCCTTCTTGTTCACCACATGGTCGATGAAGCCCGGGTCCTGGTGGCTGAAGCCGTTGTGGTCCTGCTGCCAGACGTGGCTGGTGAGCAAATAGTTGAGCGAGGCGATGGGCCGGCGCCAGGCGATCTTGCGCGTCACCTTCAGCCACTTGGCATGCTGGTTGAACATCGAATCGATGATGTGGATGAAGGCCTCGTAGCACGAGAAGAAGCCGTGGCGCCCGGTCAGCAGGTAGCCCTCGAGCCAGCCCTGGCAGAGGTGTTCGCTGAGAACCTCCATCACCCGGCCATCGGGCGCGACGTGGTCGTCGGTCGCATCGATGCGCGCGGTGGAGGTGCGCGTCGTCACCTCGAACAATGCGCCGAGGCGGTTCGACACGGTCTCGTCCGGGCCCATCACGCGGAAGTTCTGCTGCGCGTCGTTGAGCCACATCACATCGCGCAGGAAACCGCCGAGCACGCGCGTCGCCTCGCCTTGTGAAGCACCCGGCGCGCAGACCGACACGGCATGGTCGCGAAAGTCCGGCAGCTTGAGGTCGCTGAGCAGCAGGCCGCCGTTCGCGTGCGGATTCGCGCTCATGCGGCGAACCCCGCGCGGCGCGAAGGCGGCGATGTGGGCCTGCAGCGCACCGTGGGCGTCGAAGAGTTCTTCGGGTCGGTAGCTGCGCATCCAGTCTTCGAGCAGGCCGATGTGTTCCGGCTGTTTGGCGAAGCCTGTGAGCGGCACCTGGTGCGCGCGCTGCGTGCCTTCGATCGGCACGCCGTCCACCACTTTCGGGCCAGTCCAGCCCTTGGGCGAACGCAGCACGATCATTGGCCAGCGGTGCCGCCGGGTGAAGCCGTCTTCGCGCGCCTCGACCTGGATCGCACGGATCACGTCGAGCGCGGCGTCGAGCGCCAGTGCCATCGCGCGGTGCATCGTTTCCGGGTCGTCGCCCGAAACGAAGTGCGGCTCGTGGCCGTAGCCGCGCATCAGCTGCGTGAGCTCCTCGTCGCCGATGCGCGCCAGCACGGTCGGGCCGGCGATCTTGAAGCCGTTAAGGTGCAGGATTGGCAGCACCGCGCCGTCGCGCGCGGGGTTGAGGAACTTGTTCGAATGCCAGCTTGCCGCCAGAGCGCCGGTCTCGGCTTCGCCGTCGCCGATCACGCAGCACGCGAGGAGGCCGGGGTTGTCGAACACCGCCCCGTACGCGTGCAGCAGCGAGTAGCCCAGCTCGCCGCCTTCGTGAATGGAGCCCGGCGTTTCGGGTGCGACATGACTCGGGATGCCGCCGGGAAACGAGAACTGGGTGAAGAGCCGCTTCATGCCCGCCGCGTTCGGGCCGACGTCCGGATACACCTCGCTGTAGGTGCCTTCGAGCCAGGTGTTGGCGACCACGCCGGGCCCGCCGTGGCCCGGGCCGGCGACGAAGAGCGCATCGAGATCGCGCGCGACGATCGCGCGGTTCATGTGCGCGTAGACGAAGTTCAGCCCCGGCGTCGTGCCCCAGTGGCCGAGCAGGCGCGGCTTGATGTGCGCAAGCTCCAGCTTCTTGTGCAGCAGCGGGTTGTCCATCAGGTAGATCTGCCCGACCGACAGGTAATTGGCCGCGCGCCACCAGGCGTCGAGCACGGCAAAGTCTTCGGGCGGGGCGCGTTCGGTGGCGAGTGTCATGGGGAGCTTCCGTTGGATGTCGAGTGGGAAATGAGGGCGCAGGCCTCTTCGGCGATCACCTGCTCCTCGTCGGTGTGCATGACCAGCACGGCGACCTTGCCGGCTGCGGGCTCGGGCGCCACGCCGAGCCATGCGAGGTGGCGGCACACGGCCTCGCGCACGGTCGACCGGTTTTCTCCGATGCCGGCGGTGAAGACGAGCGCGTCGAGGCCGCCGAGCGTCGTAGCGATGGCCGCGACTTCGCGCGCGATGCGGAGCGTGAAGTGCGCGAGCGCCTCCCGGGCTTCCGGCGCGTCGCTCGCTGCCAGTGCGCGCGCGTCGCCCGAAATGCCCGACAGCCCGAGCAGTCCCGCCTGGTGATAGAGCATGTCTTCGACGCTCTCGATCGACTGGCCCGGTTGCCTCAACAGATAGAGGAGCACGCCCGGGTCGAGCGCGCCGCAGCGAGTGGCCATCGGAACGCCGTCGAGCGTGGAGAAGCCCATGCTGGTGTCGCGACTGGCGCCGGCCAGCAAGCCGCACAGGCTGGCCCCGCTGCCGAGGTGCGCCACCACCACGCGGCCCGCCGCGATGGCGGGATGCAGCCGGCGCAGCTGCGACGCGATGAACTTGTACGACAGCCCATGAAAGCCATAGTGCTTGATGCCCTGGTCGAACAGCGCGCGCGGCAGCGCATAGCGGCGTGCTGCGGCGCACTGGCTGCTGTGGAACGCGGTGTCGAACGAGGCCGTCTGCGCGAGTGCCGGCGCCGCCTTTTGCACGGCGCGGATCAGGCGCAGGCTCTGCGGCTGGTGCAGCGGCGCCAGCGGTGCCAGCGCCTCGATGGCGGCGAGCGTGTCGTCGTCGATCGCCGCCGCCCCGGTGAACCGGTCGCCGCCGTGCACGACGCGGTGGCCGGCCGCCACCAGCCGTGCGCCTGGCGCTTCGTCGCGCGCCCACTGCAATGCGTCTTCTGCGATGCGGTGCACCGCATCGGGCGCCGCATCGACCGTGCGGCGGGCGAGGGCGCGCGGGGCCAGCGGTGTCACGGCATCGATGGCAAAAAGCCCGAGCTTGACCGTCGAAGACCCGGGATTGAAGGTGAGCAGCACGTCGAGTGGCATGCGGACCATCATGCGCGCCCACGGCGGCGCCGTGGCGACGGCCATTGGAAAACAAGGTGACCGAGCCGCACTACAGCGTTGTCGCGCGGGATCCACTCGCTTTTCATCGCCCGCTGCGGTTGAATACCAGCTCGAAAAAGGGAGTCCAGAAAAATGTCATCGATCTACAAGCAAATCGATATCGAGGCGCCGGCCCAGCATGTTTGGGAGGCCGTTCGCGACTGGGGGGCGCTGGCGACCCGGCTCGTGCCCGGTTTCGTCACCCATGTCGTCGTCGAGCCGCAGGCTCGCGTCGTCACCTTCGCGAACGGGATGACGGTGCGCGAGCTCATCCTGTCGGTCGACGACGCCGCGCACCGGCTGGCCTATTCGGCCGTCGGCGGGCGCGCCGCGCACCACAACGCGTCGGTCCAGGTGTTTCGGGTCGACGACGGCCGCTGCCAGCTGGTGTGGATCACCGATTTGCTGCCCGACACGCTCACCTCCGGCGTCAACGCCATGGTCGAGGAAGCGTCTGGCGTCATGAAGCAGACCCTGGAGCGCGCGGGCTTCGACGCGCTTTCGTTCTAGCGCTGCGCCTCCTGCGGGCACGGCAGACCGGCGCTAGCACAGCGCCCGGGCCGGCGCTTCCGGGGGCCATTGCCGCGTTCGCGACAATCGGGGCATGACGTCCCGCTTTTTTCGCATGGCCTTGCTGCTCGGCCTGCTCTCGGCCATCGGCCCATTCGCCATCGACATGTACCTCCCGGCGCTGCCGGCCATCGGCAAGAGCCTGGGCGCCGACATCGGCGCCGTGCAGATGAGCCTCACCGCCTTTTTCCTCTCGCTCGGGGTGGGCCAGCTGCTGTACGGGCCGGTCTCGGACATGGTCGGGCGCAAGCCGCCGCTGTATGCCGGGCTGGCGCTTTTTGCCGTGGCCAGTGTGGGCTGCGCGCTCGCGACCGACATCCAGACGCTGATCGTGTTGCGCTTCGTCCAGGGCCTGGGGGCGGCGGCCGGCATGGCGATTCCGCGCGCGGTGGTGCGCGACCTGCACACCGGCACCGACGCCGCGCGCCTCATGTCGCTGCTGATGCTGGTGTTCAGCGTCTCGCCGATCCTGGCGCCGCTGGCCGGCAGCGCGGTGATCGCGCTGACCGGCTGGCGGGGCGTGTTCTGGGCCGTGACGATCGCGGCCGCGGCCGGCCTGGCGCTGATCTTTGCGCAGCTCGAGGAAACGCGACCGCGGTCAGAACGCGTCGAAAGCAGCGTCCGCAGTGCGCTCTCCGCCTACTGGCTTTTGTTGCGCGACAGGCACTATCTTGGCCTTGTCTTCATCGGCAGCTTCGCGCTTGCTGGCTTTTTCACCTACCTTGCCAACTCTTCCTTCGTGATGATCGACCACTACGGGCTGTCGCCGACGATGTACAGCGTGGCCTTCGGCGTCAACGCGGCGGCGTTCATTGCCGCGTCGCAGTTCACCGGCGCGCTCGGCGAGCGCTTTGGGCTGGCACGCGTGGTCAAGTGCGCGGTCGCGGCCAGCGCCATCGTGATGCTTTCGATGTTCGGCTACTTCGCCGCGGGCGGGGAGCGGCTGTCGGTGCTCATCGTTCTGTATTTCATCGCCAGCGGCTTCATGGGCCTCGTGATTCCGACCACCAGCGTGCTCGCGCTCGAAGCCCACGGCGCCATCGCCGGCACCGCATCGGCGCTGCTCGGCACGCTGCAGATGCTGACCGGTGCGCTCATGATGGCGCTGGTCGGGCTCTTCACCGACGGGCGTCCGCTGCCGATGGTGGCGGGCATGGCGGCCGGCGCGCTGATCGCGCTGTTGCTCACCTGGATGACGCTCGGCGGCTTGCGCTTGGCGCCGACCCTCGCGTCGTTCAACTGAGCCGCACGCCCCATGGCGCAACCGCTCCAGCCACCGACACCGATCGACGGGCTGCCCACGCCCGAGCGGTGGCACGCGATGGCCGTGATCATCATGGGCATCGCGGTGGCGGTGCTCGACGGCACCATCGTGAACCTCGCGCTGCCGGGCATCGCGCAGGAACTGAACGCGAGCGCGTCGGAGGCGATCTGGGTCGTCAACGCGTACCAGATCGCCGTGCTGGTCGTCATGCTGCCGCTGGCGTCGCTGGGCGATCTGGTGGGCTACCGGCGCGTCTATCTGGTGGGGATGGCCGTCTTCACGCTGTCGTCGCTGGCGGCCACGTTCGCGAACTCGCTCGGCACGCTGATCGCGGCGCGCGCGCTACAGGGCCTGGGCGCCGCCGGCATCATGAGCGTGAACGCGGCGCTGGTGCGGCTGACCTATCCGTCGGCCCAGCTGGGGCGCGGCATGGCGATCAACTCGATGGTGGTGGCGACCTCGTCGGTCGCCGGGCCGTCGGTGGCGGCAGCCATCCTGTCGGTGGCGTCGTGGCCCTGGCTCTTCGCGCTCAATGTGCCGCTCGGCATCCTCGTGCTGGTGCTGGGCTACCGATCGCTGCCGTTCAACCGGGTGGCGGCGGCGGCCGGCCATCGGCTCTCGGTGGTCGACGTGGTGCTCAACGTGCTGATGTTCTCGCTCATCTTCCTCGGCGCCGACCGGCTCGGCGTGCGCGACCCGACGGGGCAGGGCGGCCAGTCCGGCGCCTGGGCGATCCTGCTGGCCGGGCTGGCGGTCGGCTTCGTCTATGTGCGCCGGCAGCGCACGCAAGCGGTGCCGCTGTTCCCGATCGACCTGCTGCGCATCCCGGTGTTCGCGCTGTCGATGGGCACGTCGGTGGCGGCTTTTGCGGCGCAGATGCTGGCGTACATCGCGCTGCCGTTCCTGTTGCTCGGCGCCTATGGCCGCAGCCACATCGAGGCCGGGCTGCTGATCACGGCATGGCCGCTCGCGATCGTCGTGATGGCGCCGATCGCAGGGCGGCTCATCGGTAAGTACCCGGACGGCCTGCTCGGCGGCATCGGTCTCGCGATGATGGCCGCCGGCCTCGCGCTGCTCGCGGCCTTGCCTTCAAACCCGGCCAATGCCGACATCGTCTGGCGCATGGCACTGTGCGGACTCGGTTTCGGCCTGTTCCAGTCGCCCAACAACCACACCATCGTGACCTCGCCGCCGGCGCACCGCAGCGGCGCGGCCAGCGGCATGCTCGGCACCGCGCGGCTCACCGGACAGACCCTCGGCGCCGTGATGCTGGCGGCCATCTTCAGCGTGTGGAGCGCGCACGGCGATGGCCGCGGCCCGACCCTGGCGCTGGTGCTGGCCGCCTGCTGCGCCGGCCTGGCCGGCGTGTGCAGCCTGCTTCGCCTGAAGACCCCAGCGCCCGGCCACGCGACCCACGGCGCGGGCGGCTGACATGGTCGAGGTGCCCGACACCATTGCTTGCGAAGGCTGCGACGCGGTCTACGACAAACCCGAACTGCAGCCACGTGACGTCGCCAGGTGCCCGCGCTGCGGCGCCGAGCTCGACCGCCACAGCGGTGACCTGCGCCGCCGCATCCTTCCGCTCACCGTGGCCAGCCTGATCATGTTCGCCATCGCCAACCTGTTCCCGATCGTCGAGATCGAGCTGCAGGGCAAGAGCAGCCAGACCACGCTGGCCGGCGCGGTGCAGGTGCTGGCCCAAGAAGGGATGTCGCTGGTGGCGCTTCTGGTGCTCGCGACCACGCTGCTCTTTCCGCTGTTGCAACTCTGCATCCTGGCGTGGCTGCTGGTGCCGCTGCGCAATGCGAAGCGGGCGCCCGGCTTCGCGATGCTGGTGCGCGCCATGCAGGCGCTGCGACCGTGGGGAATGATCGAAGTTTTTCTGCTCGGCGTGCTGGTGGCCATCATCAAGCTGTCGAGCATGGCGACGGTGGTGCCGGGGCCGGCGCTCTGGGCGTTCATGGTGCTCACCGTGCTGCTCACCGCCGTGCTGTCGTTCGACCCGCGCGGCTTCTGGCAGGTCGAGTTCGATCCCGACGGGGAGCAGGCCGCATGAAAACGGCGATCTCTTCCGGCCTGATGACCTGCCCGAACTGCGCCGCGGTGTGGCGCGACGCGGCCGACGGCGAGCCCTGCGGCCGCTGCGGCACGCGGCTGCACAGCCGCAAGCGCGAGAGCCTCGCCCGCACCTGGGCGCTGCTCATCGCGGCCTGCATCATGTACGTACCGGCCAACCTGCTGCCGGTGATGATCACCAAGAGCTTCTTCGGCACGCAATACGACACCATCCTCAGCGGCGTCATCTACTTCTGGGTGTCCGGCGCCTGGGGCCTCGCAGCCATCGTGTTCATCGCGAGTTTCCTGGTGCCGCTGTTCAAGCTGGCGGTGCTGTTCTTGCTTGTGTTCCTGGCGCAGCGCCGCAGCGACTGGCGCCAGCCCGAGCGCGCGAGGCTCTATCACATCATCGAAGTGATCGGCCGCTGGTCGATGCTCGATGTGTTCGTCGTGTCGCTGCTGACCGGGCTGGTGCAAATCCAGGGCTTCGCGCAGATCACCGCCGGCGTCGGCATTGCGGCATTCGGCTCGGTGGTGGTACTGACGATGCTCGCCTCCCGCAGCTTCGACCCCCGGCTGACCTGGGACAGCCACGAAACCGCAACGACACCCCTGGGACATGAAAAAATCAGTGAACCGCAAGCATGAGTGATCAACCTTCCATTCCGCCCGCCGCCAGCCCGGCGCCGCCCCCGCCGGTCCAGTCCCCGACCATCGTGAAACGGCGCGACTGGGTGCCGTCGCTGATCTGGCTGATTCCGATCGTCGCGGCGCTCGTCGGTATCACGCTGGTGGCCAAGTTGCTCTGGGACCGCGGTCCCGAGATCGTGCTGACCTTCAACACGGCCGAAGGCCTGGAGGCCAACAAGACGGCCGTGAAATACAAGGATGTGCAGATCGGCGTGGTCCAGACCATCCGTCTCGCGCGCGACCGCTCTCAGGTGCGGGTGCTGGTGCAGCTCAACAAGGAAGCCTCGGGCTTCACTGCGTCGGACACGCGTTTCTGGGTGGTGCGACCCCGCCTCGATACCTCGGGCATCTCGGGCCTCGGCACCTTGCTGTCGGGAGCCTACATCGGAGCCGATGCCGGCGTTTCCGAGGAGACGAGCGGGGAATTCACCGGCCTCGAGGTACCGCCCATCGTCACCCGTGACGCCAGCGGCCGGCAATTCCAGTTGAGGGCGCGCGACATCGGCTCGCTCGACATCGGTTCGCCCGTGTACTTCCGGCGCATCAAGGTCGGGCAGATCGCCTCGTACGAACTCGACGGCGACGGCCGCGGCGTGACGCTGCGCGTGTTCGTCAACGCGCCCTACGACAAGTTCGTTGGCGTCAACACGCGCTTCTGGCAGGCCAGCGGCATCGATGCGCAACTGAGCGCGAGCGGCTTCACGCTGCGCACGCAGTCGCTCGCCACCTTGCTGCTCGGCGGCATCGCGTTCCAGGCGCCCGAAGACGCCATGGGGCCGCTCGCGACCGAGAACGCCGCCTTCGCGCTGGCGCAGGACGAAATGAGCGCGATGAAGGAGCCCGACGGCCCCTCGCAAACCATGTTGATGTACTTCAACCAGTCGGTGCGCGGCCTGTCGCCTGGTGCGGCGGTCGACTTTCGCGGCATCGTGATCGGCGAGGTCAAGTCCATCGGCGTGCAGTTCGACCGCGCCGAGCGGCAACTGCTGATGCCGGTGCTCGTCACGGTGTACCCCGACCGCATGCGTCGCCTGGACGGGGCGCGCGACCTGCCGCAGTCGGAGGTCGAGCGGCAGCAGCGCCTGACCCAGATGGTGGCCCGCGGCCTGCGCGCCCAGCTGCGCACCGGCAACTTGCTGACGGGCCAGATCTACGTCGCACTCGACTTTTTCCCTAAAGAGAAAAAGGTCGTCGTCGACGTGACGCAAAACCCGATCGTGGTGCCGACCGTGCAGAACAGCCTCGACGAGATCCAGACCCAGGTCCAGGAAATCGCGACCAAGCTCAACAAGATTCCGTACGAGGAACTGGCCGGCGATGTCCGCAAGACCCTCGGCACCTTGAACAAGACGCTGACCGCGGCGGAGGCCACCGTCACCCGCATCAACAACGACGTGACCCCCGAGCTCGCTGCCGCCATGAAGGATGTGCGCAAGACGATGAACAGCGCCGAACGCACGATCGCCGAGGATTCGCCTTTGCAGCAGGACGTGCGCCAGACCTTGCAGGAACTCACACGCGCCGCCGGCTCGGTGCGCGTCCTGACCGACTACCTCGAACGCCATCCCGAGTCGCTGTTGCGCGGCAAACCGGACGACAAGAAATGAAGACCTTCGCCCTGGCCACGGCCGTTGCCATCGCTGCTGTGCTCGCTGGGTGCGCCAGCAAGCCGACGCTCTACTACACGCTGGCGGAGGCCGCCCCGGCAATGGCCGCTGCCCCGACCCCGCTCGGCGCACCGCTCTACATCGAGATGCTGCCGCTCGCCATGCCGGAGCGCCTCGCGCGGCCGCAGCTTGTCGTGAAGCAGCCCGGCGACGCCAACGCCCAGGTCGAGGTGCTCGAACAGCACCGCTGGGCGTCGTCGTTCGAAAACGAACTGCGCGACGCGCTGGCCAGCGGCGTGGCCGCGCGCCTCGGTGCCTTCGACGCGACCAAGGGCGGCCGCCAGAACGCGCAGCCGGCCTGGCGCATCGCCGTGCAGGTTCGGCAGTTCGACGCCATCGAAGGCGCGCGCGTCGAGGCCGGCTTCGGCTGGACGCTCCGCCGTTCAGATGCCGCCCTCACGACCGCCTGCCAGCTGAGCCTGAGCGAACCGGTGGGCAGCGGCATCGATGCGGTCGCGCAGGGCGCGCGTCGCCTCACCGCCAACGCCGCCGCGGCGATCGCGCGCAGCGTGGCGGCGGCACAGGCGAATCCGTCGGCGCCCTGCGCGACGTAGGAATTCACACGAGCCTGCGGATGGCCTTCTTGCGCCAGACCAGCCGGTAGTACGCGGTCTGCAGCGCGAGCATCGAGAGGAAGGCTGCGGGGTACGCGACCCACACGCCGTTCAGGCCGATGCGATGGCTCATCACCCAGGCCACCGGCACTTCGACACCGATGATGCAGACGATGGAAATGAGCGTCGGCACCAGCACCGAGCCGCTCGCCCGCATGATCCCCGAGAGCGAGGCGGCCATGCCGAAGAGGACCAGGCTCCACAGCATGATGTGCAGCAGCGATTGCGCGATCTCGATCACCGGCGCGCTGGTGATGAAGAGACCCATCAGTGGCCGGGAGAACAGGTAGCCGAGCAGCACGAGGCCGCCGGTGAGGCACAGGTTCATGAGGAGCGCGGTCCGCGCGATGGCGCCCAGGCGGTCGGAATGCCCTGCGCCGATGGCCTGCGCGCCGAGGATCGATGCGCTGATCGCGATCGAGATCGCCGGGAACTGCACATACGCCACGACCTGGTTCACCGCGCCGTAGGCTGCCGTGGCGTCCGAGCCGTAGCCGTTGACCAGCGAGAGCAGGGCGATTTCGGCGAGCGCGATCACGATGGTCTGCACGCCGGTCGGAACGCCGATCTTCAGCACGGCTTTGAGGATCTTCGGGTCGATGCGCATGTGCCGGAAAAAGTCGGCATCGGGCGCGAGCGGGCTGCCGCGCTGCCGCAGCCGCCAGCCCAGCCACAGCGTCGCGATGACGAACGCCACCGTGGTGGCCCACGCGCCGCTCGCCACGCCAAGCTGCGGCAAGCCGCCCCAGCCGCGAATCAGCGCGGGCGTGACGACGAGGCCGATGGCGGTGGAAATGATCAGCGTCATGAGCGGCGTGACGGTATCGCCCACGCCGCGCAGCATCGCCGTGGACAACACAAAGACGAACAGCCCCGGCATCGCGATGAGCATGATGCGGGCGTAGCTTGTCGAGTCGGCCAGCACGTCGGGCGGCGTGCCGAGCAGGGCCAGCATCGGCCGCGTGAACGTGCCGCCGAACAGGGCCACCAGCAGCCCGAGCAGGATGCCGACGCTGAGCGTGGTGCCCGCGACCGCCTTCACCTTGCCGGTGTCGCGGGCGCCCCAGGCCTGCCCGATCAGCACCGACGCGCCGGCGCCCAGGCCAATCACGAAGGCGATGAAGAAGAACATCACCGGAAAGAAACTCGATACCGCCGCCAGCGCCTTCACGCCCAGCATCTGCCCCACGTAGATGTTGTTGAGCGTGCCCGACAGCGACTGCAGGATGTTGCTGAGCAACATCGGGGCGAGGAAGAAAAGGAAGGTCTTCCAGAGCGGGCGGCTCTCGGTGGCCGTCAAGGGAGAGGAAGCGCGGTCGATGGGCATGGCGGCGAATCCTACCCGCGCGAAAACGGGACTGGCGTCAGGCGCTGCGCCGTTTGCGCCACCAGAGGCGCACGCCTTCCTTCACCGCACGCACGCTGCGCCAGGGCGCGCTTTCGCGCACGGTGTTGAGCACCGAGTTCTTCCAGTTTTTCCAGCGCGGATACCAGCGCGCGAACAGGGGAATGCGCATGAGCGTGGTCTCGACCAGCTGGAAGATGCGCGCGACGATCGCGGTGCCGATGAGCTTGGCGACGACGAGCACCGTGACGCCCGTGGCCGCGTGGCCTTCACTGAAGAGATACAGCGCGAGGATCTTGACTGGCAACAGAACCAGCACCGGCAGCAGGAAGGCGAGCAGTGCAGCCCAAGGCGGCAGGTCGCGCATCCAGCCCTCCGCGCGCGCCCAGAACGGCAGGCGAGAAAGTCGGGCCACCAGGGCGGCCAGCGGTGCCCACCCCCACTCTTCGAACAGCAGCACCGGGACGAGCAACGCCGTCGCGATGCCGCGCAACAGGGCGGCCACGCGGCTGCGAAAAGGGCGAATTTGTGCACGCATCGCTGCAGCTTAAGCGCAGCGCGCCGGCGGTGGCATCGATCATGGGCTAATTAAAAAGTACTATCCGCGCACACACGGCGCCAGCCGGACTTCAGGGAGTTCTTCATGTTTCAAGCACACGTTTCGTGGGCGCGCCTCGCGCGTCGACACGTTTCCACTGTCTCTCTCTCGGCCTCGGCCGTGCTGCTCGCCGCCTGCGGCGGTGGCGGCGGCTCCGGCGGCGGAGCGGTCGGCTTGCCGACGAGCGGCGCCGACGCCGGCGCCACCGTCACTGCGCAATCCGCCGCCGGCAATGCTGCCGCGACACCCGCCGCGCAGAGCGCGCCGGGCGTTCAGGCCCAACTCACCCTGACGCCCGAAGAAGTCAAGGAGCGGCTGCGCGACGCGGAATCCGCGCGCATACGCGACATGGAAACCGACACGCCCGGCGTCCCGAAGCGGTATGCAGAAGTCGCCGAAGTGGCCGACATCGCCAAGTCCGAGGCGCTGGTCGCCAAGGCCGCAGCCCTGCCGCCGGATGCCGGCACGCGAGGCTCCTGGTCGGCGCCGATCGCCTGGCCGATCATCGCGATCCACGCGGTGCTCGCACCCAACGGCAAGGTCATGACCTATGGCACCAATCAAGCCGGCGCACAGACCGCACAGCTGGTGTACGACGTGTGGGACCCGGTCACCAAGATCCATACGCTGCTGCCCAACACCACCGGCTCCGACATCTTCTGCAATTCGCAGCTGGTGCTGCCGGTGTCGGGCCAGGTGCTGCTGGCGGGCGGCGACATCCGCGGGCAGAAGGTGCCCAACGGCAGCGGCGGCATTCTGGTGAACCGCGGCATCCGGGACGTCAATTTGTTCGATGCAACGACGCAGACCATGGTCGCGGCGGGCATGCCCATGAACTACGCGCGCTGGTACGACACTCTCACCACGCTGCCCGACGGCCGCGTGATGGTGATGGGTGGCTACGACGCCGACGGCCGAAGCGTGCCTCAAACGGAGGTCTACAACGGCGTGGGCCCCGGCTGGGTGGAGATGACCAACGCCCGGTACCCGAATGGCGCGGCGTACCCGCGCAGCTATGTCGCTCCGAGCGGCAAGGTGATCGCGTTCAGCAGCGCGCAGCTCCATGAGCTGGACCCTAACGGTGCCGGCGCCCTGCGGGTCTTGCCCCAAACGCTGCCCGTGGCCACCGACTGGACCTTGCCCCACGCGATGTACGACCGCGGCAAGGTGCTCGTCGGCGGCGCCGACGGCACGGCGGCCGTGCTCGACATCAACGGCGCCGCCCCGGTGTCGAGAGTGGTCGATGGCATCGGTCCGACCCATCAAATCTGGGCGACGATGACCGTGCTGGCCGACGGGCAGGTGCTCAACACCGGCGGCTCGCCGTCCGCCAATGCCGCGCCCAACGCGGGCTACACCGCCGACATCTGGAATCCGCGCACCGAAAAATGGACCATCGGCGCCTCGGCCGTGAACTACCGGCTTTACCACTCGACCGCCTTGCTGTTGCCCGACGCCACCGTGCTGGTGGCCGGTGGCGGCGCGCCCGGACCGGCGATCCAGCTGAACGCCGAGATCTTTTCGCCGCCCTATCTCTTCGCCAAGGACGGCAGCGGTCAGCGCCTGCCGCGCCCGTCGATCCTGAGCGCTCCCAAAGACCTGGCGCTCGGCACGCCCTACCGCATGAGCGTGGTCAGCCAGAAACCCATCCAGCGCGTGAACCTGGTGCGCACCGGCTCGGTCACGCATTCGATCAATTTCGACCAGCGCTTCCTGAACGTGCCCTTCACGCAGAGTGGCAGCAGCGTCACGCTGAATGTGGACGAAACCAACAACGTGCTGCCGCCCGGCCACTACATGGTGTTTGCGATCGACAGCGACGGCGTTCCGTCGATCGCCAAAATCGTGCGGATCGGTGTGCGCGCCGCCTGACGTGTGTCGTGAAAGCGGGGCGGCGCCCCTATGGCAAACTCCCGCGCTTCGACACAGGGACGCGCTCCAGACATGCAGAAAATCATTCGCCAGCTCGCGGCCGAGATCAAGGTCGGCGAGCACCAGGTGAAGGCGGCCATCGAGCTGCTCGACGGGGGCGCCACGGTGCCCTTCATCGCCCGCTACCGCAAGGAGGCCACCGACGGCCTCGACGACATCCAGCTGCGCGAACTCGAAGCGCGCCTTTCGTATCTGCGTGAGCTCGAAGACCGCCGCGCCGCGGTGCTCAAAGCCATCGACGAGCAGGGCAAGCTCACGCCGGAGCTGCGCGCCGCCATCGAATTCGCGCCGACCAAGCAGGAGCTGGAAGACCTCTACCTGCCGTTCAAGCAGAAGCGCCGCACCAAGGGCCAGATCGCACGCGAGTTCGGCATCGAGCCGCTCGCCGACAAGTTGCTGGCCGACCCGACGCTCGATCCCGCCATCGAAGCGCAGGCGTTCTTGAAGCCCGCCACGACGCTCGACGACGGCAAGCCGGGCCCCGACTTCTCGACGGTGCCGGCAGTGCTGGACGGCGTGCGCGACATCCTCTCGGAGCGCTGGGCCGAAGACGCTGCGCTGGTGCAGTCGATGCGCCAGTGGCTCTGGGCCGAAGGGCTCTTCAAGTCGACGCTGATGGCCGGCAAGGATGAGAACAACGTCGACGTTTCCAAGTTTCGCGACTACTTCGACTACGACGAGCCGATCGGCCGCGTGCCGTCGCACCGTGCGCTGGCCGTGTTCCGCGGTCGCACGCTGGACATGCTCGATGCCAAGCTGGTGCTGCCGGTCGAACCCGAGCCCGGCAAGCCGTCGGTGGCCGAAGGGCGCATTGCGCTGCACCTCGGCTGGAGCCATTCGGGCCGCAAGGCCGACGACCTGATCCGCAAATGCGTGGCCTGGACCTGGCGCGTGAAGCTGAGTCTCTCGACCGAGCGCGATCTCTTCACGCGGCTGCGCGAAGACGCCGAAAAGGTCGCCATCAAGGTCTTCGCCGACAACCTGCGCGATTTGCTCTTGGCCGCACCGGCCGGCCCGCGCGTGGTGCTCGGGCTGGACCCCGGCATCCGCACCGGCGTGAAGGTGGCCGTGGTGGATGCGACCGGCAAGCTGGTCGAGACCGCCACCGTGTTCCCGCATGAACCGCGCAAGGACTGGGAAGGCTCGCTGCACACGCTCGGCAAGCTGTGCGCCAAGCACGGCGTGAACCTCATCGCCATCGGCAACGGCACGGCCAGCCGCGAGACCGACAAGCTGGCGGCCGACCTCATCAAGCTGCTCGGCAAGATGGCCGAGCAGGCCGGTGCGCCGCCGATGGCCATCGACAAGGTGGTGGTGAGCGAAGCCGGTGCCTCGGTCTATTCGGCCAGCGAACTCGCCTCGCAGGAAATGCCCGATGTCGACGTGAGCCTTCGCGGTGCCGCGAGCATCGCGCGCCGCCTCCAAGACCCGTTGGCCGAACTCGTGAAGATCGATCCCAAGGCGATCGGTGTCGGCCAGTACCAGCACGACGTGAACCAGAGCGAGCTCGCGCGCACCCTGCACGCGGTGGTCGAAGATTGCGTGAACTCGGTCGGCGTCGACCTCAACACGGCCAGCGTGCCGCTGCTGAGCCGCGTGTCGGGCCTGTCGGGCAGCGTCGCCAAGGCGGTGGTGCGCTGGCGCGAAGCCAACGGCGCGTTCGCGACGAGGAAGCAATTGCTCGGCGTGACCGGTTTCGGCCCCAAGGCCTTCGAGCAGAGCGCGGGTTTCCTGCGCATTCGCGGCGGCACCGATCCGCTCGACGTGACCGGCGTGCACCCCGAAACCTATCCGCTGATCGAGCAGATCATCGTCAAGACCGGGAAGCCCATCGCCGAGCTCATGGGCCGCGCCGACATGCTCAAGACGCTCAAGCCCGAGCTGTTTGCCAACGAGAAGTTCGGCGTCATCACGGTGAAAGACATCCTCGGCGAACTCGAAAAGCCCGGCCGCGATCCGCGCCCCGACTTCAAGGTGGCGCGCTTCAACGACGGCGTGGAAGACATCAAGGATTTGGTCGAGGGAATGATCCTCGAAGGCACGGTGAGCAACGTCGCGCAGTTCGGCGCGTTCATCGACCTGGGCGTGCACCAGGACGGCCTGGTGCACGTGAGCCAGCTCGCCAACAAGTTCGTGGAAGACGCGCGCGAGATCGTCAAGACCGGCGACATCGTCCGCGTCAAGGTGATGGAAGTCGACGTGGCGCGCAAGCGCATCGGCCTGTCGATGAAGCTCGACGCTGCGCCGGCCCGCCGCGACGGCCCGCGCGACAACCGCTTCGAAGGCGCCGGCCGCGGCCAGCAACAGGGTGCGCGGCGCGACAACTCGCCGCAGCCTGCGGGGCAGATGGCGAGTGCGTTCGCGAAGCTGCAGAGTCTGAAAAAGTAATCGAGAATCTTCTCTCTTGGTGGTCCAAGACGTATAGAAGTTGTTGATTTGAAAGAGATTAAGTAAAATTAATCTTTTCAAGAATCTTCTCACTTCAGATGCCAGCTGTTGCCGCCGCCAATCCCGATCAGCTCCAGGCGGCGTTGGCGCGCGGCCCGGCCAGCGCGGGTGAACTGGCGGCGGTGCTCCAGGTCAGCGTGCCGACACTGCATCGCTTGCTGCAGCGGCTTCCTTCTCCTGTGGTGCGCGCCGGCGCTGCGCGACGCACGCGCTATGCGCTGCCGCGTGCGGTGCGCGGTGCCGCCATGTCATGGCCGCTCTACGCCGTCGACGCGAGCGGGCAGGTGAGCACACTCTCGCAGCTGTCGCCCGTGCGCCCGGAAGGAAGCTGGATGGCGCTGACCGACAGCGCCTGGCCGGTGCCGGAGGAGGCACGAGACGGTTGGTGGGACGGCCTGCCGTACCCGCTGCACCAGATGCGGCCGCAGGGCTACATGGGCCGTCAATTCGCGCAGGTCCAGGCGCAGACGCTCGGTGTGCCCGCCAACCCGCTGGCGTGGAGCGACGAAGATGTGTTGGTGGCGCTGAGCCAGCGCGGCACCGACCTCAGCGGCAATCTCATCCTCGGAGACGTCGCCTGTGAGCAATGGCTGGCGACGCGAGCGAATCCTCTGGCGCCGCTGGCGCCGCGTGGGCTGGGCGCGCGCTACCTCCAACTCGCCGAGCAGGCCGTGGCGGCGGGCGTGGTCGGGTCCAGCGCCGGCGGGGAGTTCCCCAAGTTCACCGCGCAGCGTGCATTGGCCGACAGCGCCACGCCGCACGTGCTGGTCAAGTTCTCGGGCGCCGACGATTCGGCAGCCGTGCGTCGCTGGTCCGATCTGCTCGTGTGCGAGCACCTCGCCGCCGCGCATGCCGAAGCGATGCCCGGCATCGTCAGCGCGCGCACCCGCATCGTGATGCATGGCGGGCGCACCTTTCTCGAGGTCGAGCGCTTCGACCGCCACGGCGATGCCGGCCGCAGCCCCTTGTGCGCGCTCGACATCCTCAACGCCACTTTTCTTGGCGACAGTCCGATGGACTGGCCGCACCTCGCCAGCCGACTGGCTGCGCTCAAGCTCGTGAACGACGACGATCTGCTGCGCGTGCAGCGCCTCTGGTGGTTCGGCAGACTCATCGCCAACACCGACATGCATGCCGGCAATCTGAGTTTTCGCCCGGAAGCGGGGCGGCTGGCGCTCGCGCCGATGTACGACATGCTCCCCATGCGGTACGCGCCGTTGGGTGGCGGCGAAGTGCCGCGGCACAGCTTCGAGCCCACGCTGCCCTTGCCGTCTCAACGCGCCGTTTGGCACGAGGCATGCGATGCAGCATCCGCTTTCTGGCTCGCGGTGGGCGGGGACCGCCGCATCGGCGACGGCTTCCGGGCAACCGCCGCGGCCAACGCCATCGCGCTGGGACGGCTTCGAGACAAGGCATGAAAGCGCTCCGCATCTACGCCGGCCCCGCGGCACGCAAACACATTGCCGCGCACGGCCTGCAGCCCAAGGACGTGCGCACCATCCCCGGCGCGGCGGGCGGGCCGAAGGGCCTCATCCTCGGTCCCATCGATCGCTTCCTGTTCGGCGACTGGCTGCCGCGCTCGAGCCAGCCGGTCGATCTGGTGGGCGCCTCCATCGGCGCCTGGCGGCTCGCCACGGCCTGCCTCGACGACCCGGTGGCGGCGTTCCAGCGCCTCGAACACGACTACGTCCGGCAGCGCTACGACCTGCCGGCGGGGCAAAAGCGGCTCACCGCGCGGCAAGTCAGCCAGAGCTTCGCGGCCAACCTGGCGTCGTTCTACCGCGGGCGCGTCGGCGAAGTGCTCAACCATCCGCGTTACCGGCTGCACGTGGTCACCTCGCGTGGCCGGCACATCCTGGGGCGCGAGGGCAGGGCGCGCACGCCGGTCGGCTACCTCGGCGCTTTCGCGACCAACAGCGTGCACCGCAAGAGCCTCGGCGCATGGCTGGAACGCTGCGTATTTTCCACGCCCGGCGCTGCGCTGCCGTTCGACACGCGCGATTTCCGCACGCGCCAGTTCGACCTGAGTGACGCGAACTTCAACCTCGCGCTGCAGGCCTCATGCGCGATCCCTTTCTTGCTCGAAGCGGTTCACGACATTCCCGGCGGCCCGCGCGGCGCTTACTGGGACGGCGGCATCACCGACTACCACCTGCACCTGGACTACACGCCGCGCGACGCGGGCCTGGTGCTGTATCCGCATTTCCAGCAGGCGGTGGTGCCGGGCTGGCTCGACAAGGGATTGAAGTGGCGGCATCGCGCCACCGGCTTTCTCGATCGCATGGTGGTGCTGGCGCCCGACCCGGAATGGATCCGCACGCTGCCCCATGCCAAGCTGCCCGACCGCAAGGACTTCATCCACTACGCGAACGATCCCGAGGCGCGCATCACCGCGTGGGACCGCGCGGCGCGCGAGGCGGAGCGGCTGGCGGACGAACTGGCGGAGCGCCTTCAGGGCGACGACATCGGCGACGTGCTGCCGCTCTGAGCGGCTTGCGGTGCGCCGGGGCCGATGTGCCGTGCGAGGAAATCCTCGAAGGTCTGCTGCACCGTTCGACGGCTTGCCGGACCCGCGTCGCCAACCGCGCGCACTGCCGCCTCGGCCCGATAGAAATGCCCCGATCCGCCGACGCACGCGACCTCGCACAACCGGCCTGCGTCGCACATCGCCCGGGCCATCTGCGGCGTGCCCTTGCGCACGTATTCGAGGTCTTCGTCGCCGTACACCAGCAACACGGCCGGGCCGTTGGGCGCCGTCTGCAGATGCCGCGCCATGTCGTCGGGGCTGACGTAACCCGACAGCGACACGACCGCGGCGACGCGTGCGTTTTCGCCGAGGGCCGCGTTGAGCGCGGTGCGCGCGCCCGCCGAGAAACCCCCGATCGCGATCCGCGCCGGATCGACGTTCCATGACGTTGCGTTGTCGTGCACGAACTGCACCGCGCTCGCCATGTCGTCGCTCGCCGCTTCGATGCCGCGCCAGAGCATGTCGGGCGTGGCAGGGTCGAGCGCCATCAACCGGCGCACCACGTCGATGCGCGAGGTGGGGATCTGGTCGGGCGAGCCGATGACCGGTGTCGCCCCGGGTGCCGGGTCTTCGGGGACGAGGCGGTAGTCGATCGAGAAAGCGACGTAGCCCTGCAGCGCGAACCGCAGGCAGTACTCCGCCACCGAGGTGTTGCCGGCTTCCGCGCCGAAGCTGTCGTTTTCCTTCGAGCCGCGGTGGAAGGCGCCGCCGAACGCCATCACGAGCGCAGGTCGTGCGACGTCGTCATGCCTTGCGGGCAGGTAGACGTCCATCGCGAGCGGGCGCGTGGTCGGGCCGCCTGTCGCGCTCCAGCCGACCTGGCCATCGCCATAGACGATGTCGCGCTGCACCGTGCCGCCACCGGCCACGAGTCGGGCCTCCAGGGGGTTCATCGATTCGGTCATCGGGTGCCCGTCAGTCCATCGTGATGTTGCTGGTGCGGGCGACTTCGCCCCACACCTTCACGTTGTCGGCGAAGGCGGCGCGCCACTCGGCGGCCGAGGGTGCCGGCGCGACGGGGATGGCGCCGCCATCGATCAGCAGACGCTGCATGTCCGGCTGCGCCATCGCCTTGTTGATCGACGCGTTGAGCCGCGCCGCCGTGGCGGGGCTCAGCCTGGCCGGCGCGAAGACCGCGTACCAGCCGACCGTGTCGAACGGGATGCCGGCTTGCGTCAGCGTCGGCACGTCGGGCAGCGCCGGCGAGCGGCTCGATCCGGTGATGGCCAGCGCACGCAGGCGACCGGCCTTGATGAGCGGCGTCATCGAGACGACATCCATGATCGCCACGTCGACCAGCCCCGAAAGAATGTCCGGAAGCGCGGCTTGGCCGCCCTTGTACGGAACGTGGGTGAGCTTGAAGCCGCCGAGGGCCTGGATGCGTTCGCCGACGAGGTGCGGCGGCGCGCCGTTGCCGAAGGTCGCGTAGCTGAGCGGCGCCGACGACTTCTTCGCAGTCGCGATCAGGTCGGCCACCGAACGAATGGGCGAGTCGGCCCGCGTCACCAGCAGCAGGGGAACGATCGCGATCTGCGCCACCGGCTCGAAGTCTTTCACCGGGTCGAACGACAGGCCCTTGAACACCGCCGGCGCGATGGCAAAGGGTGCTGCAGTCAGCATCAGCGTGTAGCCGTCTGGCGACGACCGGGCAACGCTGTCGGCGCCAATGTTGCCGCTGGCACCGGGCTTGTTGTCGACGACGATCGGCTGGCCGAGGTCTTGCCGAAGATGCTCGCCGAGCTTGCGCGCGACGATGTCGGTGCCGCCGCCCGCCGGGAACGGCACCACCAGCTTGATCGGCTTGTCGGGAAACGCCTGCGCCTGGACCGCGCCTGCCGACAGCACCAGCCCAAGGGCCATACAAAGACTTCTTGCAACGTTCACATCGATCTCCGGATAAAGAAATTCGTGTTGGAAAGGCGGCCGCCGAACATCACCGCGGCCAGCGCGGCGACCACGAAGGCGATGCCGGCCCACTGCCACGCGGTGATGGTTTCGCCCAGCAGGCCCATGCCGGCCGCGAGGCCGACCACCGGCACGCCCAGGCTGAAGGGCGCGACGCGATTTGCCGGGTGGCGCTTGAAAAGTCCGGTCCACATCGCGTAGGCGAGGATCGTGGCGACCCAGCCCAGATACGCCGCGCCCAGCCACGCGCCGACGCTCGCGTGCAGCCACTGCCAGCGCACCGCGACCGGATCGAACAGCAGGCTCATCGCCACGAAGGGCAGGATGGGCACCAGGCTGCTCCACACCACGAAGCCGAGCGCGTCGTAGTGCGGGTGCGACTGTTGCGCCTTGCGCGTGATGATGTTCGAGACACCCCACATCGCGGCAGCGCACAGATTCAGCAGCAGGCCGAGCAGGGTGGTGCCACCGGCCGCGCCACCACCGACGAAGTTGAGCGCGAAGCAGCCCAATCCGATGGCGGCCAGCGCCAGTCCGATGCGCAGCGGCCCGCCGATGCGCTCGTGCAGCAGCACCACGCCGAGCAGCGTGGTGAAGAACAGCTGCGTCTGCATCACGACCGACGCCAGCGCGGCCGTCATGCCGGCCTGCAGCGCCACGAACAGCAGGCCGAACTGACCCACGCCTTGCGCCAACCCGTAGTAGACGAGCCAGCGCATCGGCAACTGGGGGCGCTTGACCAGCAGCACCAGCGGCAACGCCGCGAAGACGTAGCGCGCGGCGCCCAGCTGGAACGGCGTGAAGTCGCGCAGCGAGAACTTCATTGCCACGAAGTTGAGGCCCCAGATGACGACCACGCCCAGCGCAGCGACGAGGTCGCGGCTGCCGAAAGCGAGCGGGCCCGCGCCTGCGGTCGGCACTTGCTGCGTCGCCCTCGTCGTCACGCAGCGATTCCTGGAGCCGCGACCATGCGCGTGGCGAGGAAGCGCGCGATCGCATCCTCGACGCTCGCATGGTGCGTGCCTGCGACGGGAGTGATCGATGCGCAGGCCGGATAGAAGTGAGAGCCGTCGTCGACGATGTAGCTCTCGTGGTCGACGCCGAGGGTCTGCATGTGCAGATGCAGCGCGTCGTTGATCGGGCCCATGCCGGGCAAATCGTTCGCGCCGCGGAACAGGATGGCCGGCGGCGCGTCCGCGGCGACGATGTACTTGTGCATCTCGGCGATGCCCATCGCACCCGACAGCGCGACCACGGCCGCCGCTGGGCTCTTCTGGCCGTAGGCGGCTGCGAGCGCCATCATGGCGCCGGCCGAGAAGCCGCCCGCGGCGATGCGGTCCGGCGCCACGCCCAATGCCTGCGCGTTGGCGTGCACCCAGTCGATGGCCGTCCCCATGTCGTCGATGGCCGCTTCGATCGCGTTGGCGATCATCACGGGCGTCGAGGGCGGCAAGCCCATGATTCGGCGCACGAAATCGATCCGGTCGCGGCTGATGCCCATCGGGTTCAGCAAGAGCGGCGTGGTGCCGGGTTGCGGGTCTTCAGGCGTGAGTCGGTAGTCGATGGAAAAGCACACATAGCCACGTCGCGCGAACTCGTGGCAGTAACCCGAGATCGGCGTGTTCTCGTGACCGTCTTCCTGAACGATGTCGGTCTGCCGCGAGCCGCGGTGGAACGCACCGCCAAACGCCAGCACGAGCGCGGGCCTGGCCACGTCCGGTGCACCGACGGGACGGTAGATGTCGAGCAGCAGTGGCCGCGTGCGCGGTGTCGTGCCAAAGTCCACGACCGCTTCGCCGTAGCGCACGTCGCTTTCGATTGCCACGTCGTAACGCGGGGTGATGAAGTCTTCGGTGTCGATTGAATTCATGGTGTGCCTGTTCGTGCAGTTGATGCGGCGGGCCCGGTGCTGCCGCGGATGATGAGTTGGGTCTCGAGTTCGCAGCGTTCCATCACGGTCTCGCCCGCGAGCTTGCGGGCCAGCCATTCGGCCGCCAGGAGGCCGAGCTTTTCGGACGGCGTGCTCACCGTGGTGATGCCCGGGTCCATCGCTGCCGCGACTTCGAGGTCGCTGTAGCCGGTGATGGACATTCGCTCGGGCACCGCGATGCCCTGCGTGCGGCATTCCATGAGTGCGCCGGCTGCAAGCAAGTCGTTGGCGCAGATCACGGCGGTCGTGTCGGGATGCTGCTGCAGCACGGCACGCATGGCATTGCGGCCATCCTGCAGGCCGCTGCCGCCCGCGAACACGATGCGATCGGCAGGCAGCGGCAGGCCTCGTGCTGCGAGCGCGCCCTCGATGCCGGCGAGGCGGTCGCGCTCGCGGTCGCTGACGCGCAAGAAGGCCATGATCACCGCGAAGCGCTCGTGCCGCAGGTCCAGCAGATGCCGCGTCGCGTTGTCCATCGCCTTCTGGTGGTCGAAGCCGATGCAGGCGACGTCGGGGCTGTACGACCAGGTCACGATGCAGGGCAGGCCGCTCTGTTCGAGCAACACCGCCAGCTCGGGGTCGCGCTGCACGCCGACCAGCACCAGCCCGTCGACGCCTTGCCGGACCATGGCGTGCACCGCGTCGAGCTCTTTCTTCTCGTCGTAGTCCGACGTGGCGATCAGCAGCGAATAGCCGGCATTGCGGCAGCCCACCTGCAAGCCTTCCACCATGCTGCCGAAGTAGCCGTGCCGGAACGACGGGATGACCGCGCCGATGGCCATGCTCCGGCTGCGTCGCAACGAGCGCGCCACGCCGTTCGGCTGGTAGCGCAGCGCCTGCGCGGCGGCGGTCACGCGCTTGAGCGTGTCCTGGTTCAGCTGGTGCGGCGAATTGAACGCGCGCGATACCGTCGCCGGCGACACCCCCGCCTGGCGCGCGACTTCCTGCACCGAGGCCACTGCGGCGGGGCGGCGACTGGCGTTGCGCGTTGTTGGAGCGGGGGTCTTCTTGTTCATGCCGTGTTCGCTTCCTAAGGTTGTTTCCGGACGATTTTCCAGTACGAGTCCTTGCGGACGACCCGTGCATCGGCATCGAAAAAGTAGAAGTCGCATCCGTTGGCAGCGATGCGTTCGCCCTCGGGCGTGGTGCCCGAGATGGTCCAGCGCGAGATGCCTTGCTGGCCGACCACGCAATGCGTGGCGTCGTCGTAGCGCACATCGGGCAAGCCCTCGAAGCGCGACGCCACGCCGGCGCGCACGGCGGCCTTGCCTTCGAAACGGCTTCCGCAGATCTCGGGCCCTTGCGGCAGTTCCATGACGCAATCGTCCGCAAAGAAAGTCAGCACGGCGTCGACGTCGTGCCCGTTGAAAGCATCGGCCAGGCCTTCCAGCTTGTTCAGGATCAGTTCTTCGGTCGGCAAGGCAAAGGCTCCGGGGCGTTAAAAAAGAGATGCTGCGGGCCGATGCCATCGGCGTCGACCCGATGGCATGCCACCAGGCGATCGCCCGGCATGCTGCGCAGCTGCGGCTCGGACGCGAGGCATTGCGTCTCGGCAAACTGGCAGCGCGCTGCGAAGCGACAGCCTGTGGGCAGTTCGGTCGGGCTCGGCGGATCGCCGCGCAAGGTCACGCGTGCGCGGCCACCGGCCTGTTGTGCGTTGCCTGGAATCGCCGAGACGAGTGCCCAGGTGTAGGGGTGCAGCGGCGCTTCGAAGATCGCGTCGGCGCGCGTCTGCTCGACGATGCGCCCGAGGTACATGACGGCGATGTCGTCGCACAGGTAACGCACCACGTGCAGGTCGTGCGAAATGAAAAGATAGGTGAGCGCCAGTTCGTCCTCCAAGCGCGCGAGCAGGTTGAGGATTTGCGCCTGGATCGCCACATCGAGTGCGGACACCGGCTCGTCGCACACCACCAGTTTCGGGTTCGATGCGAGCGCACGCGCGATGCTGATGCGCTGGCGCTGGCCACCGGAAAACTGGTGCGGGAAGAGCGCGTGCTGGTCGGCGCGCAGGCCGACCGCGTCGAGCATGGCGGCGACGCGCTCCTTGCGCTCGCCCGCGGCGCCGACGTCCATCAGGTCGAGCGGCTCGCGCACCAGTTGGTCGACGCGCAGACGCGGGTTCAGCGACGAAAACGGGTCCTGGAAAATCATCTGGTAGCCGCGCCGGTGCAGCCGCTGCGCCGCCGGCGCCAGGCCGTCGCGCGCGGTGCCTTCGAAGTGCACCGTGCCACGCGTCTTGCCGACCAGGCCCATCACGGCCTGGGCCGTGGTCGTCTTGCCCGAGCCGCTTTCGCCGACGATGCCGAAAGTGCGGCCGCGTCGCACCTTGAAGCTCACTCCGTCGACGGCGCGCACCGTGGCGACCGGCCCGAAGGGGCGCGAACGCGGCAGCGGGAAGTGCACCGCGAGGTCGGTGACCTCGAGCAGCGTGTCGTCAGTGGCCGTCGTCGTCACAGCGTTCCTTCGTGTTGTCGCCAGCAGGCGGTGGTGTGGTCGGGTTGCAGGCGGTGCATCGGCGGCACGCCGCGCGCGCAATCCGGTTCGGCTTGCGGGCAGCGCGGCGCGAACGCGCAGCCGGGCGGCAGCGCCGCGGTGGAGGGCACCACGCCGGGAATCTCCGGCAGCGGAATCCGCCGACCGGCCGGTGCCGCGTGCTGGCGCGGCATGCACGACACCAGCGCCCGCGTGTAGGGATGCGCGCGTGGCGAGAGCACGTCGCGCAACGGACCGTCTTCGACCTTGCGCCCGGCATACATCACGTTGACGCGATCGGCCACGTCGGCCACCACGCCCATGTCGTGCGTGATCAGGATCATGGCGGTGCCGAGGCGCTGCTGCAGGTCTTTCAGCAGGTCGAGCACCTGGGCCTGCACCGTCACGTCGAGTGCGGTGGTCGGCTCGTCGGCAATCAGCAGTTGCGGCTCCGCGGCCAGGGCGATCGCGATCATGGCGCGTTGCCGCATGCCGCCCGACAGCTGGTGCGGATAGGCGTCGAGGCGCCGCGCCGGGTCGGCAATGCCGACGGAATGCAGCAGCGCCTCGGCGCGCTCGCGTTCCTCGGCGCGCGTCACGATGCTGTGCTGCCGCAGCGATTCGGTGATTTGCAGGCCGATCGTGAGCAGCGGGTTGAGCGCGCTCATCGGCTCCTGGAAAATCATCGCCATGCGACGCCCGCGCAGCGAACGCATGCGCTGGCCGTCAAGCCCGGCGATCTCCTCGCCTGCAAAACGGATGCTGCGCGCCGTGATGCGGGCGCCCGCGGGCGCCAGGCCGAGCAGGGCAAGGCCCGTCATGCTCTTGCCGCTACCGGACTCGCCGACCAGGCACAGCGTTTCACCGGCGCGCACTTCGAGGTTGATGTCGTAGAGGATCTGCTTGGCGCCGGCGGGCGTGTCGAGCACCAGGTTCAGGCCTTGCACCGACAACAGGGGTTCGTTCGCGTTCATCGTTGGCGCAGTCGGGGGTTGAGCACTTCGTTCAGGCCGTCGCCGACGAGGCTGATGGCGAGCACCGCGGTGAAGATGGCCATGCCGGGCAGGGTGGTCGCCCACCAGGCGTCGAGCATGTAGGGGCGATTGCCGCCGATCATCAAACCCCAGCTCATCACGTTCTGGTTGGAGAGGCCGAGAAAGCTCAGCCCGCTCTCGAACAAGATCGCGGCACCGATGGTCAGCGTGGCCGAGATCACCAGCGGCGGCAGCGCGGCCGGCAGGATCACGCGCCAGATCAGGTAGCCGTCGCTGGCGCCCATAGTGCGGGCCGCGGCCACGTAGTCGAGGTGGCGAATGCGCATGAACTCGCCGCGCGTGAGGCGGGCCGCGCTGGTCCAGCTCGCAGCGCCGATGGCCACCGCCTGCACCAGCAGGGTCGGCTTCAGCAACACGATCAGCACCATCGCCAGCAGCACTGGCGGCATCACCTGAAAGAACTCAGTGAGGCGCATCAGCATGCGGTCGACCCGGTTGCCGTAGTAGCCCGCCAGCGCGCCAACCACCACGCCGAGCAGCATGGCGATGAGCGTCGCAAACACGCCGACCAGCAGCGTGGCGCGCGCACCGTGGATCAGCCCGGCGAGCAGGTCGCGGCCGAGGTAGTCGGTGCCGAGCAACGGCGCGCCCTCTTCGCCAGGCGCGAGCAGCGGCGCTGCGACGGTTTCGAAGGGTTCGACTTGGTACACCGAAGGGCCGAAGACCGCGGCGCCCACGATGAACACGCACAGCACGAGCCCGACCAGTGCGGGAATGTTGCGGCAGAAAATGCGCAGGGCTTCGCGTGCACGCCGGCTCCGCGCAGCGGGCTGCGATGTGGACGTAGATGACGTCAAGGAAGGCGCGACGGTCGCGAGGGAGTCGGCGATCACGACGTCTTTCCTTTCATGCCGCTGCCCATGCGCGGGTCGATGAGCCGGTAGAGCACGTCGATCACCATGTTCGTCAGCACCACGATCACGGCCGAGAACAGCAGGATGCCGAGCAGCACCGGCGTGTCGCGCTGGAGGATCGCGTCGAACGCCAGCGTGCCGAGACCGGGCCAGTTGAAGACGGCTTCCACCAGCACCGCGCCGGCGAAAAGCTGCCCGACCTGCAGGCCGAGCACCGTCAGCACAGGGAGGATGGCGTTGCGCAAGCCGTGACGGAAAATCACCAGCCGCTCCGGCAGGCCCTTGGAGCGGGCCGTGCGGATGTAATCGGCGTTGAGTACCTCGAGCATGGTCGCCCGCGAGAGCCGGCTGTATTGCGCGAGGTAGAAAAAGGCGAGCGACACCGTGGGCAGCACCAGGTGGTGCAGCACGTCGAGCGCGCCCGACAGTGCGCTGGTCGGCGGGCGCGTCACGTCGCGCATGCCATTCACCGGGAACACCGGCCAGTGCGACGCGAAGATCTGCACCAGCACGATGCCGGTCCAGAACACCGGCGCCGCGAAGCCCACCACCGACAGCACCGTGATGCCCGCGTTAGTGAGCCCGCGCGGCCGGCAGGCGGCGGCCACTCCGAGGCTGGTGCCGAGCAACACCGCGATGGTGATTGCCGAGCCGACGAGCAGCAGCGTGGCCGGCACGCGCTCCATCACCAGCTGCGCGACCGGCGCATTGAAGAAGTACGACTGACCCAGGTCGCCATGCGCAACGCGCCAAAGGTAAGTCGTCATCTGTTGCAGCAACGGCTGGTCAAAGCCGTAGAGGCGCCGCACTTCCTGCAGCGTCGTCGCGTCGGCCGACTCGCCGGCGATGACCAGCGCCGGATCGCCCGGCGCCAGATGCATCAGCAGGAAGCTGAACAGCAGCACTGCGACGATCAAGCTCAGCGCGTTTGCCAGCCGGCCGGCAATGAAGGAGATGGCGCTCATGCCGTGGGCAATCAGTTGGCGGCGTTCGCCGTCCACCGCACGTCGTTAAACGGCGCTGCAGTGCCCCAGAACCCGGCGGGCAGGTCGACCAGACCCTTCCGCATAACGGTCTGGTACTTGAGCACCGTCAACGGCAGAATCGGCAGCTCGTCCATCGCGATCTTCTGGAACTGCGCATAGATGCGTTCTCGCTTCAGCGGATCGATTTCCACTGAGCCCGCATCGAGCAGGTCGTCCACCACCGGGTTGCGGTAGTTAGCGTTGTTGGCGTAGGGCAGCGGCTGGATGTTGGTGGACGAGTACTGCGGCGCCACGCCGAAGGCCGGGTCGCCGAAGTTAAAGAGCGACACCATCGTCATGTCGAAGTCGCCGCTGCCGGTGGCCTTCAGCCAGCTCACGAAATCGGTGGCGCGCACATCGACGTCGATGCCGACCTTGCGCAGCTGCGCGCGGATGTATTCGGCACCGTTTTTGTGATAGTCGACGTTGCCCGGCGGGTAGTGCATCGTCAGCTTGAGCCGCATGCCGTCGGCGCCCGGCTTCAGGCCCGCTTCATCGAGCAGCGCGGCGGCTTTCTTCAGATCGGTCGGGTAGCTCTCGACCTTGTCTGTGTAGAACGGCGTGGTCGGCGCCAGCGGGCTCAGGGCCACGGTGGTCACGCCGCCGAGCAGCGCCTTTGCGATGAAAGGCCGGTCGATCGCATAGGCGATGGCCTTGCGCACCCGCACGTCGTCGAGCGGCTTGTGGCGCAGGTTGAACATCAGGTTGTTCAGCGGGCCGATGCCGCCGTAGCCTTCGGACGTCATCGTGAAGCGCTTGTCCGCCGACAGCCGCTTGATGAGGCGCCAGTCGTACATGTACGGGATCATGTCGATCTCGCCACGCTCGAGGCCGAGCACCAGCGTCTGCAGGTCGGAGCCCGCCTTGAAGACGATGCGCTGCAGCTTCGGCTGGCCCAGAAAGAACTTGTCGAAGCGTTCCAGCGCGACGTATTGGCCGGCCTTGAATTCGGCCAGCTTATACGGGCCCGAACCCACCGCGCCCGTTGTGTTGGCGGGGTTCATGCGGATGTTGCCCTGCCCGTAGACGTGCTCCGGCAGGATCGGCAGGAACGGGCTCGACATCGCCAGCACGATGGAAGGCGCCGGGCGGTCCAGCTGCACCACCACGGTGAAGGCGTCGGGCGTGCGCACCTCGGTGATCGAATTGAACTTCGAGGTCTTGCCCGAGAGGCCCTTGACCGTCATCAGCGAGAACTTCACGTCTTTCGACGTCAGCGGCTTGCCGTCGTGAAAGAGCGCGTTGTCGACCAGCTTCAGCGTGAGGGTGCGCTGGTCGGCTGACCAGCTCCATGACTTCGCCAGGTATGGCTGCGGCTTGCCCTGCGCGTCGAAGCGCAGCAGGCTCGCGAACACCTGCGAGCCGGTCACCGTGCTGGTGTAGTCGGGGTTCAGCGCCTGGTTGAGCGACAGGGTCGGGCGGTACATGCCGACGACCAGCGTGTTCGGGTCGGCGGCCGAAGCAGCCGATGCCGCCACGGCGGCAAGCACCAGGAGTGCACGTCGTGCAACGAATGAAATCAATTTCATAAATGCTCCAAAAAAGGGCATACAAGATGCCAACGCCTTTATTTACGCAAGAGGCGTACCCGCGAAAATCGGCGACGATGCAGAAGATGAAAACAATGCCAATCTCTCATGTACTGGCATTGGTGTCTATCGCCGATGCGTCAGGAGCGTCGATTTCCCCGCGCCCAGCGGTCGAGCGCTTCCACCAGGCTGCCCGCGTCTTCGGGCCGCGTGCTCATCGCCACGTAGCCGTCGGGCCGCACAAGATAGACATGATCCGCCTCGTAGCCGTCTGCACTGCTTGCATGCGCTGCGAGCGCGATGTTCTTCAACGCCTCCGGAACTGCAACCGCGTCGGCCCCGACGGAGAACAGCGCGAACCGGCCGGTGGCGAGGATGTCGTGCAGGCGCGCCACGCCGGGCGCATCGCACGCGAGCGCGACATCGGGTGCGCGGTCGCCGCCGGCCGGGTGGCGCGAGGCACCGCGTGGCGCCGAGGTCAGCGGGCTGTCGGGGTAGTGCAGGTCGAGCTCGGTCAGCTGGTCGACCAGCCGTTGCCTGAGCGCCGGCACCTGGCCCAGCGTGCCGGCCGCGAGATCGCGCAGGCCCTGGAGCACCGGGTTGCGAATCATGGCGACGGCCGTCATATTGCCGGCGTTGCGCAGCACCTGGTCGCCGATCGCGCTGCGCTCCACCGAATAGCTGTCGAGCAGCGTCGGCGCCATGCGGCCGTGCCACACCATCGCCAGCTTCCACGCGAGGTTGATCGCGTCCTGCATGCCGGTGTTCATGCCCTGGCCGCCCGCCGGGCTGTGGATGTGGGCCGCGTCGCCGGCGAGGAACACGTGGCCGTGGCGGTAGTCCTTCACCTTGCGCTCGTTGATGGTGAAGTGCGCGAGCCACACCGCAACGTGCGCGCGCAGGCCCGGCGGGCCGCGGCTGTCGAGCAGCGCCTGCACGTCGGGCAGCGTGACCGTGTCGAGCACGATGTCGCCGATCACGCGAAAGCGGTTGCCGCGGATCGGAAAAACAGCGAGCACGCCGTCGGGCGTCCAGCAGATCGTGATCTCGTCCCGCGGCACGTCGCCGTCGAGCTGCACGTCGGCCAGCAGCCAGCCCGACGGCAGCGTGTGGCCTGCAAAGGGCACGCCGAGCTGGTGCCGCACGGTGCTGTGCGCGCCGTCGCAGCCGGCCAGCCAGGCGGCCTCCGCCGTGTCGGTGCGCCCGTCGTCGTGTCGCAGCACCGCGGAAATGCCCTCGCCATCGTCCACGAACGACACGAACTCGACTCGCCGCTCCACCGTCACACCGAGCCGTGCGAGCTGCGCTTCGAGCAGGCGCTCGGTGTCGCTCTGCGGAATCATCAGCGCGTAGCGATAGGGCGTGCGCGCCGTGGCGAGGCTGGCATGCACCAGCACCTTGCCATCGGCCAGGATGCGGGCGCCCACGGCCGGTACACCGGCATCGAGAAAGGGTTGCACGCAGCGCTGCACATCGAGCATTTCGAGCGTGCGCGGCCACAGCACCAGTGCCTTCGACTTGTCGGTGCGCTCCGCGGCCTTCTCGACGATGCGCACGGCAACGCCCTGGCGCGCGAGCGCCATCGCGAGCGTCAGGCCGACGGGTCCCGCGCCGGCGATGAGCACGGGCTTGCGGCGGAAAGCAGCTTCCGACAGGGTGGTCATGCGAGGTCCTTCGGGTACGGATGATGGGGCGCACTGCGCTCGAACACAATCCGCCCATGGACGTATTCAAGACCCTGGCCCTCTTCATCCTCACGGCGCTCGCCGAAATCGTGGGCTGCTACCTGCCGTACCTCTGGCTCAAACAGGACCGATCGGCCTGGCTGTTGTTGCCGGCGGGCCTCAGCCTCGCGCTCTTTGCGTGGTTGCTCACCTTGCACCCCGCGGCGGCGGGCCGGGTGTACGCGGCCTACGGCGGGGTCTATGTGGCGGTGGCCATCGTCTGGCTCTGGTCGGTCGACGGCATCCGGCCGACGCTCACCGACGCGGTGGGCGCTGGCGTCACCTTGCTCGGCATGGCGATCATCCTGTTCGGGCCGCGGCCGGCGGGCTGATCGGCGCCGCTTTCACATCGCCGATTCGAGCATCTCGCGGTAGTCGTCGCGCGTTGCGAGGCGCGGATTGGTCTTGTGGCAATGGTCGGCCATGGCACCGTCGATCACCTTCTCGAACAGGTCGCGCGTGACGCCGACTTCGGCCAGCCCCTTGGGCAAGCCGAGTCGCGCGCTCATGTCGCGGATCGCATCGCCGAGATCGCCCGCGCCGTCGAGGTGCATGGCCTGCGCCATGCGTTGAAGACGCCGGTCTTTCTGGACCGATTCGGCACCCGCGTTGAAGCGGATCACGGCGGGCAGGAAGAGGGCGTTCAGGGTGCCGTGGTGCAGGCGCGGATCGACGCCGCCCAGGCTGTGGCTCAGGCTGTGCACGCAGCCGAGGCCCTTCTGAAACGCCATCGCGCCCTGCATCGATGCACTCATGAGGTTGAGCCGCGCCTCGCGGTCCTGGCCGTTTTTGGTCGCGCGTTCGATGTGCAACCAGGCGCGCTCGAGCCCGTCGAGTGCGATGCCGTCCGCAGGCGGATTGAAGGCGGCCGACATGAAGGTTTCCATGCAGTGCGCGATCGCGTCCATGCCGGTCGCGGCGGTCAATTTCGGCGGCAGGCCGAGCGTGAGTTCAGGGTCGCAGATCGCGGCCTTGGGCATCAGGAACCAGCTGTGGAAACCGAGCTTGCGGTGGTCGTCGACGATGACGATCGCGCCGCGCGCCACTTCGCTGCCGGTGCCGCTGGTGGTGGGCACGGCGATGAGCGGAACGACCGCGTCGGTGATCTTCGGCGATCCGCCTTCGATGGTCGCGTAGGTCTTGAGCGGGCCCTCGTGCGTGGCCGCGATGGCGACGCCCTTGGCGCAGTCGATCGCGGAGCCACCGCCGACGGCGATGAGGCCGTCGCAGCGGTTCGCGCGGTAGACCTCGACGGCCGCCCGCACCGACGCCTCGGTCGGATTGGACGGGGTCTGGTCGAACACGGCGACGTCCAGATCGCCGAGCGCATCGAGCGCCTTCTGAAGCACGCCCGCAGCGCGCACGCCGGCGTCGGTGACGATCAACGGGCGATGGATGCCGATGCGCGCGCACTCGGCGGACAGCAGCTTGATGGCGCCGAATTCGAACTGGATCTGGGTGAGGTACTGGATGAGGGCCATGGAGCAGTGCGCGCGTGTGGGCGGTAGGATTCGAATCGCCCAATCTAACAAGAGGAGACTGTCTTGCCCATGAAAAAAACCCTCATCGCTGTCGCCCTTGGCACAGCCCTGGCGCAGGTGCGCGTCCCGGCCGCCGCTGCATGCCGCCGCTGACCGCGAAGATGGCTGGCGTGGTCGAGCGCATGGGACGCGCCGGCCATCCACCGCTCAACGCGGTGACGCCGGCAGAGGCCAAGGCCGCTTACGAAAAGGGGGCCGGCGTGCTCGAGGTGGCGACGCCTGCCATCGCTCGCCTGGAGGATTTCGCCATCGACGCGCGCGACGGCCATGCCATCCCGGCGCGGCTCTACGCGCCGTCGGCCGCCGAATTGCCCGTGTTGGTCTATTTCCACGGCGGCGGTTTCACCGTGGGCAGCATCCGGACCCACGACACGCTGTGCCGCTCGCTGAGTTTGAAGAGCGGCTGCGCAGTGGTCTCGGTCGACTACCGGCTCGCCCCAGAGAACAAATTTCCCACCGCGTCCGATGATGCGTGGGACGCGGTGCAGTTCGTCGCGAAGCAGGGCGCATCGCTCGGCCTGGATGGGGCGCGGCTGGCGCTCGGCGGCGACAGCGCGGGCGGCACGCTGGCCGCGAGCAGCGCGATCATGGCGCGCGATGCGGACATCGCCATCGCCTTGCAACTGCTGTTCTATCCCGGCATGGCAGCGCATCAGGACACCGCGTCGCATCGCATCTTCGCCGACGGCCCGTTGCTGACCGAAGCGCTGATCAGTTACTTTTTCGACGGCTACGTTCGCACACCCGCCGACCGCGACGACTGGCGCTTCGCGCCTTTGCTGGCCGACGATGTGGAGGGCATCGCTCCCGCGTGGATCGGCCTGGCCGAGTGCGATCCGCTGGTCGACGAAGGCATCGCCTGGGCCGACAAGCTGCGCGCATCCGGCGTGGCGGTCGACCTTGAAATCTACCGTGGCGTGATCCACGAATTCGTCAAAATGGGTCGGGCCATTCCCGAAGCCCTGACGGCCCAGGCGCACGCCGCCGCCGCACTCACCGAGGCCCTGAAACCATGAGCGACACCCCCCCTGAAAAACGAAACGACTTCCGGTTTTTTCATCGCCTGCGCGTGCGCTGGGCCGAAGTCGACATGCAGAAGATCGTCTTCAACGCCCACTACCTGATGTACTTCGACACCGCCATCGCCGATTACTGGCGTGCGTTGGCGCTGCCGTACGAAGAAGCGATGCTCGCGCTCGGAGGCGACCTCTATGTGCGCAAGGCGACGGTGGAATTCAATGCATCGGCGCGCGTAGACGACGTGCTGGACGTCGGCATGAAATGCGTGCGCGTCGGCAACTCGTCCATCGTGTTCCACGGCGGTTTGTTCCGCGGCGACGGGCTGCTCGTGACCTGCGAACTGGTCTACGTTTTCGCCGATCCGGCCACGCAGACGCCGCGGCCCGTGCCGCAGGCGCTGCGCGACATGTTCACCGACTACGAAGTGGGCCAGACGCTGTGCGAGGTGCGCACCGGCGACTGGGCGACGCTCGGCGATTCCGCCGGTGCCTTGCGGCGCGCCGTGTTCATCGAGGAGCAGCGCATCCCGAAAGAGCTGGAGTGGGACGAGCACGACGCGGTGTCGTTGCACGCGGTGGCGCGCAACCGGCTGGGCCAGGTCATCGGCACCGGGCGGCTGCTGCCCGCGGAAGACGGTGTCGCGCACATCGGTCGCATGGCCGTTCATCGCCTGCTGCGGGGCAGCGGCCATGGCGCCGCCGTGCTGCATGCGCTCGAAGATGCTGCACGGGCGCGCGGCGACCGGCTCGTGGCGTTGAACGCGCAGCGCATCGCGGAGTCGTTCTACCGCCGCCTCGGCTACACCGTGGTCGGCGAGCCCTTCGAGGAAGCCGGCATTCCGCACATCGAGATGCAGCGGTCGCTCGTCGGTCAGATGTCTTCGAGCAACGGGTAGGGCAAGGGCTCGACGCTGAGCATCGCGTCACCTGCGTGAAGACCGCCGGCGTCCAGTGCGGCGATCTGCATCGAGACGAGCGCCGACCATTGGCCGTCGGGCGCTGCAGCCGACTGCGCCACAGTGCCGACCGGCTCGTCCGACCCCGCGCCGGATACCTCTTGCCCGACGGTGACGGGCGCGCTCGCTTTCATCAGGAACGCACGCCGCTTGAGCGTGCCGCGGAACTGGCTGCGCGCCACGATTTCCTGGCCGGGATAGCAACCTTTCTTGAAGCTCACGCCGCCGACCGATTCGTAGTTGAGCATCTGCGGCACGAAGGCTTCGATCACCGGCGTGGTCAAGGTGACGATGCCGCTGCGGACGTCGCTCCATCGCCACGTTGCCACATCGAGCGTGTCGCCCGTCGGCGCGGCGCTGCCCGCGGGGGCGATCCAGAGCGCACGCGGAACGCCATCGGCCGGGTAGAGCGACACCACGCTGGCGTCGCCCACGGCCGTGCGCAGGCCCGGAAGCGCCGCTGCGTCGATGCCGTTGTCGGCCAACGCGGTACCGACCACGCCATACAGCGCGAACGCTTCGCTGGCGTCGGTGAGCTTGACCTTGGCGCGCATCACGTACATCGACAGGCGTTTGAGCGTCGCGGCGAGGATGTCCTGGCTGCACACCAGCAGGATCTGTTCGGTTTCGGGGCGGATGCCGATGAAGCTGGCGATCATCCGGCCCTTGGCGGTGCAAAGCGCCGCGAGCCGCGCTTCGCCGGCGCCGAGCAGGGCGAAATCCTGGGTGAGCTGGCCATGCAGGAAGCTGGCGGCATCGGGGCCGACGGCCTGGATCACGCCGAGGTGGGAAAGGGGGGCAACCCCGTGGAAGGGCAGGGAAGAGATCGCAGCGGTCATCGCTGAATTATCATGGCCGGCCCCGTCCCTTTCGGTCTGCAGGGCCTCCCCGCTTTTCACACGTGCGCCGCTTCTCCCTCACCCTCTTTCTGCTCGCCGCGCTGGTCGTCCTCGGCGGCGGGGCGGCTGCGCTCTGGTGGGTCAACCAGCCACTGAAACTGCCCGCGCCGTCGGTCGACCTGTCGGTCGAGCCCGGCACCACGCCGCGCGGCATCGCGCAGGCTGTGGCCGACACCGGCACCGCCGTGCAGCCCCAGTTGCTCTACTGGTGGTTTCGGTTCTCGGGGCAAGACCGCCAGATCCGTGCCGGCAGCTACGAGCTTGAGCGCGGCCTCACGCCGCGTACGCTGCTGGCGGTGCTGGTGCGCGGCGAAGAGGCGACACGCAGCCTGGTGCTGGTGGAGGGCTGGAACTTCCGGCAAGTGCGCGCGGCCCTCGCCAAGGCGGAGCAGCTCAAGCCCGAGACCGTCGGCATGACCGACGAAGCGCTCATGGCACAGCTCGGCAAGCCGGGCCTGCATCCGGAGGGCCGCTTTTTCCCCGACACCTACACGTACTCCAAGGGCTCGACCGATACAGCGGTGCTGCAGCGGGCGATGCGGGCCATGGACAGGAAGCTCGAGGCGGCCTGGGCGGCGCGCGCGTCCGACCTGCCGCTCAAATCGGCCGACGACGCGCTGATCCTGGCCAGCATCGTCGAGAAGGAAACCGGCAAGGCGAACGACCGCGCGGAAATCGCTTCGGTCTTCGCGAACCGGCTGCGCGTCGGCATGCCGCTGCAGACCGATCCGACCGTGATCTACGGACTCGGCGCGGCCTTCGACGGCAACCTGCGCAAGCGCGACCTGCAGACCGACACGCCCTGGAACACCTACACGCGCCCCGGCCTGCCGCCCACGCCGATCGCGATGCCCGGCAAGGCCGCGCTGCTGGCCGCCGTGCAGCCGGCGCGCAGCCGCTCACTCTATTTCGTGGCCCGTGGCGATGGCACCAGCCAGTTCAGCGAGTCGCTCGATGCGCACAACCGCGCGGTCAACAAATACCAGCGGGGCGGCCAGTGACGGCAGGGCTCTTCCTGACGCTCGAAGGCATCGACGGGGCCGGCAAGTCGAGTCACCTCGACGCGCTCGAAGCACTGTTCCGGGCGCAGGGTCGGGAAGTCACGCGCACGCGCGAGCCGGGCGGCACGCCGCTCGCCGAAACTTTGCGCGGCCTCATCCTCGAACAGCCGATGGACGCGCTGACCGAATCGCTGCTGGTCTTCGCGGCACGCCGCGATCACATCGTGCAGGTGATCGAGCCCGCACTGGCGCGCGGCGACGTGGTGCTGTGCGATCGCTTCACCGACGCGACCTTCGCCTACCAGGGCGGCGGGCGCGGGTTCGACGCCGACGTGCTGTCGACCCTGGAGCGCTGGGTGCAGGGCGGCCGCCCGGCCGACCCCGATGCCTTGCTCCAGCCCGACATCACGATCTGGTTCGACCTCGCGCCCGAAATCGCGGCCGAGCGCCTGGCCGGGGCCCGCGTGCCGGACAAGTTCGAGTCGCAACCGGTCGAATTTTTTCGCAACGTGGCCGCGGGGTATGCGGCCCGTGCCGCCGATGCACCGCGCTTCGTTCGCATCGATGCGAGCCAGGCGCGCGACCAGGTCTGGCACCAGATCGAAGCTGCCTTGCGCCAGCGCGGCGCGGTGACGCAATGAGCGCGCCGCCGCTGTCGCCCTGGCTGCACGCGCCGCTGGCCGACCTGCTGCGCCAGCGCGGTCACGCGTGGCTGCTGCAGGGACCGTCGGGCCTGGGCCAGTACGAACTCGCGTTGGCACTGGCGTCTGCATGGCTGTGCGAGGAGCCGACCGCCGGCCACACGGCGTGTGGCCATTGCGCCAGCTGCCATGCGATCGCCGTGCGCACGCATGCCGACCTGTGCGTGCTGATGCCCGAGGTCGCGATGATCGATCTCGGCTGGCCACTCGACGAGAAGTCGCAGGCCGACATCGACGACAAGAAGCGCAAGGCAAGTCGCGAGATCCGCGTCGAGGCGATGCGCGAGGCGGTCGGGTTTGCGCAGCGCACCAGCGCGCGCGGGCGCGGCAAGGTGGTGCTGGTCTATCCGGCCGAGCGCATGAACACGATCACGGCCAACGCCTTGCTGAAAACGCTGGAAGAGCCGGTGGGCGACGTGCGTTTCGTGCTGGCGAGCGAAGCCGCCTGGCAATTGCTCCCGACGATCCGCAGTCGTTGTCTCGGTTTCACGATGCCCTGGCCGGAACCTGCGGTGGCACAAGCCTGGTTGGTGGCACACGGCGTGCCGGACGCGGACGCCGTCGCGTTGCTGCGCGCGGCAGGCGGCCGTCCGACCGATGCGCTGCGTCTGGCACAGAGCGGGCGCTCGCCCAAGGCCTGGGCGTTGCTGCCCAAGGCGATGCAGCGTGGCGACGTCGGGGCGCTGGCCGATCACGCGCCGACGCAGGCGATCGATGCGTTGCAGAAGGTCTGTCACGACCTCATGGCGGTCGGCCAGGGCGCTGCGCCACGCTTTTTCGCCGAGGCCGATCTGCCCGCGGCACCGTCGAATCTGGCGCTTGCGCGCTGGTCGAAATCGCTGGCGAATGCGGCAAAAACCGCAGATCACCCTTTCAACGCCGGCCTGATGCTCGAGGCGCTTGTGAGCGAGGCGCGAACCACCCTAAACTCGGCCGCACACCGCCCATGAATACACCTGTCGTCCCTGGTTCCCCTGCCGCTGCTCCCGTGCCTGCGCGCCCGAGCGTCATCCAGCTGGCCATCAAGGAAAAGGGCGCGCTGTATGCGGCCTACATCCCTCTGTTCGCCGAAGGCGGCATCTTCATCCCGACGTCGCGCGAATACCGGCTCGGCGACGACGTCTATGTGCTGCTGACGCTGCCGGATGACCCGCAGCGCTATCCGGTCGCCGGCAAGGTCGCCTGGATCACGCCGGCGCGTGCCGCCGGGAACCGATCGCCCGGCGTCGGTATCCGATTTCCTGCAGACGAAAAATCGCGCCAGCTCAAGGCGCGCATCGAAGAAGCGCTTGGCGGCACCCTGGCCTCCGACCGTCCGACCCAAACCATCTGAGCGGCCCCGCCTCGCGCGCGGCCTGCACGCGACGCATGTTCACAGACTCCCACTGCCACCTCACGTTTCCCGATTTCGCAGACCGGATGCTCGAAATCCGGGCCGCCATGGTCGAAGCCCGGGTCGATCGGGCGCTCTGCATCTGCACCAAGCTCGAAGAGTTCGACGAGGTGCAGGCGCTGGCCGCCCGGTATGACAACTTCTGGGCCAGCGTCGGCGTGCATCCCGACAATGAAGACATCGCCGAGCCCACTGTCGAAGGATTGGTGTCATTGGCTGCGCGCCCGAAAGTCGTCGCCATCGGTGAAACCGGCCTGGACTATTTCCAGATGGAAGAACGCAAGGGCGGTCGCAGCATCGCCGACATGGAATGGCAGCGCGACCGCTTCCGCGTGCACATCCGCGCCGCGCAGCAGACGGGCAAGCCGTTGGTGATCCACACCCGCGAAGCGTCGGCGGACACATTGGCCATCCTCAAGGAGGAGGGCGAAGACGGCAGGGCAGGCGCGGCGGGCGGCGTCTTTCACTGCTTCACCGAAACGGCCGAGGTGGCGCGCGCGGCGCTCGATCTTGGCTTCTACATTTCTTTTTCAGGCATCCTGACCTTCAAGAAAGCGCAGGATCTGCGGGACGTGGCGGCCTTTGTTCCACTCGATCGCATGTTGATCGAAACCGACAGTCCGTACCTGGCGCCGGTGCCTTACCGCGGCAAGACGAACAATCCCTCCTACGTTCCGTTCGTTGCGAAACAGATCGCCGAGCTCCGACAGATCCCTATCGAGGCCATCGCCAAGGTGACGAGCGACAATTTCGAGACCCTTTTTGCAGGGGTTCAATCATGACAAATTACTTCAAAAAATCGCTCTATCTTCTTGTCGTAGCGACCGTTATTTCAGCCAATGCAACGCCCACCGACGATTTTTTTCGGGCTGTTCGGAGCGACAACGCCAGCGGCGTGCGGGACCTCATCAATCGCGGGTTCGATCCCAACGTGAAGGATTCGAACGGTCAAACCGGTCTGCTGCTTGCGATGCGCGAGCCCTCGCCGCGGGTGATCCAGGTGCTCATCGAATCGCCCAAGACCAATGTCGAGGGGCGCAATCCGAAGGACGAAAGCCCGCTGATGATGGCCGCGCTCAAGGGCCAGAAAGACCTGGTCACCCAGCTGCTCAAGCGCGATGCCGATATCAACAAGCCCGGATGGGCGCCGCTGCACTACGCGGCCACAGGCGGGCATACCGACATCATCAAGCAGCTGCTCGATGGCAACGCCTTCATCGACGCCCAGTCGCCCAACGGCACGACGCCTCTCATGATGGCGGCGATGTACGGCTCTGCTGCCAGTGTCAAGTTGCTGCTGGAGGAGGGCGCTGATGTGACGATGAAGAACGAGCAGGGGATGACGGCGCTGGATTTCGCCCAGCGCGGCAACCGGCCGGATGCGATCCAGATGCTGTCGACGGTGTCGCGCGTCGCGCCGGCGGCACGCCCGGCCAGTCCGGGCACTGCTTTCCCGACGGCGCCGCCTTCGGCGAACCCGCAGCCGGTGCCGCGCGACGGCAAATGGTGATGTCAGGCGCCTAACCGGCGCGCAACCGGAAGGTCCGCAGCATGCGGCGACCCAGTGAGGTGATTTCCAGCACGGAGGCGGCGCGCGGGCGGCTGCCATCGATGTCACGGATCAGCGGCGAAATTTCTGCTTTGACGTGACCCGCCATGACCAGAACCTGGACCGCGTCGATATCTTCCGGGCGATCGACAACGTGCGGAAGGCGCGCCGTCGCGAGTTGGTGAAGCAATTCAATAGACATCCTTGATAGACGCTGCGCACGTCCAATTAGATGCATCAGATTTCCGGAGGATCGTGACCTAGTACCGCATCCGCAAAGGCTTCAGGACCAGAAGCGCCAGAAGGATCGACGTGGCGCCGGACGCATGGGCTCAAGCAATCCGCATACCGTCGTTTGGCCGGAGAACCGTTTGCGCACTTCCGCTTCGTGCGCGTTGGCGTGGGTCCTCGCGCCGGCAGCGCCCTGCAAAGCGTGGCGACGCCATTTGTGTGCCCGTGAGAGCAGTTCGGTATCGGTCAGTTCGTCTGGAGCAGTCATGCGCCAATTGTCAGCAGCAAGCGTAAAAAGGCCGCGTGACTTCAAGCACGCCCAGACACATTTGTTTACTATCTACCAGCCGAGGATCGATTTGATCGCCCAAAGGAAGCCGAACATCAGCACGAGCAGCAGTCCGATCATCGGCCAGACAGACTTCTGGCGCTTGGGGCGCTGCGCATCGAGCGTTTGATAGGAGGTGGTCCGGTCTTCGCGTTCCGGCTTTCCGTGCCACATGTCTGGTTTGGTACTCATGTAACCCATTATAGTTACACATCACAATCCCCCGTGTTTCTTTTCGGCTTCGAGGTTCCCCAGCGGGTCGAAGATCAGGCATCGGGGGGCGCGTTCGCGGACGGCCCGAACATCGCTGATGGCGCCTTCGCGAGTGCTGAAACCCAGAGAGCATCGCGCAACCGGCGGGCCAGCGATCTGTCGCAACTCCCAGTACCAGCGCCCGTTTATGTCCTGAAGAACCACGAATTTCATGAGTCGGCCTCGAAGGAGCTGTCGTCCCGACCTGGACGCCGTCCCGGCGTCAATCCAAAAATTGTGAGGTATTCGACTGCGGCTAAGGCTTCTGGCATGGAGGTTAAGAGTCTCTTTTATCAAATGTAATGTAGTGTGTCTTTATCCTTCGCCCCCCTGTAAACAAGGAAGTTTTTCACATCGCATTGCCTTTGTTGATGCGCTTTAGTGCTGAAGTATTCACTGATTTCGCAGTTGGGCCCGCGGACCTCGAAGACCGTTGGCCTATCGGCACAGGGATGCGCTTGACGGGGGCAATCAATCAAGCGGCATGTTGCGCCAGCTCAGCGCCGGTGGCGGTCCAAGTCGGATCGTTTTGAAATAATACAATGTATATTATGTTAAATTATGACTGGCGAAGTTGGGGCCGTTTGCCTGCCAGTGCAATCGACCCACAATGACGAGGTGCGCCGCAACACTCCGCCGCTGCGCCACCAAGCAAACGATTACTGCGTGCTCACCGCCGCGAGACAATGATGGCCAACACGAGCAACAACCCTGCGCTGCCTGATCAAGAGTTCATCGAGTTCGCGCAGGAAGTTTTCCGGCTTGCGCGCACCGGCGAAGCGCAGACGCTTGCCGGCTTGCTCCAGAAGGGCTTACCGCCCAATATGAGCAACCACAAGGGCGACACCCTGCTGATGCTTGCGGCTTACCACGGCCATGCCGAGGCGACCAAGGTTCTATTGGAAGCTGGCGCCGAGCCGGACCGATACAACGACATGGCGCAGACGCCTCTGGGCGCCTCTGCTTACAAGGGCTCTCTGCAGATCGTCGAACTGTTGCTGTCACATGGCGCGCAAATGAATTTCGCGCCGCCGGGCGGCAAAACACCATTGATGTTTGCCGCCATGTTCAACCGGCTCGAGATCGTGAAGTGCCTGCTGGCGCGAGACGTCGACATCGACATCGACATCAAGAGCTCAGACGGGCTGACGGCTTTGGAATTGGCCCGGAGCATGGGTGCGGCTGATACCGCTGCGCACCTGGAAGCGCGGCGGACTGGTGACAACGCGAAGTAGATGTCCTTTGAGGGTGTGCTGACGTCTGGGCCCTCTTGCGCGGGAAAGCACCAAACCGCCGTGCCGCCCGATCGCCCTTCCCTTGCTTTCGAATGTCTGCCACCAGGCGCAAGCGCACGACATCACGGGAGCCGTCCAAAACCGGGCAACCTCAGAACCAGATCGTCGACGTCGATGCCGAAGCCGAGCCCCAACAAGTTCAATTCCAAGCCCTCATCGCGTGCCACCGTCACACCCGCCAGCCCCATCAGCGACAACTGCCAGCCTGTGCCGCTGGGCGCACGGTCGATGAAGGTGGTCGCACCCAGATAGTCTTTGCCGATCGCTGTGGGTGGCAGGTCCAATCGAAGGGCAGGCACCTGTCGCGCCACCCAGGCCACGAAGGTGTTGCTGTTGGGGCCGGGCCAAAGGCGGTACGACCCGCGCCAAGGGTAGCCCGCCACGGCCATTTCAATCTGCTCGATCATGGCTTCTGCCTGGGCGCCTCGGTGGTCGACAAGCAACTGCGGGTAGGCGCCGTACCAAAGCATGTCGGGTGCGGCCACTTCGCTGGTGACCATGGCATCACCGCCGCGACGGGCCCGCCAGCCGACGATGTGATAAACGGTGTAACGCTCCGCGCCGGCGCGTTTGACCGCGATCCAGGGATGAATGCCAAAAGCACCTCGCCATCGCACGATCCTGGCGCCATAGACCTGCACTACTGCACCGCGGTCGATTGAGGGGTCGGGCGCCTGCCCGGTGCTCTCGCGACTCGTCATGTGCCAGGGCGTATCCAGGTCCAGGTTGCCGGAGGCCAGCACGCCGATCGGTCCGAGCATTAGCAACGCAAGCAGGCACAAGAGCCCCAGTAGCCAGCGCGCCCACCGTGGCGCGCGCCTCCGTATCAGAGGCAAAGATGGTGCATCCACTGCAGGAAGTACGCTCAGCGAGCGTCGCGGCGCGACAGGAGCACGTTGCCACCGGTCGTGTTGAAAGCGATGGTCGGCGCGCTGAAATCGCTCAGCGGTGCGCCCAGGCCGATCTCACCGCTGCCATGAAGCACGCATTCCTCGCGTCGCAAGGCGATTTCGCCGCTGGCCCCCGCGCTCCCGTGGAAGCGGACCCAGGTGCCGTATGTGCTGACGTCAACCAGCACACAGCTGCCTTGTCGGACCTCGATTCGCGCATGCAGACGCGACACGCGGGGGTCGTTCACCACAAATTGGGCATCGTCGACACGGCCCAGGTGGATGGGCAATTCGGTCGCCCGAAACATCGAGCGGACATCAAGCCATGCGAGTTCGATCTGGCCGAATGAAGAATCCTGGGCTTTGGTGGGTGCGAGCTGTGCCGGCATGGTGAGAAATTCGGTAATTTCTTCCTGCCAGTCAATACGGTGGACCACGGCCACTTCGTTGCGGCCGCGGATATTGATCGGGCCGAGATTGCGGTGCCTCACCGTGCCTTCGCGGAATTGTTCGACGACCGAATCGGTCGCCCAAATCTGGCCCGGTCCGGCGAGATCGCTGAGGCGCGACGCCAGGTTGACCGCATCGCCGTAGCAGTCGCCGTCGACTTCCACGACCTCACCGCTCGCCACACCGATTTGCAGTGCCATCCGGAGCGGCGCGGGCCATACCTGCAAGCGCTTTTGGTGGTTGCGCTGCATCTCGAGCACCGCTCCGGTGGCGGTCGGACCGTCCGGGAATATCGCAAATACGCCATCACCCAACGATTTGACGACACGTCCACTGTGCGCTTCGCAGACGCCGCCAATCCACTGGATCAAACGCGTCACGGTTTCGGTCGCGCGGGCATTTCCCATCGCCTCGAAGACCCTGGTACTCCCGGTCAAATCGGCGAATACGACAGTGGATTGGGCGCGCATTTTGTGAAATATTTGTTAGGAAATGCTGATCGATTATGGCAAGCGCGGCTTCTGTGCGGTTGGCAACCGTTGTTTGCCCGTGAATGCGCCTGATTTTTCGACCGGCTTGAGGGTCTACGCGGGAATAGCCGATTCAGTTGCACTCCCCTACCCCAAAAGTAAAACTAATGTACCCAATGCTCGTGCGCTGCTGCAAGATATCCGTGAACATTGTTGTTTTTGAACAGGTTTAATTGTTTCCACACTTGTGGTTCGAATCCGCCGCCATTACCGTAGGTGCATCACAGGCTTCAGGCATTCGCCACGGCGTCCATGGTCTCAGCAAGCAGTTTCTTTCGGCTTCTTTCATTTCCCGGTGTCGACTGGGCAAAGTCGACCGACCGTCAGACAGCGCGAATTCGCGAGGCAATGTTGTCATTGCTGCAGGCCTACGGCGGCCATCCGGCGCAGCGTCTCGCTCAGCGCGTGCGCTTCGCCGATGATCTGGAAGCGCTCTGGTATCTGCGGCAGGATTTGTTGAGCGTGCTCAGTGAACTCGACGGCGAGCTCGCTGCTCGCCACCAGATGACGAGGATCAACGGGCTGTTCAAGGGCGGATTGCCTCACACAATGGGTCCGCGGGTCCACCAGCGATTCCCGGTCTGAGCACAAAAAGGAGCCTGGGGCTCCTTTTTCAATGTGCGTGCGGTGTGTGTGCGGCGTGCTGATGGCCCGACGCGTGGCGATGCCCCCAGACCATGAAAACATCACGACCGTCCACGGCCAGCTCGACTTTCGCGCCCACCGGCAGCAGCACCTTGGTCGGCACATGGCCGAACGGCAACCCCGCCAACACCGGCACCTTCAGCAACGACCGGAGCCGGTCGATCACCGTGGTCAGCCCGAAACCGCGGTCGTAGCCCGGCACCTTGCGAACGCCGGTGAACTGGCCGAACACGATCGCCCGCTGACGCCCTAACACACCGGCCAGCCGCAGCTGGTCGAGCATGCGCTCGACGCGATACGGGTGCTCGTTGACGTCCTCGATGAACAGCACGCCCTTGTCGACCGACGGAAAGTGAGGCGTGCCAAGCAGGCTGGCCAGCACACACAGATTGCCGCCCCACAACGTCGCGTCGTGGATGGCGCGCACCTTCAATTCGGCGTCGCGCATCGGCATGCGCCAGCCGGTGCCTTCGCCCTGCCCGCTCAGCAGATCGTCAAAGCAGGCTTCCATGATGTCGTCGGCGCCGGTTTCTGCGCCGAAGTCTTCCCCGACGGCTGGACCGGCCCAGGTCACGGCGCCGGTTTTGGCCAGCAACGCGTTCTGCAGCGCAGTGAAATCACTCAGCCCGACGAATTCGGTGCCGCGCTCGATGGCCTTCGTGAGGGCATTGTACGGCAGCGCATCGAGGATGCGCGTGAGGCCGTAGCCACCGCGCGAGATCAGCGCGACGTCGGCGTGGCTCGCCGCGGCACGCGCGATGGCCGCAAGGCGGGTGGTGTCGTCCCCGGCGAATCGTTGATGGACAGACAGAGCTGCTTCGTCGATCTCGACCTCATGCCCCAGCCCCTCGAGTCGGGCCACGCCGCGCCTGAATGCCGCCTTGTCGCGCACGGCGCTGGCGGGCGAGTAGATATAGATGTGTTTGGTCACGGGGCGAAGTATCCCATCGCGTTTCGAATCCGCTCCGCTGCCTGGTCGGGCGATGGGCCCGACACGTTGCGGGCGACCGTCCCGAGCGCCCGCAGTGCAGCCTCGTGTCCGCGATCGCCGAACGGCGCGCGCCACGCGTCGCCCCCGTCGCGGCCGCTGTCCGGTGAAGCGATCACGCCGACGAAGCGATGAGCCGCCGATGCCACGAGCAGCTCGGCGAGCGCCAACGCGCCCGTGCTGTGGATCAACACCATCGGCCCCGGCGTCAACCGGTCGAGCCACGCCAGCAGCACATCGCGGTGCCACGCGAGCCGATGCACATCCTCGCGCTTGGGTTTGTCGCTGCGGCCAAAGCCGATGAGATCGGGTGCGAGCAAGCGCACGCCCGGCGCGCCCATCAGGTGACGAAAGAAGTAGCTCCACTCGCCCGGCCCATGCAGACACAGAAGCGTCGGCACGTCGGGACCCGTGGCGCCGTGATCGAGGTAATGCAGGCGCCAGCCCTGCAAGACAGGAAGATCCTGCACATAGCGACCCTCAGCGGGTGCGTCGGCCAGCGCTTCGAATCGCGCGGCCGGCGTGCGCAATGCGTCTTCGCGCAGCGGCTCGGCGTTTTCGCGTTCGGCGTCGCGGCGCTGCCGGAAAAAGCCTTGCAGAATTTCGGCGCACGGGCCGGCGAGCACGCCGGGCTGCACGCGCGTGCGGTGATTCAGCCTGGGCTCGGCGAACAGATCGACCACGGACCCGACGGCGCCGGTGCGCGGATCGAATGCACCGAACACCACGCGGGCCAGGCGCGAATGCAGGATCGCGCCCGCACACATCGCGCAGGGCTCGAGCGTGACGAAGAGTTCGCAGCCGTCGAGCCGGTAGTTGCCCAGCGCGGCGGCACCCGCACGGAGCGCGACGATCTCCGCGTGCGCGCTCGGGTCGTGTTGCGCCACGGGCGCGTTGCGGCCGGTGGCGACAAGCGCGCCGTCTTTCACCATCACCGCGCCCACCGGCACCTCGCCCGCCGCGGCCGCACGCCGGGCTTCGTCGAGCGCGAGGCGCATCCAGTCGTCGTCGGTCATTCTTCGGGCAGCTTGCGCGGCTGCTGCATCGCGGCGTCGATGGCCTGCTTGTATTGCTGCTGGATTTGCTGGCTCTGGTCCTTGACGCTTCCGGCCGGCGACGGTGTGGTCGGACCGGGCGGCAGCGTCGGTGCGGCCACGCTGGTGAACTGCTTCTTGACCAGCAAGCCGACGATCAGCACCGCCACCAGCAAGCCGACCAGTCCGAATATCCGCATGTCAGCTCCCTCCGGCCGTTGCCGTGGCCGGCATGCCGAGGCGCTGCATCCACACCGCCAACGCGCGCTCGTCCGGCGTACCGGCACTGTATTGCGCGTGCATCGCGGCATGCGATTCGCGCCGGTGCTGGTTGAGCTTCACCTTGCATTGCAGATCGGTCACGCGCAGCGAGAAGCCCACGATGCCGGTCAGCATCTTTTGCTGGAACTCCTCGCCGAGGTCGCGCCACTGCTGCGCGTAGGCGGGCTCGTGTTCGCCGATCAGCTTTTTGAGCAGCACGTCCTTGGCCGTCGAGTCGGTGATCAGCGTCGCCTCGACCTTGCAATGCACCGCGAGGTAGTTCCAGGTCGGCACGCGCGCCAGGTCGGGGTACACCGTCGGCGAAAGATACGCGTGCGGCCCGAGGAAAACGACGACAGCCTGCGGACGCGCCTCAAGAGAGCGCCAGTGCGGATTCGGCTTGGCGCAATGGCCGAGGATGGTGATCTGTCCGTCGCTGCCCTGCTCTGCCACCAGCGGCAGCTGCGACACGAATGGCAAGCCGTCGTCGTCGGTCGAAATCACGCTGGCGAACGGATGGGCACGCATCAGCTCCAGCGCGATCGCGGGATCCTTGGCGTTGAACTGCGGCGGCATGTACATGGGGCGGCTCGGGAATGGTTTCGGCCGATTGTCCCTGAGCCCGCCTACTTCGCGCCGGCCGCTTTCAGCTGCTCGACCATGGCCGTGTAGCCGCGTGATTTCGCCAGCTGCAGGGGCGTGTTGCCCTGCCTGTCCGTCAGGACCGTGCTGGCGCCGGCCGACAGCAACGCCGCCAGCGTGCGCTGGTGGCGCGGGCCGCCAGCGCCCAGCACGATCGATTCGATCAGCGCGGTCCAGTGCAGGTTGTTGACGTGGTCGAGCGGTGCGTCCGCGGCGATGAGGCGGCGCACCACCTCGTCGTGGCCCAGGTGTGCCGCCGCGATCAAGGCGGTGCCGTCGTAGCGGCTGGTGGTCTGCCGGGCGCTGGCGCCGAGCGAGAGCAACACGCCCAGCGTCGGGACATCGTCCGCGACCGAGGCAATCGTCACGGCGTCGTAGCGATCGTCTTCCAGGCGATCGAGCGATGCGCCGGCCTTGGCCAGCACGCGCAACGCGTCGCCTTGGCGCGCGAACGTCGCGATGTGCACGGCGGTTCGGCCGTGTGCATCGCGCATTTCGAGATCGGCACCGGCTGCGATGAACGCCTTGAGCCGCGGCACATCGCCGCGCCACGCGGCCTGCTGCACGCCCTGGTATTGCGCGGTTTCGACCACCGTCGGCGCGACCTGCGCGACGGCGCCGGTGCCGACCCCGGCGAGCGAAAGCGCCAACGCGCACGCGAGGCGCCAGCCGACCGTGGTCACCCGAGGAGGCCCTTGACCTTGTCGATCGCAGTGTTCGCGCATTGCTCGTCGAGGTTTCCGCCCGGCGCACCGCCGACACCGACCGCGCCGATGACTTCGTTGCCCGACTTCACCGGCACGCCGCCGCCCAGCAGCAGCACGCCCGGAAGGTACACGAGGTTGGCCGCGCCGGCGTTCTTTTGCGAGCCTTCCATCATGGCTTGCGTCGGGCTTTTGGCCGATGCCGAGGTCCAGGCCTTGCGTTCGCTCGACGCCAGGGTGTGCGGTCCAGCGTTGTCGGCGCGCTGCACGGCGCGCACGGTGCCGGCGCGGTCGACCACGGTGGCGGCCACGTTGTAGCCGTTGGCAGCGCAGGCCGCGACCGCTTCGGCGGCGATCTGGTTGGCGAGCGCCAGCGACATGTTCTTTTCGGAGCGGACGGTCGGCGCAGGGGTTTGCGCGTGCACGGCAGAAGCGGCGATCAGGACGGCGAGGCCGCCGAGGCGAAAGGTCGAATGCATGAAGTCTCCAGGAGAGCGTTGAGGTGCGCCAGCGGGGTGCCGACGACTGCATGCACTGTAGAAATTGCTTCCGCGCGCCGCCATTCGTACGGCTACGCCCTGCCCTGCGTAGAACTACGGAAGGTCTCTGGAGCCGGCGCCGTCGACCAGCACCGCATAGCGCCGGATCAACTGCGCGAGCGACTCGCAGTCGAGCTTGGCGAAGAGGTTGGCGCGGTGCGTCTCGACGGTGCGCGGCGACAGGTCGAGCGCGCGCGCGATTTCCTTGTTGGTCAGCCCTTCGACGATGAAGCCGAGCACCTCGCGCTCGCGCTCCGACAGTTGCGCCACGCGTTCGCGCGCGCTCTGGTCGGCCTGCGAGCGTTCGCGCGTGCGCACATGCTGGCGCACCGCGTGCTGCAGGGCTTCGAGCAATTGCTCGTCGTCGACCGGCTTCTCGAGAAACTCGGCCGCGCCCGACTTGAAGGCGCGCCGGCACATCTCGACGGTGCCGTGCCCGGTCAGCATGATCACCGGCTGGTCGACGCCCTGCGCCATCAACCGGTCGAGCACGGTGAGCCCGCTGATGCCGGGCATGCGCACGTCGAGCACGATCGCGCCGACGCCCGTGCGGTCGAAGCCGTCCATGAACGCCTGCGGATCGGCCCAGTCCTGCACGCGCAGGCCGACCGTGCCGATCAACAAGGCAAGGCCCTCGCGCACGGCGCGATCGTCGTCGATCAGGTGGATGAGCGGCGACAGCGGCTGGTTCATGGTGCGTTCCCCGAGGCGGCGACCAGCGGCAGCAGCAAGGTGAAGCGTGCCCCGCGCGACGCGGAATTGGCCGCGCTCAGGCTGCCGCCCATGCCGCTCGCCAGCGTCTCGCTGAGGCTCAAGCCCAGGCCGAGCCCACCCTCGCGCGTGCTGAAGAAGGGCTCGAACAGGCGGGGCAACGCCTCCGGCGAAATGCCATTGCCGGTGTCGGTGACGGTCAGCACGCCCTCGGCGCCATTGCGCACGACGGACACCGCAAGCCGCCGCTCGGTAGCCGGCACCGCGTCGAGCGCCTGCAGCGCGTTCATGAGCAGGTTGTGCACGATCTGCTCCAGCGCGACCGCTTCGGCCTGCACCCGCACGGGCGCCTGCGCGCCGGCGTCGAACTGCGGCACGATGCCGCGCTGCGCGAACTCGGGCGCGAGCAGGTGCAGCGCGTCGCGCACGACGTCTTGCAACACCAGCGGGCGGGTGTCGCCGCCGGCATCGGGGCGCTCGATGACGCGGCGCAACCGGCCGATCACGTCGGCCGCGCGCCGGGCCTGCACGACGGCTTGCGTCATCGCGCCGCGCACGGTCGCCAGATCCAACGGTTCGTCTTCCAGCAATCGCCTTGCCGCCTGCGTGTTGGCGAGCACGGCGGTGAGCGGCTGGTTGAGCTCGTGCGCGAGCCCGGCCGACAGTTCGCCGAGCGAGTTGAGCCTCGCCACTTGCCCGAGGCGCAGCAGTTCTTCCGCGCGACGGCGTGCCACGCGCTGGCGTTGCAAGGCACTCGCGCCGAACAGCAGCACCGCCATCGCGAGCGCCCAACCGGCGATCCAGCGCCAGGGCAGTGCGCGCCAGCCGACATCGCGCGTCGCGACCACGTCGAAGGGCTGGCTGGCAGAGGCCAGAACTTTGTGGAACTCGAAATGCCAGCCACCGGCGGCCGGTCGGCCGGGCTGAACCCCCCATTGCTTGCCCGCGTGATCGATCCCGACGCGCACCGGGCTGCGCTGCGGGTCCATCGGCCAGTCGCGCCATGGCACGGTGCTGGCCAGATCGATCTGGAGCGCGTAGCTCGTCGGGCTGGCGCCAATCACGAGCCAATAACGGCCACCGGGCAGATCGGCCACTGCCAACTCGGCACGTTGGGCCTTGAGCGAAGCCGCTTCGGCCTGCGTGAAAGCCGTTGCGTCCGGCCCGTCGGCCCAGGCGCCGTCGCGCTCGCGGCGTTGCACGGCGAGGATGGATGGGTAGACCGACGAGAGGCGCTGCTCCGGCCGAGCGGCATCTGCGGTACCGGGCTGCAACAGCGCGAGCGTTGCCAGCACCGCGTCGTACTGCACGACCTGCTGGCTCATGAGCCGGTGCGCGATGCGCGCATCGGTTTCGAAATCCTCTTCCAACTGCGCAAGCTCCGTGCGCGCCAGCCACACGGCGCCGGCCACGGAAAGCGCCAGCCATCCCAGCCACCAACCGCCCTGCGTGCGCAACCACTGTTTCATGGGCGGGATTGTGCCTTCCGCCTTTGCTTGCAAGACAATGCGTGACCACCATGCAGGACTCCCTCTTCGACGATCTCGCCCCGGTGCCCGCAGCGGTCAAGCCCACTGCGAAGGTGGCTGCGGGGACCGCCGCGAAAAGCGGGACGGCGGGCGGCGCGAAGGTGCAGCCGGCGGCTCCTCGGGAGACGCAGCGCGCGTTGGCCGGCACGCTTCCGCCCTCGGTGCGGATGGGCACCTCGTCGTGGTTCTTCCCTGGCTGGAAAGGCCTGGTCTGGGACGGCGACTACGCGCAATCGGTGTTGTCCAAACATGGACTCGCGGCCTATGCGCAGCACCCGCTGCTGCGCACCGTCAGCCTCGATCGCACTTTTTATCGCCCGATTTCGGCGAGCCAGTTCGCCGCCTATGCCGCACAAGTCCCCGACGATTTCCGTTTCGTCGTGAAAGCGCCGAGCCTCGTTTCGGCCGCGATGGTGCGCGGCGAAGACGGGCGCGGGCAGCAGCCCAACCCGGCCTTTCTCGACCCCGTGCTGGCGGTCGAACAGTTCGTGCAACCCGCGCTCGATGGGCTCGGTCACAAACTCGGCGCATTGGTGTTTCAGCTGAGTCCGCTTCCGGGGCCGATGCTCGCGCGGCTGCCCGAGCTCCTCGAGCGACTGCGCACGATGCTGCGCGCCCTGCCTGTCTTGAAGCCACTCGCGCCGGACGGCGTGATCGCGGTCGAAGTGCGCAATCCGGAATTCCTCACGACCGCCTTTGCCGAGGTCCTGCGGGAATCGGGCGCCACGTATTGCCTCGGCTTGCACGCGAAGATGCCACCCGTCGGGGAACAGCTGCCGATGCTGCGCGCCCTGTGGCCAGGCCCGATGGTGTGCCGGTGGAGCCTCCACCGGCGCCACGGTGCCTACGGGTACGAGAACGCCAAGGCGAGCTACGCGCCCTTCGATCGCATCGTCGATGAAGATGCAGAGTCGCGGGAAGTGCTGGCCCGCGTGATCGTGGCCACTGCCGCAGCAGGCCACACGGTGTACCTCACTGTCAATAACAAGGCCGAAGGGTCGGCGCCGTTGTCGGTCGAAGCGCTGGCGCGCGCGGTGGCTGAAAAGCTCGGCTGATCGGCAGGCGCGTATCAGGCCCGAAACGCACGGTCGAGTGCACCGAGCTCATCGATCACGAAGGCCACCTGCTGCGTCGACAGGTAGTCATCGACCCGATCGCGCACATGGCGGAGGAGCTGCTGCTCGCTCATGCTGCCCGACCAGTCCTCGCCGTCGGCCGACGGTCGGCGGGGCTGCTGCGACAGGACACGCCACTTCGCGCACCACGTTACCGACCACAGCCACATGGCCGCGCGCGCCAGGACCCAATCACGCCCTCCTCCTGCGGCCTCCTCGCCAAGCGTCAGCGCCCAGTGACGGTAGGCGCCGATGACTTCGGCCGCGCTCAAAACGGTGCTGCTGTCCACGTCCCAGGTGGTGGATGTCACCAGCGTGGCGTGGGCCACGTCCAGCGCGCTCATGCCGTAGCGGGCCTTCTCCAGGTCCACGAGAAAAGCACCGCCGTTGTCGCGAACCAGGAAGTTTCCGGGATGCGCGTCGAACGCGATCAGTCGCTTGGGCATTGCGCGGGCGTTCGCAGTGCCGGCGCGAACGCGTTCGCGCACGGCGTCGATGCCGGCCCGGCTGGCAGGCGCGAGACCGGCCGCGTCGAGGTGCACGGCCTGGGCGTCGACTTCGCGGAGCAGCGCCTGCAGCGGATCGGCAGGGTCCAGCAGCGGATGGCGACCCTCTTTCGGTGGCAAGGGCAGCGCATGGATCGCCGCGAGCGCGTCCATGATGGCGGGCAGGTCCGCCGGCAGGCGCGCCGGTCGGCCGACGATCTCTTCCACCAGAAACGCACCGCGCGGCAGGTGTGCGGACGGCGGCAGCACGCCCAGCAGCTTCGGCGTGTGACCGCTCGGTGCGGCGCGCAGGAAGCAGGCGGACTGATACGCCAGGTTCTCGTCGGCCGACAGGTCCATCTGGCTCTGCTTGGGCACGCGCGCGAGCCAGCCGGTTCCCGGCAGCCGGAAGTGCCAGTGCGCGAGGCCCTTGTCGGCCATCGGCTCGGGCAGGCAGGCAGCCAGGTCAGCACGCTCGGCCTGCAGTGCGGCGCGCACCTGCTGCGCGCGTCGCGCGCCGTCGGGTGCCCCCGTCGATTCGCTCATTCGTCGCCCAGCGTGATCACCGGCCCGCCGGCCGCCTGCGCATCGGCGGCGTCGTGGGTGACGAGCACGGTGGGCAAACCGTGACGCCGGGCGTGGCCGAATACGAAGTCGCGCAAGTCGCTGCGCAACCGCGTGTCGAGCTTGTTGAAGGGCTCGTCGAGCAGCAGCACACGCGGCAACGCGAGCAGCGTGCGCATGAGTGCGACGCGCGCGCGCTGCCCGCCCGACAGCGTGGCCGGGTCGCGATGGGCCGTTCCCTCGAGCCCGCACTCCTGCAGCGCCGCGTCGATGCGGGCGCGGCGCTCTTTCGACGCGCGCACCGCGGCCGGCATGGCGAAGGCCAGGTTGCCGCCGACCGACAGATGGGGAAACAGCAGATCGTCCTGGAACAGGATGCCGACGCCACGTCGTTCGGGTGGCAACGGTGTGAGGTCGACCTCGCCCACGGCGACCCGGCCGATGGCTTCGAACACCGGCGGCAGCGTGCCCGCAAGGTAGTTGAGCAGCGTCGACTTGCCGCATCCGCTCGGGCCCATGAGCGTCAGGCATTCGCCCGGTGCGATGGTGGCGTCCAGCGGGGCTATCAGGGCGCGGCCGTTGAGGCGGATCGACACGGCCTCGAGCCGCAGCGCTTGCGGTGCGTTCATGCGAGTCCTTTTCGGTGCGCGTGCAGCAGGCGCGGCACCAGGGTCGCGAGCAGGTAAGCCAGCAACGGGAACAAGGCCTGCAAGCCGGCCCAGGTGCCGATGACCCGGCGGTCGGCACCGCCGGACAGCGTCACGGCTTCGGTGGTCAGCGTCGCGACGCGTCCGGCACCGGCGAACAGCGTGGGCAGGTACTGCCCCACGCTGACCGCGAAAGCCACCGCGCACGCGATCAGCAGCGGCTTCAGAAGGATCGGCAGCTTGACCCGCCAGAACACGCGCCAAGGTGAAGCGCCCAGGCTCGCCGCAGCGCGCGCATAGCGCGCGTCGAAAGCGCGCCACGGCTCTGCCAGCGACAAGAAGAGGTACGGCAGCACGAACACCAGGTGTGCCCAGACCACGGCGGACACGGTCGCATCGAGCCCCAGCCGGATCAACAGCACCTGCAGGCCGAACAGGAAGGCGATCTGCGGCACCAGCAGCGGCAGGTACAGCAACCAGACGCTGGCCGACACCGCGGACCTGGCCGAAACCGCAGGCGCCGTGCGGTCCACCGGCCGGGTCGAACGCGATTCGTTCTCCAGGCAGGCGAGCGTGAGCACCAGGGCGAGCACGGTGCTTGCCACGCCTACGAACAAGGTCGTCCATGCCGGGCCGGCGAGCTGACTTGATTGGCGCGTCCAGGTCTCCAGGGTCAGCCCCGGGGGAAACGCATCCGGAAAGCGCCACGGCCGGGCGACCGACCACAGCAGCATGCCGAGCATCGACAGCACGGCGAGCACAGCGAGAACAGCACCTGCAACGGTGACCACGCCTGACGCCGGCACCGACGCACCGCCCCGCGCGCCGCGCTCCAGCCAGCGGCGGAACAGTGGCCGCGCCAAGCGTTCGGCCAGCCACCACGCGCCGATGCTCGCCAGCACCACGCCCAGCAGCAGCGTGGCCGCGGCGGCGGCGGGAAAGTAGCGCGCGGTGTCGGGGTCGGAGAACCAGCGCACGGCCTGCACCGCCAGCGTCGGCGGGTTGCCAGGTCCGAGCACGATGGCCACGTCCACCACCGACAGCGAGAACGCGAGCACCGCGTAGATCGGCAGCCGGATCTGCGGATACACCTGCGGCAGCACGACCTTGAACCAGGCCAGCACGGGCCCGTAGCCCAGGGCCCGCGCCGCCGCGACCTGCGCCGGCGCGCGCACCTGGTTGAGCGCGCCCAGGATCATCAGCAGCAGGAACGGTGCCTCCTTCATAACCAGCGCCGCGATCAGCGGCCAGCCGGACGCAGCGCCCACGGTGCCCACATCGGGCGGAATCGTCCACCCGGTCAGGCCCGGCGAGACCCAGCGCACCACCCAGCCCGACGGCAGGATCAGGAACGCGAAGCCGATCGCGAGCGCGGAATGCGGCATCGCCAGCAACGGGGCCAGGACGGCTCCGAGCCGTTTCGCACCCGCGCGGTGGTGCAGGAAGCCGGCCGCGGCCAGCGCCAGCAGCACCGAGATCAGCGTCGAGGCCCAGCCGACGACCAGCGTCAGCTGCAGGCTGGTGAAGAAGCCCGGCGCATCGCGCAGCGCGCGCCACGGGTCCAGGCTCCAGTGGTCGCCACCGATCGCGGGCAGATAACCGAAGGCCGGCATCAGCGTGCCGACCAGGCCGCAGGCGATGGGCACCGCAAAGGCCGCGACCGTCAGCACCGGTGCGAGCCGCAGCAGATGGCGCGGCGCGCGTGCCTCCGGGCCGGCGGACGCCGTCAGCGCGTGTAGCGCTTCTGCCATTCGGCCTCGATGCGCGTCATCCAGGAAGCGTGCGGTTCCAGCAGCGGCGCACCGAGTTCGGCGGCCGAGGGCAGCGTGGCACTCGGCGTCAGGCGGTCGAAGCGCGCCCGATCCGAGGCCGGGAGCGTCGACAGGTCGAGCACGTTCAGGTTGCCCAGGTACTGGATGTCCTGCGCGCGCGCCTGGGCCTGCGGATCGATGAGGAAGTTGGCCACCACCAGCGCGCCCTCCTTGTGTGCCGCGTTGTACGGAATGGCGACGAAGCTGGTGTTGCCGATGGTGCCCTTGCGGAAGGTGAAGGAGCGCACCGTGGCCGGCAGCAGGCCCGCGCTGACCGAGGCCGCGGCCTCGGAGGGGTTGAACGAGATCGTGATGTCGATCTCGCCATCGTTGAGCAACTGCCGCTGCGCGGAGCCGTTGTCCGGAAACTGCTGGCCCTGGCGCCAGAGCGTGGGCTTGAGCGGGTCGTACCAGGCCCACAGGGGCGCGGTGACGGGCGCGAAGCTCGCGTCGGTGGCGGGCAGCTGGAGCACTGCCGGATCGGCGATCAGGTCGACCAGCGCCTGCTTCAAAAAGGTCGACCCGAGGAAGTTGCTGACCTTCGGATGCGTGAGTCGCCCGGGGTGGCGTCGCGCCCAGTCCAGCATGGCCGGCGCCGAGCGCGGCAGCTCTGAAGGATTGCGAAGGCGCGCCGAGTCGTACACGAAGACGATCTGCGCCAGGCTCCACGGCACCGCCAGGCCGTCGACCGGCGTGGTGAAGTCGATCAGGTTGGAGCGCTTCTGGGTCACGTCCACGTACTTGAAGTTCGGCAGCGACGGCGTGACCGGACCGTACAGCAGCCCCTGCTGCTTCATGGCGAGGAAGTTCGGCCCGTTGATCCAGATCAGGTCGACCGTGCCGCCTTCGTTGCGGCCCGCCGATTTCTCCGCGATCACGCGGGTCACGGCCTCGGAGGTGTCCTTGAGACGCGTGTGGACGAGGTTCACGCCATGGCGCGACTTGACCTGCTCGCCGACCCAGGCGATGAACGCGTTGGTCTTCTCGTCGCCCGCCCACGCATTCCAGTAGACGGTCTGGCCGCGTGCCTTGCCGAGGATCGACGCCCAGGCCGCGGGCGCCTGCGCCATGGCCCAGGGCGAGGTCAGGAGCGCGGTGGTGAGAAAGGTGAAGTCGCGGCGTTGAAGCATGGGTGCCAAGTCGGGTTGAAGGAGGTGTTGCTGGTTGGACGGCGCAAGCCCCCGATTCTTACAAGATGACCTTGCTGCTGTAAGAAGCAGGTTGATTTCACGTCTAAGCTGATAACCGGGGGCTGTCCTGCAACCGGCGTAAGCCATCTATTCAACACGCCATGAAACTTCGCGCCATTGCTTTCGACACCGGCGGCACCGTCCTCGACTGGCACAGCGGCGTGGTCGAGTCATGCCCATGCCCATGCCCATGCCCATGCCTATGCGCATAGACAAGCGCTGGTGGGCGGTGGCCGCCCTCGCCTTCGCCGTCGTCCTGTTCTTCGTGCTGGACCTCGGGCAGTACCTGCGGCTGTCGACCATCAAGAGCAGCCAAGCGCAGCTGGAGGCATGGCGTGCGGCACAGCCGTTGCAAACCGCGCTGATCTTCTTCGCCGTGTACGTGCTGGCGACCGCGCTGTCGCTGCCGGGCGCCGTGGTGCTGACTCTGGCCGGTGGTGCCATCTTCGGCCTGGGCTGGGGCACCCTGCTGATCTCGTTCGCGTCGAGCATCGGCGCCACGCTGGCGTTCCTGACTTCGCGCTGGCTGCTCGGCGACTGGGTGCAGGCGCGTTTCGGGGAACGCATGGCTGCGGTCAATGCCGGTATCGCAAAGGACGGCGCCTTCTATCTCTTCACCCTGCGGCTGGTGCCGGTCGTTCCCTTCTTTGTCATCAACCTGGCGATGGGGTTGACGCGCATCCGGACGCTGACCTTCTACGCGGTGAGCCAGCTCGGCATGCTGGCCGGCACGGTCGTGTACGTGAACGCGGGCACCCAGCTCGCGCGCATCGATTCGCTGTCCGGCATCGTCTCGCCAGGGGTGCTGGGGTCGCTGGTCGTGCTCGGCCTGTTCCCGCTGGTCGCACGCAAGGTGATCGACATCGTGCGGGCGCGCAAGGTGTACGCGAAGTGGCAGCGGCCCAGCCAATTCGATCGCAACCTGGTCGTCATCGGCGCCGGCTCGGCCGGGCTGGTGACGGCCTACATCGCTGGCGCTGTGAAGGCCAAGGTCACGCTGATCGAGAAGCATCAGATGGGGGGCGACTGCCTGCACACCGGTTGCGTGCCGTCGAAGGCGCTGATTCGCTCGGCGCGCTTCCTGTCGCACGTCGAGCGCTCGAAGGAATTCGGCATCCGGTCGGCCACGGCGGAGTTCGAGTTCACCGACGTGATGGCGCGCGTGCAGCGCGTGATTCGCGACATCGAGCCGCACGATTCGGTCGAGCGCTACAACGCGCTGGGCGTCGATGTCGTGCTCGGCCGGGCGCGAATCGTCTCGCCCTGGGAGGTCGAGGTCACGCAAGACGACGGAAGCAAACAAGTCTTGACCACGCGCAGCATCGTGATCGCGACCGGCGGTCGCCCGTTCGTGCCGCCCCTGCCCGGCCTCGACCAGATCGACTATTTCACCTCCGAGAACATCTGGTCGCTGCGCGAGCGCCCCGAGCGCATGGTGGTGCTGGGCGGCGGGCCGATCGGCTGCGAGCTGGCCCAGACCTTCGCGCGGCTCGGTTGCCGCGTCACGCAGATCGAAAAAGGCACGCGCCTCTTGCCGCGCGAGGACGAGGACGCCGCCGCGCTCGTCACCCGCCGCTTTCTCGCCGAAGGCATCGACCTCAGGCTCGCGCACGAGGCCAGCCGCATCGAGGTGGTCGACGGCGAGAAGATCCTCGTCGCACTGCACGATGGCCACGAGGTCCGCATCGGCTTCGACGCCTTGTTGATTGCCGTGGGGCGCCAGGCCAACCTGGACGGCTACGGCCTGCAGGAACTGGGCGTGACCACCGAACGCACGGTGCAGGTCAACGGCTACCTGCAGACCTCGCTGCCGAACATCTACGCGGCCGGCGATGTCGCCGGGCCGTACCAGTTCACGCACACGGCCGCGCACCAGGCCTGGTATGCGGCGGTGAATGCGCTGTTCGATCCGTTCAAGAAGTTCCGCGCGGACTACCGTGTGATTCCCTGGGCCACCTTCGTCGAACCCGAGGTGGCGCGGGTCGGCCTGAACGAGCAGGAGGCCCAGGAGAAAAAAATTCCGCACGAGGTCACGGTGTACGGCATCGACGACCTCGACCGCGCGATCGCCGACAGCGAAGCCCATGGCTTCGTCAAGGTGCTGACGGTGCCGGGCAAGGACCGCATCCTCGGCGTCACGATCGTCGGCGAGCACGCGGGCGACCTGATCGCCGAGTACGTGCTGGCCATGAAGCATGGTATCGGGCTGAACAAGATCCTCGGCACCATCCACATCTACCCCACCATGGCCGAGGCCAACAAGTACGTCGCGGGCAACTGGAAGCGCGCGCACGCGCCCGAGAAACTGCTGACGTGGGTGGCGCGCTTTCATGCGTGGCGGCGCGGATGAGCATGTCGCTGGCCATCGTCATGCCGGTGCTCGACGAAGCAGGCACGCTCATGCCGCGACTGCTTGCGCTGGCGCCGCTGCGCCGCCGTGGCGCCCGTGTGGTGGTGGTCGACGGTGGCAGCACCGATGACACGCTGGCGATCGCGCAGGCCCATGCCGATCTGGCGCTGGTCGCGCCGCGCGGACGAGGGTCGCAGATGAACGCCGGCGCCGCGGCATGCGAAGCCGACATCCTGGTGTTCCTGCACGCCGACACCGTGCTGCCGGCGCAGGCGGACAGGCTGGTGCAGGCAGCATTGCAAGACGCGGCTGCATGGGGACGCTTCGACGTGCGCATCGACCACCCGCGCACCGCCTTCCGCTGCATCGAGCGCCTGATGAACTGGCGCTCGCGCTGGAGCGGCATCGCCACCGGTGACCAGGCCGTCTTCGTGCGGCGCGAGGCGTTCGAGCGCGTGGGCGGCTTCCCCGACATTCCGCTGATGGAAGACATCGCCCTGTCGCGTGCGCTCCAGCGCATCGCGCCGCCCGCGTGCCTGCGGGCGTGCGTGACCACGTCCGCACGGCGCTGGGAACAGCACGGCGTCTGGCGCACCGTATGGCTCATGTGGCGCCTGCGGGCTGCGTACTTCTTCGGGGCCGACCCTCGGGCGCTGGCCGTGCAATACGGCTACCGGCCGCGTCCTTCCTGATCCCATGGCCTCACCCGTTCGCATCGCCATCCTTGCCAAGGCGCCGGTCGCCGGCCATGCCAAGACCCGGCTGATTCCGGCGCTCGGTGCGCAAGGCGCAGCCCGCTTGCAGCGCAGCTTCACGCGCGATGCGGTGCGCGTCGCCAGGGAGGCAGCGCTCGGCGAAGTGGTGCTCTGGTGCGCCCCGGACGCGAGACACCGTTATTTCCGCGCCTTGCAGCGCACCACCGGAATCCGCTGCAGCGACCAGCCCGAAGGCGACCTCGGAGCGCGCATGCTGCGTGCAGCCATGCCGACACCCGGCGCCGAAGAGACGCAGCCGGTGTTGATCATCGGCACGGACTGCCCCGCACTGGGCCCACATCACCTTCGAGCGGCCGCCGAGGCGCTCCAGGAGGTCGACGCGGTGTTCATTCCCGCCGAAGACGGCGGCTATGTGCTGGTCGGCTTGCAGCGTCCGCAGCCCGGGCTCTTCACCGAAATGACCTGGAGCACCGACCGCGTGATGGCCGAGACGCGCCAGCGCGCTGCGTCTTTGGCCCTGACCATTCGCGAACTGCCGACGCTGTGGGACGTGGACACGCCGGCAGACCTGCGGCGCCTTCAAGCGCTGAAACTTTCAACAAGCACGACAGGACAACCGACCCATGATTGACCGACGGCAATGCCTGGCCTTGATCGCCCTCGGCGCCACAAACGCCCATGCCGAGGCAGGCGACCCTTCGCAGGTACCGCTGCTTTCTTCGGCGCCGCTCGGCGAAGGCGTCGCACCCGGTTGGGTGCACCAGCGCCTGCCCAAGGTGGAGCGTGCCAACGACTACGCCATCGAGGCCGACGAGAAGCGGCGCGTGCTGCACGTGCGTTCTGCGTCCTCGGCCTCGTCGTGGGTGGCGCGGCTGGATGTCGACCCGGCGCGCACGCCGTGGCTGCAGTGGCAGTGGAAGGTGTCGCGCTCGCTCGCCGGCTCGGACCTGCGCGTCAAGCCCGGCGACGACTACGCCGCCCGGCTCTACGTATTCTTCGATTTGCCGCTCGAGCGACTCTCGTTGAAGGACCGGCTGAGCATCCGGGCGGCACGCGCGATCTCCGGCGCGGAGATCCCCGCGGCGGCCCTCTGCTACGTCTGGGGCAACGCGCAGCCAGCGGGCGCCACGGGCTGGAACCCCTACACCGACCGGGTGCGCATGGTCGTTCTCGACAGCCAGGACGGCGACGCCGGCAACTGGCGCCCGCATGCGCGCGACCTGCGACGCGACTGGGCCGAGGCGTTCGAGGGGCCGGTGCCGCACATCAGCGGCGTGGGCGTCGGCGCCGACACCGACAACACCTCCGACAAGGTCGATGCCTGGTTCAGCGACCTTCGCTTCGCCGCCAATCCATGAAACGCCTCGTGCTGCTCGGCGGCGGCCACGCGCACCTTGCCGTGCTGAAGTCGCTGGCCGAACGTCCGCTCGATGGCTGGCAGGTGCAACTGGTGACGCCGTTCCGGCGCCAGATCTATTCGGGCATGTTGCCGGGCTGGGTCGCGGGCCACTATGCGATCGACGAATGCGCGATCGCGCTCGATGCGCTGGCCGAACGCGGACGCGTCGCGCTCACCGTGACGGCGTGCACCGACCTGGACCTGTCCGCCAACACCATCGCCTGTGCCGATGGGTCGACGGTTCCGTTCGACTTGCTCTCCATCGACACCGGGCCCGAGCCCGCGCTGCACCACCTTCCCGGCGTCCTGGAACACGCGTTGCCCATCCGCCCCATCGAGGGTTTCGTGGCGGCGTGGCCGGGCCTGGTCGATCGCATCGCGAGGCAACGCCACCGCTTCGACCTGGTGGTGCTCGGCGCGGGCGCGGCCGGTGTCGAGCTGGCCCTGGCGATCCATCGCAGGGCGCTGACCGAAGGCTGGTCGCACCTGCGGACCACGCTGATCGGCTCGGCCGACCTGCCGCTCGAAGGCGTCGCCGGAAGAGCCCGGCACCACCTTGGGCAGTTGCTCGCGCAGCGGGAAATTCGCTGGATCGGCGAGCGCCGCGCGGTGCGCTTCGCACCGAACCGTATCGATTTCACGCAAGGCGCGTCGGTCGGCTTCGACGCGTGCCTCGCCGTCACCGGCGCGGCCGCGCCGGCCTGGCCCGCTGCCGCCGGATTGGCCACCGATCCGGCCGGCTTCATTCGCGTCGGGCGCACCTTGCAGGCAACGCGCCACCCGCATGTGCTCGCCGCAGGCGACGTGGCCGCGTACGAGGATGCCCGGCCGAAATCCGGCGTCTTCGCCGTGCGCGCAGGGCCGGTGCTGGCGCGCAACCTGCGCGCCTTGAGCCGAGGCGACGCGCCGGCCCCCTGGACGCCGCAACAGCGGGCGCTTTATCTCATCAGCACCGGTGACGAGCGCGCCGTGGCCGCGTGGGGCCGGTGGACCTGGCGCGGGGCCTGGGTCTGGCGCTGGAAGGACCGGATCGACCGGCAGTTCGTTGCACGCTTTGGCGCGGACACTGCGGCGGGCGGCTGAAAGACGGACCCGATGACCACCTTCCCGGCGCACTCCGACGCGTGGACCCGGCAGCGGCTCGAAGGGCCGCTGCCGGGCCGTCGCCCCCGCGTCGTCATCGACACCGACACGGCCAACGAGGTGGACGATCAGTTCGCGCTGGCCTGGGCCCTGCTCTCGCCCGACGCGCTGGACGTGGAGGCGATGTACGCCGCACCGTTTTCGTTCGCGCACCGGCGTGGGTTGTTGCCGAATGCGCCGTCGAATGCGGCGCCTTTCGGTCCACCGCACATCGGCATGGAGCGCAGCTACGACGAGATCGAGCGGGTGTACAGCCTGTTGTCGCTGCCGTCGTCGGGGCGGGTCTACCGCGGCAGCACCGGCTACCTGGAATCGCCTACCAAGGCGCGTCGCAGTGACGCATGCGACCACCTCATCGCACTGGCCCGGTCGGCGGACCCCGAGCACCCGTTGTATGTCGTCGCGCTGGGTTGCGTGACCAACATCGCCAGTGCGCTGTTACTCGCGCCGGACATCGTCGATCGCATCGTGGTGGTCTGGACGAGCGGCTACCCGTCATCGGCGCCGCATGTGAACGCGTCTTTCAACCTCGAGCAGGACCCGGCCGCAAGCCGGCTGCTGTTCGACAGCGGCGTTCCGCTGGTCTACCTGCCGGGCTACCACGTCGGCGCGCAGCTGCGGCTGTCCTCCATCGAAGTCGAGCACTACGTGAAGGGTTGCGGCGCGATCGGTGACGCCCTGCATCGGCTGTATTCGAACAACCCGCTCTGGTCGATCCTGGGGCACGACGCGAGCCAGCCGTATTCCTGGGTGATCTGGGACCTGATCTGCGTGGCCTGGATGATCCAACCTGACTGGGTGCCGAGCATGCTCGTGCGCACGCCGCGGCTCGATGCCGAATTGCGCTGGGTGCCGTCCCCCGGGCGTCCGTGGATGCGTGAAGGGCATGCGGTACAGCGCGATGCGATCTTCAACGACTTTTTCGCCAAGCTCGCTCAGTTGAAGGCCCGCCAGCCCCAGTAGATGCGCATCGCGATCGTCAGCACGCACAGCGCGCAGAAGCTCCAGGCCAGCCACGCGAAATGCTGCGGCCAGAGGCACATCGCGATGAAGAAGGCCAGCGTTTCGCCGGCTTCGGTCAAGCCGCCGAGGAAGTAGAACGACTTGTCGGGATAGGCCGTGCTCGTCATGCCGCGCTTGGCCGCGATCGAGGCGAACGCCAGGAAGCTGGAGCCGGTGCCCATGAAGGCTGCCAGCAGGGCAGCCGCCGCGAGTGCGTTGCGCGCCGGGTCGGCGACCGCGAACGCCAGTGGGATCGACGCGTAAAAGAGAAAGTCCAGCGTGATGTCGAGGAACCCCCCGCGATCGGTGGGGCTCGTGAGGCGCGCCACGGCGCCGTCGAGTCCATCGATCATTCGGGAAAGCAGGATCGCGACCAAGCCCCCTCCGAAGAAGCCACTGGCCACCAGCACCGCGGCCAGCATGCCGACAGCAAACCCCATGAAGCTCAGTGCATCGGCGCCCACACCGACGGCGTGAAGCCGGCGCGCGATCCGGTCGACCGCTGGCTTGATGCATTGCGTGGCCTGTCGGTCAAACATGCACGACCCCAACCGCGCCGCCCACCATCAAGACCGCCATCGCGCCCTCGTCGGGAAGGCGCACCGTCATGACGACTTGTGCCGGCAACGCAATCGACGCGCGTTCCTGCCAGCCGTCCGCCGCGCTCAGCACGCGCAGGCGCATGCCGTTCTGGCTGGGCAGCACCAGCATGCTGGCGACCCACGCGGCCATGTCGAGTTCGCGGGTGCCGATGCGGTGCGTGCTGACGTCGCCGCCGACACGGCGCCGAGTGAGCCGGTCGCTTTCCAGCGTGTAGGCGAACAGGTCGCCGCCAATGTGGGGGGTGTGGACGGCCATCAGGTGCTGGCCGTCGGTGGTGGGCGCCATCCATCGGCGCGGCCGGCCCAGGTCTTCTCCCAGTGCCCTGAGCTCGATGCGCGCGGGGTCGTTGCGATCGGATGCCAACAGGGCCAGCTGCGCGCCACCGGGTCCCGAGCGCACGGTGAGCAGACCGGTGCGGTTGTCGAAGCGTACGGGGCGCGGGGCGATGTCTTCGAAGACATAGGGCGCGGGCAAGACGTACTCGCGCAACACGCCGAGCCCATGGCGTTCGAGCCACAGCAGCCGGGTCGCTTCGATGCCGTCGCCGAGCACGCCGTGGCGATAGCGGCTGTCGTCAGGTCCGCCGAAGACAGCGAGATGGCCACCGTCGCCCCGGTCTTCGAGGTCCACCCGCAGCGGGCGCGCATCCGGCAACACGGCAGCTTCAGACCGGGTCGCCTCCTGCCAGCCACGCGCGCCGGACTCCATCCGCACCAGACGATGTGCCGGGCCGTCCTGCAGCACGCCGATCACCGCGAGCGGCAGGTTCAGCAAGCCCGCATGCGGCGCCAGCACGCCGGGAGCGGAGGTGGTCGCGTTGCCGTGGTCCAGCACCCACAGCGCGCCGTCGCGGGTGCGCGCCGCGATGCGCCCGTCGGCTGCCGCCACCGGCGTCTGCCCATCGAGCGAACCGGCCATGCGCAGCGGTGCACCGCCCGACACGCTCAACGCCCACAGCGCACCCGATGCATCGAGGCCCAGCAAGCCGGTCGGCCCGCCCGCATCGATGCGCTGGATGCCTTCCGCGCGCACAGGCGCAAATGAATCGCCCTGCGCGGCGATCACACGCAGGCCCCCGGAAGCGAAGAAACCCGCCAGCGTGCCCAGCGCGAGCGTGCTCCGGCGTGACCACAGCCGAGTGAGGACATGCCTCATCGGTCGCCGCCTGGCTCGTCGGAGGTCGAGACCGCGCCGCCGCTCGCATAGTGCTGCATGGCACTGCGCATCGTGTGCATCTGGCGCCGGAAGTTGCTGCAGCCACTGCACATCATCAGGTGCATGCGCAACGACATCCGCTCCTGCAACCGCAGGTCGCGCTCCATCTCTTGCGAGCACATCTCCGTCACTTCCTTGCAGTTCAGCATGCGCGGGCTCCCGGTGTGACCCAGCCGTTTTCGAGGCAGCCACGCAACTTGAGGCGCGACCGGTGAAGGATGACGTGCAGGTTGCTCGTGGTGAGGTCGAGCTGCAAACAGATCTCTTCGGATTCGAAGCCGAGAAACTCCCGCATCATGAAGATCTTTCCTGCTCTGGGCGCCAGCAGGTCAAGGCAGGTTTCGAACACGATCCAAAACTGTTTGGACTGCACCGCCTCGTCAGGGCTGGGCCATGCCACTGGACGCGGCCCGTCGCGCCAGCCACCGCGCTCATTGAACAACGCATCGACGTCGAGCTCGCCGTCTCCGTCTGCGTGGTTCGTCAAACTCGAAAAGTTGACGGTCCGCCTGGACTGACGCAGGTGATCGATGATCTTGTTCTTGAGGATCGCGAAGACCCAGGTCTTGAGCGACGACTGGCCCGTGAAGCCTTGCAGGTGCCGCAACGCCGCCTCCATCGCTTCCTGCACCATGTCCTCGGCGGCTTCCCGGTTGCCCAGTTGGAGCGCGGCGAATCGGAGCATGTCGCTGCGTATCGAAACCAGTTCGGCAGGGCTCGCACCGGCGCCCTTATTTTCCCGTTGCACTGACGGGACCGGAGAAGCTTTTGTCATGAAAGCAGTCTGTGTTTGCTGTTCGCTCACTGCCAAGGCGACACGCTGATCGAGTTGTTGGCGCAGGTTCGCGCTGGGCCAAGCGGATTGTTGCAAGGTCATTCGGGTTGGACGCCTGGCGGTAGGCATTGCTTACAGCCCGGGGGTGGCACAGTGTAAGAACCAGCAAGACATCGTCGTCCAAATCGGCACGGCTGAGTTTTCCAGTTCGTTTTCGCCATGAAAGATCTTCACCATGACATTCCTGAAATCGGCCACGGCCGCCCTGGTTCTGGGTTGCGCGCTCGCAGCGCATGCGGCCGATGGCCTGGTGGTGGTCAAAAGCCCGCATTCCACCGCCGACACAGCATCCCGCCTGGTGGCGGCCGTTCAGGCGCGCGGCCTGAAGCTCTTCGCGCGCATCGACCATGCCGCCGGTGCCGCGACCATCGGCACCACCTTGAGACCGACCGAGGTCTTCATCTTCGGCAATCCCCAAGGGGGCACGCCGCTGCTCGAATGCGCGCAGACGGCAGGCATCGACCTGCCACTCAAGGCCCTGGTCTGGCAAGACGACAAGGGCCAGGTCTGGTTCGGCTACAACGACCCGGCCTGGATGGCTGCACGCCACGGCGCATCGCGCTGCGCTGTCGTCCCGAATCTGGCGAAAGCGTTGGCAGGATTGGCAGCAGCGGCGACGGCGCCGTGAACCGGGGCGTCAAGGAGCTGCTCGCAGCCGCCGAGGCTGCAGTGCCCCGCATTTCGCCGGAGGCGGCGCGACGACAAGTCGCCGAGCACGATGCGCTCATCGTGGACGTTCGCGAAGCCGATGAGCTTGCGGAACGCGGCAAGGTCGAGGGTGCGGTGCACGTTCCACGCGGCCTGCTGGAGTTCAGGGCCGATCCGGACTCGCCGCTGCACGACCCCGAGTTTCGCCGCGACAGAACGGTCATCCTCTACTGCGCCGTCGGAGGGCGGTCGGCGCTGGCCGGCATGGCGCTCCAGGCGATGGGCTATTCGTCGGTCTTCAACCTGGGCTCGTTCCCGGACTGGGTCGATTCGGGTGGTACTACCGATCGCATAGCCCGCTTGCCGAGCGAGCACAAGCGCTGAAAGCGCTTCGCCTCGGAGCGTCACGCCGGAATCCCCTGCCGTCGCCCGGTCGTCGTCTTCAAACCGGCGACCGGAAGCGCTGGGCGAAGTCCTGCATGCGGGAGCGGTTCTTGCCGAAGTCGAACAGGCCGAACAGCGAACGCGACCGGAAATCGATGCTTTCGGCCGCGGGGTCAATCTGAAAGTCGACCTGGTCGCGGAAGCCCGCGGGCGTGGTGAAGATCACCTGCATCGCCAGCGTTTCCCGGTGCACGACCTGAGCTTCGGGAAACGTCTTCAGCGTCGCCTCGAGTCGCGCCTGCGCCTGCGCCGGCGTGCCGCGGTACTTGAGCGGCGAGAGGCCGCCCATCCCGAGAGAGTCGACACAGCTTCCCGGCAGTGTGCATGCCAGTGCCGTGCGGTCCCCGGCGGGCACCGGGCCTGGCGTGGAGCAGCTCGCCAGCATGAACGAGGCTGTGACAGCCACAATGACCAGGGCAAGACGTGACGAGGATGGTTTCATCGGCCGATTGTCGGCCGTCGAAGAGTTTTGTGCGGATGCCGCATCGTTCCACGCCCGCACGTGTGAATTTCGACCACTCAGCGCGAAGCGCCGACCGCGGCACGCACCACTCGCCCGATGGTCAGTCCTTGAACCAGGATCGAGAACACCACCACGCAGTACGTGAGCGCGAGAATGATCTCGCGTTCGCTACCCAGTGGCAGTGAGAGCGCCAGTGCCACCGAGATGCCGCCCCGCAACCCGCCCCATGCGAGCACGCGCGACGACCCTTTCGGCAGCTTGAACAGGTCGCTCGCCAACCGAACGGGAATCCCGACCGTGAGCCAGCGTGCCGCCAGCGTCACCAGGATGGCGACGCCACCCGCAAACAGAATCGGCACCGTGAACGCGATCAGCAGCACCTCCATGCCGATGAGCACGAAGAGCACGGCGTTCAGGATTTCATCGACCAGTTCCCAGAACATGTCGATGTAGCGACGCGTGTGATCGGACATCGCAAGCGCGCGCCCGCCGTTGCCGATCATGAGACCGCACACGACCATCGCCAGCGGACCCGAAACATGCAGGTGGCTGGCGAGTGCGTAGCCGCCCATCACGGTGGCGAGCGTGAGCAGGACCTCCACCTGGTATTGGTCGATGCTGCGCAACAGATGGAACGTGACAAAGCCCAGCACCAGGCCGAATGCGATGCCGCCGCCTGCCTCGCGCAACAAAATAGCGCCCGCCCCTTCGATCGTCGGCGTAGTGCCGCTTGCCAGCACGCCAAGCAGCAGCGCGAAGACCACCACGCCGACCCCGTCGTTGAACAGCGACTCGCCGGCAATGACGAGCTCGAGGTTCTTGGGCGCACCGGCGGAACTCAGGATCCCCATGACGGCGATCGGATCGGTCGGTGAGATGAGCGCCCCGAAGATCAGGCAGTGCAGCAGGGAAAGCTCCACATTCACCAGCGGAAGCACCAGCCACATGCCGACGCCGACGACCACGGTCGAGATCAGCGTGCCGACCAAGGCAAGCGTCGCGACCTGCCAGCGGTACTGCCGCAGCGCACGCAGGTCGACATGCAGCGCGCCTGCGAAAAGAAGAAAGGACAACATGCCCTGCATCAACACGTCGGTGAAGTCGATCGACCGCAGGAACGACTCTTCGTACTGCCGCAGCCCGTGGTCGAGGCCGATCGCATCGAGCCCGACCATGACGAGCGAAATGAACAGCGCGATGGCCATCACGCCGATGGTGGTGGGCAGCCGCACGAAACGGTGGTTGAGGTACGCCAGCAGTGCGGTGACGACGAGACAGATGGCGGCGATGTCGAGCATGAAAGGTCCTGACGGCGCGCTAGAGACTCCGGGCACCGATGGCGCCCAAGGCGCCGTGGGCAAGCGTACGGCGCAATGTGTCGTGCCTTCGGCCGACGTCGGCAAGATCGGAGCTGTTCGCGATGTTGCGCTGCGCGTCCAGCCAGACCATGTTGGCATGGTCCAGCAGCGCCGCGCGTCGATCCTTGTCGCTTTCGCAGGCCGCAACGGCCGTCAGCACGTCGAGCAGCCGGATCATCACGGCCGTGCTCCCGGCGGCGTTCTGGCGGATCATGTGGAACATGACGTTGACCAGGCTGCGATAGCTCACATTCGGCACGACCAGCGCGACCGCGTCATCGCGCATCGTCACGCCGCTCGGCAGATGGGTGCCGGCCAGATCGCACAGTGCGGCGCCGAGCCGGTCGAGCACGCTCATCGCCGTGTGCGGGTCGTTGATGCCCGGCGAGAGGGCGCGGACCGCCACTTCCACCAGTTGTCGCACCGCGTACTCGGCATCGCCGCCGCTGCCACGGGTGGCGCCCAGCGCGGTCGCGTTGCGAATCGCGTCCTCGGCCTCGGGAACCTGGACCGACAGGAGCGCGATCGGCGCGCCCGGAAAAACATAATCGCCGCGTCGCACCAGCAAACGAATGGCCGTGCCGTTTTTTGCGGCCCAGTTTGCCAATCCCGCTTCGTCGAGCTGCTGCAGGTAGCCGCGGCGGGTGTCGACGACTGGCACCGCGTCGGCCCAGAACATGGCGGGTGGTGGCGCCGGTTGCGCCTTGTCCGTCACCACGGCGTTCATGGCATGGCGGATGTCGTCGCTGACCAGTTCGACCACGGTGTCGACATTGATGCGGTTGGCCATGTGGGCCACGAAGTAAACGAGCGTCCCCACGCAGGCGAAGGCCAGCAGGATGCCCACCGTCAGCGCAAGGTGCGGGGTGAATGGCCCCTCCTCTTGCGTCCTGACGCTGCGAAGCACCATCAACGCATAGGAAAAGGTGCCGAGGTAGGCCCCGAGCGTGATCTGCACGCCGCGGTCGCGTGTGAAATTGCGCAGCAGGCGCGGTCCCATCTGCCCGGCCGCGAGCGACAGCGCGGCAATGGTGATGGAGAACACCGTACCGGCGACGCCGATCGTCGATGAGGCGATCGCACCGAGCAAGGTACGCGCGCCCGTCCCGCCGCCGTTGTACAACCAGTGACTGTCGGTCAACCAGGCGGGCAAGCGGCCGCTCTGGTCGATGCCGAGGAGCGCGAAGGCCAGCAAGATGCCACCGAGCACCATGCCGCCGGGCAACAGCCAGAAGGTTTCACCGAGCTGGTTGATGAGTTTGCGAAGTCTGGCGGTCATGGGTGTCGGGTCGCGTGTGCTGGCAAGCGCTGAGCACCGTCGTGCCGGCTGAAGTGGGAATCCATTGGCCCATGCTGCTGCATCGCCCGTCGAAACACAACGCGTAGTCACGCGAGTAGTCGGAGCGCGCCAGCACGAGTTCCTTACGCCACGGGTCGGCCAGGGTGTAGTGCCACACGCCGTGGTCCAGCCAGGCGTCGGGTGGCGGCTCCATGCCAGCGCCCGAGCCGCGGATGCGGGCGCCGCTCAGCATGAGCCAATTGCCTGCGACAACGTAGTCCTCGTCCCATTCGACCTTCTCGATCGAGTGTTGCCACCGCAACGTGAAGTGGTCGGCCGGGATGGCCACGTGAAGCGCGCCGGCCGCCAGGCAGACTGCGGCGAGGCCCACCATTGCTCAGACCGGCGCCGCACGGCTGCGGCGCAGCCGGATCACGTGCCACAACGCGAGCGCGCCGGCCATGCCAAGCCCGATCTCGTCGGTCGCCGGCAGTGCGGCGACCAGGAAGCCCGCGGCCACGAAGGCCCACAGCCGTTCGAACCAGCGCAGCGGGCCGATCCAGTAGCCGATGGCCGCGCCACCCCACAGAATGATCGCTGCGATCGCCTTCAACACCACGTACCCGGTGTCGAACCAGGTGCCGCCCTGCAGCATCAATGCCGGCGCGTAGACCGCCATGAACGGCACCACGAAGCCGGCGATGGCGATGCGCAAGGCCTGCATGCCGATCTTCAGTCCCGATTCCTTGGCGATCGGCGCCGCTGCGAACGCCGCCAGTGCCACCGGCGGCGTGAGGTCGGCCATGATGCCGAAATAGAACACGAACATGTGCGAGACGATAAGCGGCACGCCCAGTTGCAGCAGCGCTGGCGCGGCCAGCGAACTGGTGATGATGTAGTTCGGGATCGTCGGAATGCCCATGCCCAGCACAAGGCACACCAGCATCGTGAGCACCAGGCTCAGGAACAGGCTGTCCTTGCCGATCTGGATGATGTAACCCGCGAACAGCGTGGCCGCGCCTGTCAAGGTCAGGATGCCGATGATCACACCGACGAGCGCGCAGGCGATGCCGACCGGCAGCGCATGCTTGGCGCCCTCGGCCAGCGAATTCACCGCGGTGCGAAGCGTGGCACGACCGCCCTTCAGAAACCAGAGCACGGCCGCCATGACAAGGGCCAGCGCCATGATGGCGCCGATGCCGTAGGCGAAAAACGAGGATGCCGCCAGGCCGATCAGGATCCAGAAGATCATGCGCAAGGTGTTGCCACCGAAGCGCGTCGTGATCGCCGCGCCGAAGATCAGCACGACCGTGAGCGCCAGTCCCACCATCCCCGAGAACAGCGGCGTATAGCCCGAGAACAGCAACCAGACCAGCACCGCCAGCGGCAGGATGAGGTACCAGCGCAGCTTGATCGCAGCCCATGGATCGGGGCACTGGTCCTTCGGCATGCCGATCAGCCCACGGCGACCGGCCTCCAGATGAACCATGATGAACGCGGTCAGGAAATAGAGCATCGCCGGGATGGCCGCCGCCTTGCAGATCTCCACGTACGGCACGTCGATCGTCTCCGCCATGATGAACGCAACGGCGCCCATGACGGGCGGCATGATCTGCCCGCCCATGCTCGATGTGGCCTCGACGCCGCCGGCAAAAGCCGAGTTGTAGCCGAAACGCTTCATCAGCGGAATGGTGAACTGGCCGGTGGTCACGACGTTCGCGACCCCCGAGCCGCTGATGGTCCCCATCAGACCGGAGGACACCACCGCCACCTTGGCCGGGCCGCCCTTGGTGTGGCCGAACAGGCCCAGCGCAAAGTCGGTGAACAGCGTGATCATCCCGGCCTGCTCGAGAAACGCGCCGAACAGGATGAACAGGTAGATGTAGGAAGACGACACGTAGGTCGGCGTGCCATAGATGCCCTCGGTGCCGAAACCGAGCTGGCCGACGATCTGATCAATGCCGTAGCCGCGGTGCGCCAGCACGCCGGGCAGATACTGGCCGAACAGGCCATACGCCAGGAACATCGCGCAGATCAGCGGCAACGCGAACCCCATGATTCGACGTGCGCCTTCGAACACCAGCGCAATGACGAGCACGCCGACCACCATGTCGGCGGTGGTCAGGTCGCCCGCCCGCTGAATCAGATCGGCCTCGAATGCCCAGTGGTAGAGCCCGGTCCCGAATGCCACCACGCCGACGCCCCACCCCAGCCAGCGCTGACGCAGCGGCGGATACAGGACGAATGTGAGCAGCAGCAGGAATCCAACGTGGACCGCCCTGACCACGGAGCTCGACAGCGGGCTGAAGGCGGCCGTGATGACCTGGAAGACGGAGAACGCGACGGCCACCCAGAACAACGCCCCGACGAAGGGGGGTGTGCCCGGCTCGTCGGGTTTTTGGAGGGCCGCGTCGGCAGTGCCGACGGCGTCCATCGGCGCGGCCACCGGGTTCATTTCATCAACCCGACTTCACGGTAGTACTTTTCGGCACCGGGATGGAACGTCACCACGGTGCCGGTCGTCGCGGCTTCGCGCTTGATGCCCTTGGCCGCATTGTGCGCAGCGACCAGTGCGTCGAGGTTGTCGAACATGCTCTTGGTCATCGCATAAACCTCATCGGCCGGAACGCCTTCGTGGCTGACCAGGAAATTCTTGATGGCGGCCGTTGGCATGTCGGCAGTCTGTCCGTCGTAGGTGTTGGCCGGAATCGTGGCGGGCTGGTAGGCCGCATCGCCGACCTTGGCGACCATCTCGGCCGGAATCGGCACCACGACGATCTTCACGCTGGTTGCCAGATCGCGGATCGATGCGACGCCCAGACCCGCGGACTGGAGTGTCACGTCGAGCTGGCGGTTCTTCATCAATTCGACCGACTCGCCGAACGCGAGGTACTCCACCTTGGCGAAATCGGCATAGGTCAGACCGGCGGCCTTGAGGATCGCGCGCGCATTGAGTTCGGTGCCGGACTTGGGCGCGCCCACCGAGATCCGCTTGCCCTTGAGATCGGCCATCGTCTTGATGCCCGATTCGCCGCTCGCAACGATCTGGATGTAGTTCGAGTAGATGCCTGCCACGGCACGGAGCTTTTTCAGTGGCGCCGAAAAACCGGCGTCCTTGTTGCCCTTCCAGGCATCGGAGAGCGCGTCCGCCAGCGTGAAGGCGATCTCGCCACGGCCGGCCTGCAGCAGGTTGAGGTTTTCTGCCGACGCCTTGGTCGACTGCACCGTGACCTTTGCGCCGGGAATCGCCTTGCCGTAGATCTGCGACAGCGCCACCCCCATCGGGTAGTAGACGCCGCTCTGGCCGCCGGTCAGGACATTGATGAACTTTTGCTGGGCCAGCGCCTGCGACACCGCGCTGAGGCCAAGGCCTCCGACGGCTGCAAGGGTCAGGTTTCGCCGGGTAATGCGAATCGGATGGTCGGACATTCAGGTCTCCTGGTTGAATTTCGAATGTGGGGCTCTACGGCTGCGGGCGATCGTACTGCGCAAGCCCGTTCGCATCCGTCGGCAAGCTCAGCGGCAGCGCAGGGGCCGTGCCGTCCTTGCCGACGCCGGCGTACAGCGTCAGATGCGGGAAGGGGATCTCGATGCCCTTTTCGTCGAACGCCGCTTTCAGGCGACGCAGGAACTCGCGACGGACCGTCCATTGCTGCAACGGTGCCACCTTGAAGCGGCAGCGCAGTATCACGGCGCTGTCGTCGAGCCGCTCGACGCCGGCAATGTCCAGATCGGCGAGGATCCTCACCGCATGCGCCGGATCCGCCCGCAATTGCGCGCCGACCTCTGCCATGACCGCCATCACCTCGTCGACGTTCTCGCGATAGGACACGCCGATGTCGACCACCGCATGCGCGAACGAACGCGACATGTTGGTGACTGTCGTCACGAGGCCGTTCGGAATGAAATGCACATTGCCGTCGTAGTCGCGCAAGCGCACATGCCGCAGCGTGATGTCTTCGACGGAACCACCGATGCCCGCGATCTTCACGACGTCACCGGTGCGGATCTGGTCTTCGAACAGCAGGAAGAAACCGGTGAAGTAGTCCTTCACGAGGCTCTGCGCACCGAAACCGATCGCCAGCCCCACGACCCCTGCAGCGCCGAGGATGGGCGCCAGCGACACGCCCACTTCGGCCAGCACGAGCATCGTCGCGACGGCGCTGATCACCATGGCGACCAGATAGCGCACGACCCTCCCGAGCGTCTCGGCGCGCCGGGCGCCGTCGGTGCCTTCGAGGCGGCCTTCGACACGAAGGCGCACCATCCGCACGGCGCGCTGAAGCATGGTGATGGAAACCCATGCGACCACCACAATCAGGACAATTCGCAGGCCGGAAAGGGCAGGTGCGCTCCAGCGCGCCCAGTCGATGTTCTCGAGGTATTGCATGGTCACCAACCCCACGCCTGACTCTTCCGCATCCAGCCGGCGGGCCCGCGGTCGCGCCGCACCTGAATCCAGCTTCCGCGATGGCGTAGCGTGCGCAAAACGTCTCCGCGAACGGCACGGGCCACCACCGCACTTCGGAGGTTCGGTTGGGAGCGCAGATTGACAGTCGCAGGCCTCACCACACGGTGCGGCTTTTTGTTCGTCATCGGACCGTAGACCCAGCCGGTGTCGCGTTCGAAGTCGCTGACCTTGACCCACTTGCCCTTGCGACCGATCACCTTGAATGGATACCCCTTGTCGACGGTCCAGCGTGCCTGGTAGCCGGTGCCGGGTCCGGCACGCATGTGCAGCGTACCGACGGCTGCGCTCACCATTTCGGCTGCGAACGCGGCGGGAGCAGCAAGCCAGCAGAGTGCAAGCGACAGCAGGACGAAGAAATATTTTCTGAAAAGAATCATGCAGTGAATTGGGAGGAAATGAAGGTTTTCGGTGGTGAAGTCAGCGCGCGCGGCCGTTCAGGTAAGGCTCGGGATCGACGGCGACGCCCCTCTCCCGAATCTCGAAATGCAGCCTTGGGCGGCCGGGGCCGCCAGGCCCGATCTCGGCGATGGCCTGGCCTTGCCGCACCTCGTCGTTCTCATTCACCGCGACCTTGCCCAGGTGGGCATAGGCAGTGATGAAGGTGTCGTCGTGCTTGACCACCACCATGGTTCCGTAGTGAGGCAACGCGCTGCTCACGAGCACCACGCGCCCATCCCTCGACGCCAGCACCGGATCCCCGGGATTTCCGGCCATGTCCAGGCCAGGATTGGATTGCGCGTCGAATCGGGCGATCGTCGGCCCGGCTGCAGGGCGGGAGAAGTCCGCTCCAGGCACCGGTCGGGTCGACAGGGCACGCTGCACGAGCGGCGGTGGGATACCGAGAGGAGGCGCTGGCGTGGCCGCTTGCGGCGCGGCCTGCGCAGGTGGCCACGCAGAACGTGGGGAGTCCAGCGGAACGCTTGTGCCGCACGCGCACAGGGCTGCCAGCAGCGCGAGAGCCGCTCCCGCACGCCAGTGTTTCGGTAATTGATGCATGGGACTATTCCTCGACACAGGCTTCTTCCCGCTTGGCCTTCACGGCGGGCAACAGCACGATCATGAGCAGCAATACGGCACCGATGATCAGGATCAGGGGTTTCCACGCGATCGTGCCGACGGGATCGCCCGCTCCGACCCGATGCCCCCCGCGCGCCGTGGCGCCCGACATGACGACGCAGGTGAACATGACGCCGGCCAGGAAGTGCTTCTGGCTCTTTATTTTCATGGGTGGTGGAGGAAAGTCAGGGGTTGGGGATGCAGCGCTGGAACACGGGTTCCGGACGGGCAGCAATGTGCTTAACAGCGACAGGTGGGGCCGCGGCGACAGGATGCCGTCAGGCCTCGTTCAGTGATGTCATGTTAGGCGGCAATTTATATCATGTTGTGAGCAAATACCCTGTATTCCCGAATGACGGCGCTGCTACATTCGCGCATCCACCCCGTCAGATTCGAGATGCCCACCTTCCACGACACGACCGAGAAGCAGCGCTTCGAAGCACTTTCCGATTTCCGTTTCAGACTCAGGAGCTTTCTCCGCTTCAGCGAGGACGCTGCGCGGGACGAAGGCATCACGGTCCTCCAATACCAGTTGATGCTGCATACCCAGGGGTTCCCAGGTCGGCCATGGGCGACGATCGGCGAGATTGCCGAAAGGCTGCAGGCGCAGCCGCATGGCGTCGTCGCGCTTGCGTCGCGCTGTGAAGAGGCGGGATTGGTCAGGCGCAAGACGAGCGCCTCCGACCGGCGTCAGGTCGAAGTCCATCTCCTGGCTGCGGGTCGAAAGAAGCTGGCGCGCCTGGCCATCCAGCATGCAGACCAACTCTCCGAACTGGCGGAAGCCGTGCGCCTCGCCACTGAGATTCAAGAAGAGGGATCAAGCCTGCGCCCTGCTCTCAGCAGCAGCGTCACATGTTCGCGTCGAGGTTCGCCATGATGATGGTCGACCCGAAGACCACCAGTCCAACGACGAACACGCCGAACGCCAGCGCCAGAATGTTGTTGGTGCCCTCGGGACCGCTGGAAACATGCAGGAAGAAAACCAGATGAACACCCATTTGCCCGATCGCCAGCGCCGCCAGCAGAACCGGAATGCCTTGCGACCAAACGGCATCGGTGCCGGACACCCAGAACGACGCGAGCGTCAGCACCACTGAGAGCCCGAGGCCGGCCCCATATTTCCAGAGGCTGCTGCGCAGATCACCGGCATCGCCGGGTGCGTCGTCCACGGACGGTGACTTGTCGGTGACCTCAGTCATCTGAACGCTCCCAGGTAGACGATGGTGAACACGCCGATCCAGACGATGTCCAGTGTGTGCCAGAACAGACTGAAGCACAGCATGCGCCGCACCACCTCCGGCGAGAATCCCAATGTGGCGATCTGCGCGAGCATGACCAGCAGCCAGAAAACCCCGGCGCTGACATGCAGCCCGTGAAGCCCGACGAGTGCAAAGAAAGCCGACAGGAACGCGCTGCGGGACGGACCCGCGCCGTCCGCCAGCATGGTCCAGAGCTCCGAAGCCTCCAACGCGACGAATGCTGCGCCCAGCGCCAGGGTCGCCAGGCCACAAGCGAAGCTGGCGAGCTTGTGTTGGCGGTCGACGGACAGGGAAAGCAGCGCGCAAGAGAAGCTCGACAGCAGCAGGCACGCCGTTTCCACCAGCACCTTGTCGCGATGGAACAGCTCGCGCCCGGACGGGCCGCCCGCCGTGTGGCCATGCAGCACCGCATAGCTCGCGAAGAAGGCCGCGAACATCACGATGTCGCTCAGCAGAAAGAGCCAGAAGCCATAAGTGACGACGATGCGCGTCGACGCGGGCCCGCGCTCGGACGCCGGCACGCGGTCGTTGCCGCCCCGGTCCAGGTTTGAACTCGCAACTGCAGAGTTCATGCGCCGCCTGCTTTCAGCGCCCGCGCCGGCACGCGGATCTCGGCTGTCGGCCCCCAGGAATGCCACAGCGTCGCCGCCACGATGCAGACGGCGCCGGCCAGGCCCAACCACCAGATATGCCAGACCATTCCGAAGCCGAGACAGACGGCGAAGAAGGCGAGAACGACGCCGAGCGCACTGGGTGCAGGCAGGGTGATGTGGGTCGCGGCGTCCGTCAGCGGCGCCGGCGGTGCGGCCGGCTCCGATGAAGACGAGGCGTCCTGGACTTCGGGATTGCGCCCGTACTTCATGTCCCAAAACGCATCGCGACCCCGCACCTGCACGAGCGCGTTGAAATTCCAGGCCGGCGGCGGCGACGGCATCGACCATTCGAGGCTGCGCCCGTTCCAAGGATCGCCCGATGTGTCCCGGTGTTCGTTGCGACCCCGAATGCTCACCACCAGTTGAATCACAGTGCACACGATGCCCAACAGGATGACGAAGGCGCCAGCGAGCGCCACGAGCATCAGCGGTTGCCAGGTGGTGTCCGCGTAGTGCTGCATGCGCCGGGTCGCGCCCATCAGGCCGAGCAGGTAGAGCGGCATGAAGGCGAGATAGAACCCGACGAGCCAGCACCAGAAGGTCGCCCTGCCCCATCCCTCGTGCAACGTGAAGCCGAAGGCTTTCGGAAACCAGAAGTTGTAGCCCGCGAACGCGCCGAACAGCACGCCACCGATGATCACGTTGTGAAAGTGCGCCACCAGGAAAAGGCTGTTGTGCACCATGAAGTCGACAGGCGGGATCGCCAGCAGCACGCCGGTCATGCCGCCGATCACAAAGGTGCCCATGAATCCGAGTGCCCACAGCATCGGAACGCTGAAGCGAACCTCGCCCCCATAGAGCGTGAAAAGCCAGTTGAAGATCTTCACGCCGGTCGGCACGGCGATGATCATGGTCATCACACCGAAGAAGCCATTGACATCCGCACTGGCGCCCATCGTGAAGAAGTGATGCAGCCAGACCGTGAAGGACAGCATGCAGATCGCCATGGTGGCGATCGCCATGGAGCGGTAGCCGAATATCGGCTTGCCCGAGAAGGTGGAGATCACTTCCGAGAACACGCCGAACGCCGGCAGGATCAGGATGTACACCTCCGGATGGCCCCAGGCCCAGATGAGGTTGACATACATCATCGCGTTCCCGCCCATTTCGTTCGTGAAGAAATGAAAGCCGAGGTAGCGGTCCAGCAGGAGCATCGAGAAGGTGGCGGTCAATATGGGAAAGGCCGCGATGATGAGCAGGTTCGACGCGAGCGCGGTCCAGCAGAAGATCGGCATGCGCGAATAGCCCATGCCGCGTGTGCGCATCTTCAGAATGGTGGTCGTGAGGTTGATGCCCGACAGCAGCGTCCCGACCCCCGCGATCTGCAGGGCCCAGAGGTAGTAGTCCACACCCACCTGCGGCGAAAAGGCCAGCTCCGAGAGCGGCGGATACACGAGCCAGCCGGTGCGCGCGAACTCGCCCACCACGAGCGACAGGTTCATGAGCAGCACGCCGGCCGCGGTGAGCCAGAAGCTGACCGAGTTGAGCACCGGGAAAGCCACATCGCGGGCACCGATCTGCAGGGGCACGACGAAATTCATCAGCCCGACCATGAAGGTCATGGCGACGAAGAAGATCATGATCGTCCCGTGCGCCGAAAAGATCTGGTTGTAGTGCTCGGGCGGAAGAAAGCCCTGTGCGCCACCCGCCGCGAGCGCCAGCTGCGACCGCATCATCATCGCGTCGACGAACCCGCGCAGCAGCATCACCAGCGCGAGTAGGATGTACATCACGCCGATCCGCTTGTGGTCCACGCTGGTGATCCATTCGCGCCAGAGGAAGGGCCACCGTCGTTTCCAGGTGACGAGCGCCAACACCGAGGCGATCACCAGCGCGACCATCGCACCCGCAGCGAGTGCGATCGGCTGGCCCAGCGGCAACGCGGCCCAGCTCAGTTTGCCGAGCATGTCGTCTCTTTCATGGATGGTGCGACGGATCGGTGCCGTGCACGAGTGTTTCGAACAACTGCGGCAGCGCCACCCGGTACGTTGCGCGACGGGCCGTACCCGGCTGTTTCAACCCGTTCAATGCATCCTGGTCCAGCGCTTCCCCCGTGTTTCGAGCCTGTTCGACCCATTGAGAAAAAGCCGTCTCCGGCACAGCCTCGACCTCGAAGCGCATGTCCGAGAACCCGTCGCCGCTGAACTGCGCGGAAAGGCCGGGGTAGAGGCCGGGGCGGTCGGCCTGCAAATGCAGTTGTGTCGTCATGCCCGCCATCGTGTAGATCTGGCCAGCGAGCTGCGGCACCAGAAAACTGTTCATGACGGTGGTCGACGTGAGCTTCAGTCGCAGAGCGCGGCCGGCCGGCACGACCAGATGGTTCACGCTCGCCACGCCCGACTCCGGGTAGATGAACAGCCACTTCCAGTCGAGCGACACCACTTCGACGTCGAGCGGCTTGCCGGGCGTGTCGAGCGGCTTGCGCGGGTCGAGGTCATGGGCGCTGAGCCAGGCGATCCCGCCCAGGAACAGGATCACCAGCAGCGGGATGGACCACACCGTCACTTCGAGCGGACCGGAGTAGGACCAGTCGGGGCGTCGCCGCGCACGCCGATTGCCGGCGCGGAACCACCAGGCCACCGCGAGCGTCAACAGGATCACCGGCACGATCACGGCCAGCATGATCACGGTGGCGTTCAACAGGATCAGGCGCTCCGCAGCCGCAACCGGGCCTTGCGGATCGAGTGCGCCGGACTGGAACGCGAACGGTGTCGTCATTGGGGGAGCGCATACGCGATCACGTAGTCACCCGCCTTGGTGTGCGTGGAGCCGTGTCCTCCGGCCACCACGAGGAGGTATTGACGACCGTCGGTGCCGGTGTAGGTCATCGGCGTCGCCTGCCCTCCCGCCGGAAGCCGGCTCTCCCACAGCTGCTTTCCGCTGGTGACGTCGTAGCCGCGCACGTGGTCATCGAGCGTGCCCGACAGGAAAGCCACGCCGCCGGCAGTCGCGATGGGGCCGCCCAGGTTCGGCACGCCCATGCGGAAAGGCAGGGGCACCGGTGCAAGGTCGCGCACGGTTCCATTGCGATGTTTCCAGATGATTTTTCCAGTCGTCAGGTCGGCGCCCGCGACATAGCCCCACGGCGGCGCCGTGCACGGGAATCCGAGCGGCGACACAAAGGGGCCCAGCTTGGCCGCGAAAGGCGCGCCGAAGTTCTCGTTGAGCGCAGGCAAGGCGCCCTTGGGCGGGCCGTCCGACTGCACCATCAGTTGTGTGTCGTCGGGCCTGGGAACAAGTTTCGACACGAACGCGAGGTAGGTGGGTGTAGTGAAGGCAATCTGCCGCTGCGGGTCCACCGCCACGCTGCCCCAGTTGAAAACGCCGAAATTGCCTGGATAGATCAGCGAGCCCTGGGTCGATGGGGGCGTGAATCGGCCTTCGTAGCGCAGCCGATGGAACGCGATGCGGCAGGCGAGCTGGTCGAACAGGGTGGCGCCCCACATGTCACGGCCGGTGAGCTTCGGTGGGTCGAACGACAAGGCTGTCCGGGGTTGCGTCGGCGCTGAATGATCGCCCGCCGCAGCGCCCTGCGGCGCGGGAATCTCGTCCACCGTATTGATCGGCGTGCCCGTCCGGCGGTCCAGCACGAACAGTTCCCCCTGCTTGGTGGGCTGAACCAGTGCGGGCACCGTGGCGCCGTCGATGGTGAGGTCGACCAGGCTGGGCTGCGACGGCACGTCGTAATCCCAGAGGTCGTGATGCACCGTCTGGAACACCCATCGCACCTTGCCGGTGGCGAGGTCGAGCGCCACCACCGAAGACGAATACTTCTCCACCGCAGGGCTGCGCTTGCCGCCCCACTGATCGGGCGGCTGGTTGCCCATCGGCACATAGACCATGCCGAGCGTTTCGTCCACGCTGGAGATCGACCAGCTGTTCGGCGAATTCGCCGTGTAGCTCTGGCCTTCGGCAATGGGCGCGGTTTCATCCGGGTTGCCCGAATCCCAGTTCCAGACCAGCGCCCCGGTGTCGACGTCGAAGGCCCGGATCACGCCGGATTGCTCGTGCGTGGAGACGTTGTCCAGCACCGTACCGCCGACGATCACGAGCTTCTTCGTGACCACGACCGGCGAAGTCGAGTAATAGGAACCGGCGCGCGGGTTGGGCATGTGCGCCGACAGGTCGATCTGGCCCTTGCCGTTTCCGAACGCGCTGCAGGCTGCGCCGGTATCGGGATTCAGTGCGATCAGTCGTGCATCCGCTGTCGGCATGAACAGTTTGCCGTTGGCGCAGCTGTCTGGTTCGGTGCCGTTCGACGTTGCATCCGGCGGTTGGTAGGAGAGCCCTCGACACGTCAGATGTTGCAGCGCCAGAGCGCCCTCGATCTTCGGGTCGTAGCGCCACACTTCGGCGCCCGAGGTCGCATCGAGCGCGATCACGGACTGGTGCGGATTGCAGAGATACAGGCGGTCACCCACCTTGAGCGGCGTGACTTCGTAAGTGGTTTCGACCGGGTCGCCCGGCTGCCCGCGCATGTCGCCGGTCCGGAACTGCCAGGCCACTTGAAGCTGGCCCACATTGGCCGGCGTGATCTGTGTGAGCGGCGAATAGCGCTGGCCGAAGCCGGTACGGCCATAGGCGTGCCACTCTCCCTCCGGCACACCGTTGCTGCTCGTCCCCATCGCGGAGACCGGGCGCTGGGCGACCGGCAACATGCCCTCAACCTCGTGAACGTTCCGGGTCAGCGAGAAAAGCAGTGTCACCGTGCACACGACGAGGCTCAGGCTGAGTGCCAGGCCGCCGCCCCGGCGCCAGGATGCGCGCACTCGGCGATCGGCGTTCTCCACACCGTCGCGCTGGCCACCGCCCAGCGAGCGGGTCACCCACGGACAGACGACGAACAGCGCCACCAGGAACAGCACGCCGAGTCGCGCGGCGAGAGGCCACCAATCGAAGCCGACTTCCCACACCGACCATGCGAGCGTGGCAAAAAGCAGCAGCGCGAGAACACCCAGCGCGGTCGACGAGCGCCGGATCAGCATCGCGCCCGCCAAAAGCAGGGCGACGGCCGCGAGCAGGTAGTACCAGCTTCCGCCCAGCACGATCAGCCAGACGCCGGCAGCGCCGAGCGCCAGGCCGACAAGGGCCAGCAATCCACCCGCCACAAGGGGAACAGGGGACGAGGACGTAGGGTTTTTCATGAAAGTTCCGAGGTACGCGTCCAAACGGCCGCCAGACGGGCCGTGAGCGACGGTGCTACCCTCGAATGCGAATGGGTGTGGCGAACGGACGCCACACCGTGAAGGGAATGTCCGACAACGATGCCCGCATTGCGTTCGCTAGTCGTTTGCTCACAAATGACTAATTACTGCAACATGCTTCAGCAATGGGCTCGGACTCCACGCTCGAACAAGCCGTCCTCGCGCTCGCCAAGCGTCGGCCACTGCTGCGCGCGCGCGATCTGGCTGAGCAAGGCCTGTCGACCGTGGTGCTCAGCCGGCTGGTTGCAGCCGGCAAGCTTGAGCGCATCGCGTGCGGCGTCTACAGCCTGCCGGGGCGCGCTCTCAGCGAGCACCGGTCCCTGGCCGGGGCAGCCCTGCGCGTGCCGCGTGGCGTCGTGTGTCTGCTGTCGGCGCTGCGCGTCCATGGCATCGGCACGCAGGCACCCTTCGAGGTCTGGATGGCGATCCTCCATCACTCGGCCACCCCACGACTGGACCAGCCTGCTCTGTGCATGGTGCGCATGTCGGGCGCCGCTCTGACCGAGGGCATCGAGCCGGTCGAGATCGACGGCGTGAAGGTCCCGGTGTTCAACGCGGCCGAGACGGTGGTCGACTGTTTCAAGTACCACAACAAGATCGGTCTGGACGTGGCGCTGGAAGCGCTGCGAGATGGCTGGACGCAGCGCCAGCTGACCATGGATGCGCTCTGGCACTACGCCACGGTGGATCGCGTTGCCAATGTCATGCGGCCTTATCTGGAAAGCGCCACCGCATGAGCCGCAACCTGCCCGCTTCCATCCGCGCCCGCCTGAAGCAGCGCGCCGATGCCACGAAGCAGGACTTCAACCTGACGCTGACTCACTATGGGTTGGAGCGGCTCCTGTACGGGCTGTCGGTCTCGCCGCATGCCGCCGACTACTTGCTCAAGGGCGCACTCATGTTTTCGCTGTGCTACGACCAACCACATCGCCCGACGCGGGAGGCGGATCTGCTGGGCTTCGGTCCAGACGACATCGACACCGCCGTAGCCGCGTTCGGCGAGATCTGCCAGATCGAGGTGGAGGATGGCATCGCCTTCGATACTGCCTCGGTCAAAGGCTCGGTGATCCGCAAGGAGGCGGGCTACGGCGATGTGCGGAACGACCTGCGGGCGAAGGTGGATGGTGCGCGTATCGCGCTGCCGGTGGACATGGGTTTTGGCGACGCGGTCACGCCGGCGCCGGAGATGGTCAGCGACCCGGTGCTGCTCGAACACCTGTCCGCCCCGCAACTGCCCTCCTGTCCGAAATACACGGTGGTGCCGAGAAGTTTCATGCGGTGTGCCTGCTCGGCATGGCCCATACCCGCCTGAAGGACTGCTTCGATCTCTGGGTACCGCTTGCCGAGGAAGCGTTGGAAGCCGCCGAACTGCGCCGCGCAGCCGAGGCCACGTTTCCATTGATGTCGCGTTCACGGACATCATAAATCGATCTAAGTTATTGATTTATATGGATATTATCTACATCCCTCACTCCCACTCGATCGTCGCCGGCGGCTTGCTCGACACGTCATAGGTCACACGGTTGATCCCCCGCACCTCGTTGATGATGCGGCCCGACACCTTCTTGAGCAGCGCATACGGCAGCTCCGCCCAGTCGGCCGTCATGAAGTCGCTGGTCTGAACGGCGCGCAACGCCACCACGTATTCGTAGGTGCGGCCATCGCCCATCACGCCGACGCTTTTGACCGGCAGGAAGACCGTGAAGGCCTGGCTCGTGAGCTCGTACCAGCTCTTGCCGGTCGCCTCGTCCTTGAAGTTGTGAAGTTCCTGGATGAAGATGTCGTCGGCGCGGCGCAGCAGATCGGCGTATTCCTTCTTCACTTCCCCGAGGATGCGCACACCCAGACCCGGGCCGGGAAACGGATGGCGATACACCATGCCGTGCGGCAGGCCAAGCGCCACACCGAGTTCGCGCACTTCGTCCTTGAACAGGTCGCGTAAGGGCTCCAGCAGCTTCAGGCCGAGCTGCTCTGGCAAGCCACCCACGTTGTGGTGGCTCTTGATGGTGACGGCCTTCTTGCTCTTGGCGCCGCCCGACTCGATCACGTCGGGGTAGATGGTGCCCTGCGCCAGCCACTTCGCGCCCTTGGCACCCGCACTGGTGAGCTTGGCCGCCTCCTGCTTGAACACGGTGACGAATTCGCCGCCGATGATCTTGCGCTTGGCCTCGGGGTCGCTCACGCCGGCCAGCTTGCCGAGGAACAGGTCGCTGGCATCCACGCGAATCACCTTCGCGTTGAGCTTGCCCTCGAACATCTCCATGACGAGGTCGCCCTCGTTCAGGCGCAGCAGGCCGTGGTCGACGAAGACGCAGGTCAGCTGGTCGCCGATGGCCCGGTGAATCAACGCGGCAGCCACCGACGAATCGACGCCGCCCGACAGGCCGAGGATGACCTCTTCGTCGCCCACCTGTTCACGGATCTTCGCGACGGCGTCGGCCACGTGGTCGCGCATGACCCAGTCCGGCCTGGCCTTGCAGATGTCCAGCACGAAGCGATTCAGGATCGCTTGGCCTTGCAGCGTGTGGGTGACTTCCGGGTGGAATTGCACCGCGTAAAAGTCGCGCTCTTCGTCGGCCATGCCGGCGATCGGGCAGCTCTCGGTGCTGGCCATGAGCTTGAAGCCGGGCGGCAACTCGGTGACCTTGTCGCCGTGGCTCATCCATACGTGGAGCATGCCCTCGCCGTCCGACGTCGTGAAGTCGGCGATGTCCTGGAGCAAGCGCGTGTGCCCGCGTGCACGCACGTCGGCTGCGCCGAATTCGCGCGTGTGGCCGCCTTCGACCTTGCCGCCCAGCTGCTGCGCCATCGTCTGCATGCCGTAGCAGATGCCCAGCACCGGCACGCCGAGCTCGAATACCGCTGGCGGCGCCTTGTCGGTGGTGTCTTCGTACACGCTGGCGTGGCTTCCCGAAAGGATCACGCCCTTCAGATGGCCATCGGCGGCATACCCGCGAATCCACTCGTCGGTGACGTCGCAGGGGTGCACTTCGCTCAGCACATTCGCCTCGCGCACGCGGCGCGCGATGAGCTGCGTGACTTGCGAGCCGAAGTCGAGAATCAGAACCTTGTCGTGTTGCATGAGATAGCCCGAGAAAGCATTTCGCCGCACTGCCTTGTCGGCGCCGCGGCCCATTCCAGAAACACCGCGGAACCGGCTTCGCCGGGCCGCTGGTGTCGCCCCCGGAAGGGGGAAGGCATAGCGACACGAAGTGCGCGTAGCCTGGGGGTGAGCTTTATTCAGCCCGGTAGTTGGGCGCTTCTTTCGTGATCTGCACGTCGTGCACATGGCTCTCGCGGATACCAGCGGTCGTGATCTCGACGAACTCGGCCTTGTTCTGCATGTCGGCAATGGTCGCGCAACCGCAATAGCCCATGCTGGCGCGCACGCCGCCGGCCATCTGGTAGACGATCGACACGATCGAGCCCTTGTAAGGCACGCGGCCTTCGATGCCCTCGGGCACCAGCTTGTCGGTGTTCGGGTTGCCGGTGGTCGATTCCTGGAAGTAGCGGTCGGCACTGCCCTGCTGCATCGCGCCGATGGAGCCCATGCCGCGGTAGCTCTTGTAGCTGCGGCCCTGGTACAGCACGATCTCGCCCGGTGCCTCTTCGGTGCCGGCGAACATGCTGCCCATCATCACCGTGCTGGCGCCTGCGGCGATCGCCTTGGCGATGTCGCCGGAGTAGCGCACACCACCGTCGGAGATCAGCGGCACGCCGGTGCCTTGCAAGGCCGTTGCCACGCTGTCGACCGCCATGATTTGCGGCACGCCCACGCCCGCCACGATGCGGGTGGTGCAGATCGAGCCCGGGCCGATGCCGACCTTGACCGCATCCGCGCCAACGTCGGCCAGCGCACGCGCGGCGTCGCCGGTCGCGATGTTGCCGCCGATCACGTCGATCTGCGGATAGTTCTTCTTGACCCAGCGCACGCGCTCGATCACGCCCGCGCTGTGGCCGTGCGCGGTGTCGACCACGATGGCGTCGACGCCGGCGGCCACCAGCGCTTCAACGCGCTCCTCGGTGCCGTCGCCCACACCGACCGCTGCGCCCACGCGCAGCCGACCGCTGCCGTCGCGCGCCGCGTTCGGGAAGCTGGTCTGCTTGGTGATGTCCTTGACGGTGATGAGGCCCTTGAGCTCCCAGTCGCTGTTGATGACCAACAGGCGCTCGAGCTTGTACTTGTTGAGCAGCGCCTTGGCATCGGCCAGCGTGGTGCCGTCGGGCACGGTGATGAGCTTGTCGCGCTGCGTCATGATCTCGGTGACGGGCGCGTCGTAGCGCGTCTCGAAGCGCAGGTCGCGCCCGGTCACGATGCCGACCACCTTGCCGCCGTCGACCACCGGGAAACCCGAGATGCCCAACTGGTCGGACAGCGCCATGACCTGGCGCACCGAGTGCGTGGGCGTGATCACCACCGGGTCGCGCAGCACGCCCGACTCGTAGCGCTTCACGCGGGCCACCTCGGCGGCCTGCTGTTGCGCGGTGAGGTTCTTGTGCACGATGCCCATGCCGCCTTCCTGAGCGATCGCGATGGCGAGGCGGGCCTCGGTCACGGTGTCCATCGCCGCCGAAACCAGCGGGAGGTTCAGCGTGATGTTGCGGGAAAGTCGGGTGGCGAGGGAGGTGTCCTTGGGCAGGACCTGGGAGAACGCTGGCACCAACAACACATCGTCGAAGGTGAGCGCTTTGCCGAGAAGGCGCATGACTGAGGCTCCAAAAGGCGGATTGTAACGAGGCTCGGTAATTACCCGCGGCGACAGGCCGATGGCTTGGCCCTTGCGCTGTCGACGTGAAACGCTCTTTTACGGTTACAAACACTCACATGGCGCTAAACTGCCGCGCATGAAATTCATGCGCCTGCCCACCCTTGTCCTCGGTCTTGTCTGTGTGCTGCCGCTCGCGGCGCACGCCCAATGGCAGTGGGTCGACAACGCCGGCAAGAAGGTCTTCAGCGACCAGGCGCCGCCGCCCGACATTCCTGAAAAGAACATCGTGCGCCGCGCCGGGGGTGCTTCGTCGCGCCCTGCCCTCGCCCCGGTGACGCCACCCTCCGACGCTGTCGCCGGGACGCCCTTGGCGGCGCCGGCTCGCAGCGCCAGTGGTGCCGTCAGGCCGAGCGGCGTGGACAAGGAACTCGAAGAGAAAACGAAGCGCGCCGAAGACGCCGAAAAAGCACGGCAGGCCGCCGAGGCGCAGAAGCTTGCGCAGGCGAAGGCGGAAAACTGCAACCGCGCGCGCCAGAGCAAGGCGACCTACGATAGCGGCATCCGGGTGGCGCGCCTGAACGACAAGGGCGAACGGGAAATCATGGATGACAAGGCGCGCGCCGAAGAACAGCAGCGCCTGCAGACCGTCATCAGCGGCGACTGCAAATAGTCCTGCCGAGGAGGTTCAGTAGCCCGCTTTTCCACCCTCGCGGCGGTTGGCGAACAGGCCGGTGCCTTTCGCGCCCTGTTGCTGGAAGCGCTCGCGGCGCGCCACCTTGGGATCGACTTTCAGCGGGCGACACAGCTCGATGCGGTCCAGCGCTTGCAGCGGTTGTTCCCACGGCGCCGCGCGGCCTCCGATGCCCGGTGCGAGGCCCGCCCAGTCCAGCGCGGGAAAACGCGCCGACAAACTGCTGGCCTGCACCGCATCGCGCAGCGTGGCCCCATCGGTGATCGACAGCGTTTGTTCGAACACTTCGCGCGGCGCCGGCGAACAGACCACTGTGACCTGCATCGGTTCGCTCAGCCGCCCGAGGGGCCGTAGACCTGTTCGGCGCGCTTCACGAAGGCTTCGACCAGGCTGGAGGCGATCTTGTCGAACACCGGACCGACCAGGGCCTGCAAGGCGAAGTTGCTGAAGCCGTAGCTGAGGTTGAGATCCACGCGGCATGCGCGTTCGCCTTCGGCACCGACGGGCGTGAACTTCCAGACCCCATCCAGGTTGGAGAACGGGCCGCTCACCAGCTTGAGCTGCACTTCGCGCCCCGGCACGTGCGTGTTTCGCGTAGTGAAGCTCTGGCGGATACCGCCGAAACCGAGACCGACTTCCGCCGTCATGCCGGCGTCGTCCTGCTCGATCACACGGGCCTTGTCGCACCATGGGAGGAACTCGGGATATTTGGCGACATCGGTGACGAGCGCGTACATCTCTTCGGCGCTGTACCAGATCAGGACGGACTTGTTGACAGTTTTCATAGAATCGGCACGGCGTGCGCGACGGATTGTATTGAAGCCATGCTGCCCCAACTTTCGAAGCCATGGCCACCAAAAAGAAACAAGACCCCTCCACACGCATCGCCGACAACAAGAAAGCGGCCTACAACTATTTCTTCGAGGAGCGTTTCGAGGCCGGCATGGTGCTCGAAGGGTGGGAAGTCAAATCGCTGCGCGAAGGCAAGGTGCAACTGACCGACGGCTACGTGATCATCCGCGACGGCGAGCTCTACGTGATCGGCTGCCAGATCAATCCGCTCAACAGCGCGTCGACGCACATCAGCCCGGACTCGGTTCGCACCAAGAAGCTGCTGCTGCACAAGGAAGAGATTCGCCGCCTGATCGGCAAGGTCGAGCAGAAGGGCTACACGCTGGTGCCGCTCAACCTGCACTGGAAGGCGGGCAAGGTGAAATGCGAGATCGCGCTGGCCAAGGGCAAGGCCGAGCACGACAAGCGCGACACCATCAAGGACCGCGAAGGCAAGCGCGAAGTCGAGCGCGCCATGAAGAGCCGCAGCCGCTGAACCCTGACCTGCCGCGAGTTGTCGCAGTCGCGGCATAAACTGCCAACCTGTGCATCCGTGTTTTTGCGTTTTTTAACCGAAGGAGAAACTCCATGAAACTGTTCAGCGCTTCGATCCTCGCTGCTGCCTTGCTCGCCGGCTGCGGCAGCATGACCAAAACCGCCGAGGCGCCCGACGCGCCGACCCGCACCGCCGATGGCGTGCTCGTCGGCCCAAATGGCAAGACGCTCTACACCTTCACGCGCGACACCGTCGGCAGCGGCAAGTCGGTCTGCAATGCGCAATGCGCGGTGCTGTGGCCGGCACTCGGCGCCGGCGACATGGCCAAGCCGATGGGCGGCTACACCGTCATCGTGCGCGACGACGGCAAGAAGCAGTGGGCCTACAAGGGCGCGCCGCTGTACTACTACGCGAGCGACATGAAGGCCGGCGACCGCACGGGCGACAACTTCAATAACGTCTGGAAGATTGCGCGCCCGTAAGCAGCGTTATTCGTTTCGCAGGGCCTGCGAGGCCTATCCGCACTGCGCGACCCGCTATCGATTCGATGGCATCGCGCAGTGTTTCTTTTTGAGGGAGGCCCGCCCGCCGAGCCATTCGTTGACCACGAGCGCACCGATCACCAGTGCTCCCCCGGCCAGCACGCTCGGCGCCGGTTCTTCGCCGGCCCCGAGCCAGGCGAGCGCGATGCCGAAGATCACTTCGAGCAAGGCCAGCAACGACACCTCCGGCGCCTTGAGAACCCGTGCGCACATCACCGACAGCACGCAGGGAATCGCAAGTTGCACGAGGCCCAGGAAAGCCAGCAAGCCGAGGTCGTGCGGATTCGCGCTCAGCGGCCAGGCCAGCGGCAACGTGTAGAGCGCACACAGCGCAGCGCCGATGAGCACTGCCGGCACCAGGTCGACGTCGTGCCCTTTCGCGTGGGCGTGTTGCGTCACCGTCCAGTTGCCCGCCGCGGCGATTGGCACGCACAGCGCGACGAGCGTGCCGAGCCACTGCCCGCCGCCCGACAGCTGCGACCCGTACATCCAGCCGATGCCGAGACCGGCCACGACGATCGCGCCCCAGGTGCGGACCGCGAGCCGATGCCCGATGAACGCGCGCGCTGCCAACGCGGTGAACAACGGTCCGAGCGCCATCGTCACCAGCACGTTGGCCACGGTGGTGAGCGTGAGCGCGACCATGTAGGCGGTGAACATCACGCTCCAGCACACGCCGGAAAACCAGAGCGAGCGGTCGCCATGGCGGATCTTCGAGAAGACGGCCCGCCCCTGCCAGGTCGGCAGAATGACGAGCAGCGACAGCACCGTGAAGAAGGCGCGCCAGAACGTGACCTCGAAGCTGCGCGCATGCTCGAGCTGGCGCGTGACCACGCCGGCCGTCGCCCACATGAGCGTGGCAACGACCATGAGCCAGACGGCGCGCCGATGGGTCAGCGTCATGACGGTTGCAGCAGGCACAAGCCCGTGCAGCGCGGGCTACCCATCGCGTCGAGGATCTGCTGCAGCGACCGACGCTGCTCGCCTGCTGCCCGCGCCAGAAGCGGCGCGAGCAATCCCCGGACGGTCGCACGAGACGCCATCGGCAGGGCGCGCGCATGGACCGGCGCAAGACCGGCCATCACGTCGAGCACGCCGCAGTAGGAGGAGCTTTCCGGCGCCTCGATCGGGCAGTTGCCGGCTGCGACAACGTAGATCTGGAGCAACGCGAACTGACTGCGCTCGATCCCGCCCAGCCGGAGTCGCGACGCCTGCGCTTCGCCCATCTGCTTCACAAGCGTTTCGGCGAGCGGCACCTGAAGCGCGATGCAGCGTGCGGTGAAACCCTGCAGCAGCGCAATCTCGTCCTGCCACGCAAGCGCATTGCGCGCCATCACGTCGGGCACCAACTGCCCTTGCTGCATCGCCCCGAAAGCGATGTACGCAGTGGTGGCATTGCGCGTGCGGTCGCATAAATCCGACAACGCGCCGAGATCGGCCGGCGCGAAGCGATCGGCGGCCAGGAATCTCGGCGCGTCCGCCAGCGTTCTCAGCACCGCGCTGCTCTCGGCCTCCGCGAGGCGAGGCATGGTGTCCGGATGCGACGCGCGCAACGCATCGAATGCGCGACCCGCTTCGGCGTGCGTCAGCAGGGGCTGCGCGCCAGCGGCAAGCGGCGCGAGCAAACCCGCCAGCCAGACGCTGGCGACAACCAGACGCAAAAAGACCGCAGAAGCGGTCATTTCACACCTCGCTGTTGCAAGGCTCCCGGCGACCCGCAGGCAGCGGCTCGCGGACCATCAGGCTGCGACGGTGTCGCGGCCTGCGCGCTTGCGCTCATGTTCCTTCAGGTAGCGCTTGCGCAGGCGCACGCTCTTGGGTGTGATTTCGACCAGCTCGTCGTCCTCGATGAATTCGACGCCGTACTCCAGCGTGAGGTCGATCGGGGGCGTGATCTTGATCGCGTCTTCCTTGCCGGACACGCGGAAGTTGGTCAGCTGCTTGGTGCGCGTCGCGTTGACCACGAGGTCGTTGTCGCGGCTGTGGATGCCGACGATCATGCCTTCGTAAACCGGATCGTTCGCCTTGACGAACATGCGGCCGCGGTCGTCCAGCTTGCCGAGCGCGTAGGTGAAGATTTCGCCGTCGTCCATCGAAATCAGCACGCCCTGCTTGCGGCCGCCGATGTCGCCCTTGTGCGGTTCGTAGCTGTCGAAGATGTTGCTGATGAGGCCGGAGCCGCGCGTCAGATTCAGGAATTCGTTGGTGAAGCCGATCAGGCCGCGTGCCGGGATGCGGTATTCGAGGCGCGTACGGCCACGGCCATCCGGTTCCATGTTGACGAGGTCGCCCTTGCGCTCGCCCAGCGCCTGCATCACGCCGCCCTGGTGCTGCTCTTCGACGTCGACCGTCACGAGCTCGATGGGTTCGTGCTTTTCGCCGTCCACGGTCTTCATGACCACGCGTGGCTTCGACACGGCCAGCTCGTAGCCTTCGCGACGCATGTTTTCCAGCAGGATGGTCAGGTGCAGTTCGCCGCGGCCCATGACTTCGAAGATGCCTTCTTCGTCGGTTTCCTTGACGCGCAGGGCCACGTTGTGTTGCAGCTCCTTCTGCAGGCGGTCCCAGATCTGGCGGCTGGTGATGTACTTGCCTTCGCGGCCGGCCAGCGGGCTGGTGTTGACGCAGAAGTTCATCGTGAGCGTGGGCTCGTCGACCTTCAGCATCGGCAGCGGCGCCGGTGTGGTCGCATCGGTCACGGTCACGCCGATGCCGATGTCGGTCAGGCCGTTGATCAGCACGATTTCGCCCGGGCCGGCTTCCGTCGCCTGGACGCGTTCCAGACCCTGGAACGTCAGCACCTGGTTGACGCGACCCTTGACGGCCTTGCCGTCCGGACCTTCCATCACGACCACGTCCATCATGGGCTTGATCGTGCCCTGGCTGATGCGGCCGACGCCGATACGGCCGACGAAGGTCGAGAAGTCGAGTGCCGAAATCTGAAGCTGCAGCGGCGCTTCCGGATCACCCGTTTGCGCCGGCACGTGCTTCAGGATGGTGTTGAACAGGGCCGACATGTCGGGGCCCCACTGCTCGCCCTGAGCGCCCTCTTCCATCGACGACCAGCCGTTGATGCCCGAGGCATAGACCACCGGGAAATCGAGTTGTTCGTCGGTCGCGCCGAGCTTGTCGAACAGGTCGAACGCGGCATTCACCACGTAATCCGGACGGGCGCCCGGCTTGTCGACCTTGTTCACCACCAGGATCGGCTTCAGGCCCAGGGCCAGCGCCTTCTTGGTCACGAAGCGCGTCTGTGGCATCGGGCCTTCCTGCGCGTCGATCAGCAGCACAACCCCATCGACCATCGACAGTGCACGTTCCACTTCGCCGCCGAAGTCCGCGTGGCCCGGGGTGTCGACGATGTTGATGTGCGTGCCTTCCCAGGTCACGGCACAGTTCTTGGCCAGGATGGTGATGCCGCGTTCTTTTTCGATCGCGTTGTTGTCCATCACCGTGTCGACCACCTTCTCATGTTCGGCGAAGGTGCCGGACTGGCGAAGCAGTTGGTCGACCATCGTGGTCTTGCCATGGTCCACGTGGGCAATGATGGCGATGTTGCGGATTTGCTTGATGCTCATGATGTGGTTTCGCAGAGAAGAGGGAGAACAGGTGCGTTCAAAAGGATTTGCTGAATTTCGATGGGGTTCAGCAAGCGCCCCGGGATGAGTTCGTTGGCCGTCACGTGCGCAGTGCCGAGGAATGCCTCCGGCGCGCTGCCGAACACCGCCACGTCGGTGGCATTGGCCCAGTCGCCGCGCCGGCGCAGGCCGGACAGGAAACGGGCAGCATCTTCCGCGCCCAGCGTGACACGGCCATGGCCGGCGACCAGCGATTCTGCCGGCAGCAACTGCGCCAGGCGTTCGTCTTCGCTCATGGCTTCAAGTGCTTCGAGGGTGACGCACTGCGACACGTCGAAATCGCCGGTCGCCGTGCGGCGCAACGAGGTGAGATGCGCGCCGCAGCCCAGTGCTTCGCCGATGTCTTCCCCCAGCGTGCGGATGTAGGTGCCCTTGCTCACGGTCGCCGTCAGCCCGATGACAGTCCGTTCAGCCGTGCGGGTCGTCTCGGTCAACGTCAATTGGTAGACCGTGACATCGCGCGGTGCGCGTTCGATGTCGATGCCCTCGCGCGCGTACTCATACAGCGGCTTGCCGTCTTTCTTGAGCGCACTGTGCATCGGCGGCACCTGGCGGATCGGGCCGGTGAACTTCGCCTGGACGCGCGCCAGGTCGGCGGTCGTCACCTGCACGTCGCGCTCGGCGATCACTTCGCCCTCGGCGTCGCCGGTCGACGTCTTCACGCCAAGGCGGACCGTGGCCTCGTAGGTCTTGTCGGCGTCGAGATGCAGCTGGCTGAACTTGGTCGCCGCGCCGAAGCACAGCGGCAGCACGCCGGTTGCGAGCGGATCGAGCGTGCCGGTGTGGCCCGCTTTTTCGGCGCGCAACAACCACTTGGCTCTCTGCAACGCCTGGTTGCTAGAAAGGCCCAATGGTTTGTCGAGCAACAACACCCCATGCACGGGGCGCCGCTGCACCCGGGTGCGGGGCGCATTCATGCCTACTCGTCCTTCGAACGGGAAGCGACGGCTTGCGCGATGAGCGCGTTCATGTCGGCCGCACGCTCGGTGGTGCGGTCGAACAGGAAGTGCAGCGTGGGCACCGTGTGAATGTGGAGGCGCTTGAACAGGCCGTTGCGCAGGAAGCCCGCGGCCTGGTTCAGCGCTTCGGTCGTTTCGGCCTTGTCGCCCGTGAGCAGGCTGAAGTAGATCTTCGCGTGCGCATAGTCCGGGGTGACTTCGACGGCCTGAATCGTGACCATGCCCACGCGCGGGTCCTTCAACTCGCGCGCGATCAGCTCCGTCAGATCGCGCTGGATCTGGTCGGCAACCTTGAACGCGCGGTTGGGGGTGGCGGCTTTTCTTTTCGGCATGGTCTCTCTCGCATCGAACGCTTACAGCGTCCGGGCGATTTCCTTGATCTCGAAGAACTCCAGCTGATCACCTTCCTTGATGTCGTTGTAGTTCTTGAGCTTGATACCGCACTCGAAGCCTTCCTTGACCTCGCGCACATCGTCCTTCATGCGCTTGATCGAGTCGACTTCGCCGGTGTAGACCACCACGTTGTCGCGCAGCAGGCGGAAATGCGCGCTGCGGTTGACCGAACCCGAGGTGATGTACGAACCCGCGACCGTGCCGATCTTGGACGCCACGAACACCGTGCGAATCTCGGCCTGGCCGATGATTTCTTCGCGACGCTCGGGTGCCAGCATGCCGGACATGGCGACCTTGATCTCGTCCACAGCGTCATAAATGATGCTGTAGTAGTTCAGCTGAACGCCATTGCCTTCGGCCAGCTTGCGTGCACCGGAGTCGGCCCGCACGTTGAAGCCGATGACAACCGCCTTCGATGCGATGGCGAGGTTGATGTCGTTCTCGCTGATGCCGCCGACGCCGGCGTACACGATCTGCACCTTCACTTCTTCGGTCGCCAGCTTGAGCAGCGATTGCGCGAGGGCTTCCTGGGAACCCTGCACGTCGGCCTTGATGATCAGGCGCAGGGTCTGCACTTCGCCCGCCGACAGGTCGGTGAACATGTTCTGCAGGTTCGACGCCTGGAGCTTGGCCAGCTTCGTATTGCGGAACTTGCCCGCGCGGTAGGTGGCGATTTCGCGTGCACGGCGCTCGTCGGCCATCACCATGAACTCGTCGCCGGCTTGCGGCACTTCGGTCAGGCCCTGGATTTCGACCGGGATCGACGGACCCGCGGTCTTGATCGTCTTGCCGTCTTCGTCGAGCATGGCGCGCACGCGGCCATAGGTCGAGCCCGCCAGCACCACGTCGCCGGCCTTGAGCGTGCCGGACTGGACCAGCACGGTCGCCACCGGGCCGCGGCCCTTGTCAAGGCGCGCTTCGATGACCAGGCCCTTGGCGGCGGCATCGACCGGCGCGCGCAGTTCCAGCACTTCGGCTTGCAGCAGCACCTGTTCGAGCAGGTCGTCCACGCCCTGGCCGGTCTTGGCCGAGACGGACACGAACGGCACTTCGCCGCCGTACTCTTCGGGCACGACTTCTTCGGCCACCAGTTCCTGCTTCACACGGTCCAGGTTGGCGTCCTGCTTGTCGATCTTGTTGATCGCAACCACGATCGGCACACCGGCCGCTTTCGCGTGCTTGATGGCTTCCTTGGTCTGCGGCATGACGCCGTCGTCGGCCGCCACCACGAGGATGACGATGTCGGTGGCCTGCGCACCGCGGGCACGCATGGCGGTGAACGCCTCGTGACCCGGGGTGTCGAGGAACGACACCATGCCGCGAGCGGTTTCGACGTGGTAGGCACCGATGTGCTGCGTGATGCCGCCGGCTTCACCCGATGCGACCTTGGCGCGGCGGATGTAGTCGAGCAGCGAGGTCTTGCCGTGGTCGACGTGACCCATGACGGTGACGACGGGTGCGCGCGGCAACGACTCGGCCGTCAGACCGGCGACGTCGTCGTCGGTGAAGGCCTCCGGATCGTCCAGCGCCGCAACCATCGCGTTGTGACCCATGTCTTCGACGATCACCATGGCCGTGTCCTGGTCGAGCGACTGGTTCATCGTGGCCATGATGCCGGACTTCATCAGTTGCTTGATGACTTCCTGCGCCTTGACGGCCATCTTGTGGGCGAGCTCGGCCACCGTGATGGTTTCGGGCACATGCACGTCGAGCACACGTGCCTCGACCGGTGCGGCCTGCACGTGTTCGTCATGGCCGCCACGGTCGTTGCTGCCACGGCGCCCACGCGGGCCCCCGCGCCAGTTGCCGCGACCGACGCCACCCGAGGCGTCGCCGCGGGTCTTGATTTCCTTCTTCTTGGCCGGATCGCCAGCCCAGCTCGACGAGAGCTTGGCGGACTTGACGTCCTTGCTGGCGCCAGGTGCGGTGCTGCCCGGTGCGGCAGGCGCGCCGACGCGGGGTGCCGGCGTGGCCGGCTTGTGCAGCGTGCCCTTGACGGCCGGCTTCGGCACTTCCTTTTCAGGCGCCTTGTGCGGCACCAGCACGCGGGCCGGTGCGTTCATCATCGCGCGGATGGCTTCGGCCTCGGCCAGTGCCTTGCGGCGGCGTTCGTCCAGGTCTTTGGCGCGTGCGCTTTCTTCGTCGGCGCGGGCCTTGGATTCGGCGGCGGCCTTGGCCTTGGCGTCTTCCTTGGCCTGGGTGGCGGCAGCGGCATCGGCTGCAGCCTTGCTCACGGCGGCATCGGGCTCTGCAGGGGCTGGTGCGTCGAACCCCGGCGCCCTTCTGCCAACCACGGCGGCGGTTGCAGAGGCCCTTTCCTTGGCAGTCTGAGCAGCCTTGGCTTCGCGCTCGGCCACTTCGGCCTGTTCGTCACGGTCCGCTTTCTCGCGTTCGCGGGCTTCGGTTTCTTCGCGCTGACGACGCTTCTCGACCAGCTCTTCTTCCTGGCGACGGATCAGTTCGGCCTGACGGCGCGCCTCTTCCTCGCGTCGGCCGAGTTCGGCTTCGTCGATCTTGGGAGCGGCAGGCTCGACCGCGGCCGCAGCGGGCGCTGCCTCCGGCTCGGGCGTCGTGCCGGGGCCGTCGTCACGCTGGATGAAGGTGCGCTTCTTGCGCACTTCGACCTGGATCGTGCGGGCACGCCCCATCGCGTCGGCCTGCTTGATCTCGCTGGTCGACTTTTTGGTCAGCGTGATTTTCTTGCGCTCGGGCTCGGCGGTGCCGTGGCTGGCCTTCAGGAAACCGAGCAAGCGCTGCTTGTCGGCCTCCGTGAGCGCATCGGTCGGCGCGGCTTTGGCCACGCCAGCGCTCTTGAGCTGGTCAAGCAAGGTTTCGGGAGTCTTCTTGAGCTCGTTCGCGAACTCGGCGACAGTGGTACTGGACATATTGGTTTCGTGCCTTCATGACCGTCACTCTTGGCCAGCGAACCAATGTTCGCGGGCTTTCAAGATGAGGGTTTTGGCGTCATCGGCGCTGTGGCCGGTGATCTCGGTGAGTTCATCGACCGCGAGGTCGGCAAGGTCGTCACGGGTGTGAACACCCGCCTCGGCCAGCTTGGGAATCAGCTCGGGGTCGAGGCCTTCGAGGTCGCGCAGGTTCTGCGAGACGGTCTCGACGCCCTCTTCCTTGGCGATTTCCATGGTGAGCAGCGCGTCCTTGGCTCGCGTGCGCAGCTCGTTGATGGTGTCTTCGTCGAAGCTCTCGATTTCCAGCAGCTCGGAGATGGGCACATAGGCCACTTCTTCGAGGCTATTGAAACCTTCGGAGATCAGGATATCGGCCATCTCCTCGTCGACGTCGAGCTTTTCCATGAACAGCTTGCGGCTGGCGTCGGTTTCGACGGCCTGCTTCTGCGCCGATTCATTGGCGTCCATGATGTTGATCTTCCAGCCGGTCAGGTCGGAGGCGAGCCGCACGTTCTGGCCGCCGCGACCGATCGCGATCGCGAGGTTTTCCTCGTCGACCACCACGTCCATGGCATGCTTTTCTTCATCGACCACGATCGACGACACGTTGGCCGGCGCGAGGGCGCCGATCACGAATTGCGCCGGGTCCTCGGACCACAGCACGATGTCGACGCGCTCGCCGGCGAGCTCGTTGGTCACGGCGTTGACACGGGTGCCGCGCACGCCCACGCAGGTGCCGATCGGATCGACACGCTTGTCGTGCGAGAGCACGGCGATCTTGGCGCGTGAACCCGGGTCACGGGCGCAGCTTTTGATTTCGAGCAGGCCTTGTTCGATTTCGGGCACTTCCTGGCGGAAGAGTTCGATCATGAATTCAGGGGCCGAGCGCGACAGGATGATCGGCGCGCCGCGCAGCGTCAGGTCGACTTCCATGATCATGGCGCGCACGCGGTCGCCGTTGCGAAGGTTTTCCTTGGCGATCATCTCGCTGCGGCGCAGGCGTCCTTCGACGCGGCCGGCTTCCACGATGATGTCACCCTTGTCCAGGCGCTTGACGGTACCGACGAAGATCTTGTCGCCGCGCGACATGAAGTCGTTGAGCAACATCTCGCGCTCAGCGTCGCGGATCTTCTGCAGGATGACCTGCTTGGCGGCCATCGCGCCGATGCGGCCGATCGGCACCGAGTCCACCGTTTCTTCGATGTACTCGTCGACCTCGATGTCGGGCATTTCCTCCTTGGCTTCGAACAGAAGGATTTCCTGGTCGGGCAGCTGCAGGCCAGCTTCATCGGGAACGACGTGCCAGCGGCGGAAGGTTTCGTAGTCGCCGCTGTCGCGGTCCACGGCGACGCGGATGTCCACGTCACCCTGATGGAGCTTCTTGGTGGCTTGCGCCAGTGCGGATTCGACTGCGCCGAAGACCACGTCGCGTTCGACGTTCTTCTCGCGCGAGATCGCATCCACCAACATCAACATTTCGCGATTCATGCCACCTAGCTCCTCAATCAATCAGCCAAACCGGTTTCACCGGCTTTGGCCTTGCGACCCTTGAAATCCACAATCGGCGCGAGCCGCGCGTCACGCAGCTCGTCCAATGCGAAGCCGAGCGCCTGCACCGGGGCGGGCTCTCGCTTCCTGCTCACTTTTTGTCCTGGCTTGGTTTTGGGCTCATCGCTCCAGACGATTTGCCATCCACCCGACTCGGCCCGCTCCAGCGTGCCGCGAAACTTCTTGCGCGTGGCCGACACCAGCGTGCCGGCAGCTGCGCCCATCGGCGCCTTGAGCGTCAGGTCGATCACCTCGCCGACGAAACGCTCGAAATCCTTCTCATGGCGAAGTGGCCGATCGATGCCGGGCGACGACACTTCGAGCCGCTTGTATTCGGCGCCGTCGACTTCCAGCGTGAACTGCAACTGTCGCGTGACCTTTTCGCAATCCTCGACCGTGACTGCCGGCTCGGGTGCGCCAACATCAGATCCGGCGGCCTCTGAACTGGGGGCAGTCCAGGGCAAATCAATCGTGACGCGCAGCAATCCACCGGCCGATCTTTCAATCTCGACCAGGTCGTAGCCGAGACCGGCTACCGTTTGTTCGACTGTCTGCTGCAACGCCACGTGTTTGAAAATGCCTTATCAGAAATGCCAGAAATGCACAGGCCAAAAAAAACGGGCGGTTGGTACCCGCCCGTTTGGTCGTGAGCCTCGGATTATATGCTTTTCCTGTGACAAATAAAGGGTTTCTCCACTGTCAGGCGGCAGCCGGCCGGCGTGATCGGGTCCAGACGACCACGAAGAGCATCGATCCCGCCGCCAGAACAGCCCCGGCGACCAGCAATGGCACCGCGAAAGAACCTGTTCGCTGCGCCAGCGGCGCGGCGAAAAGCGGCCCGAGGATCTGGCCGACCCCGTAGGCGGCGGTGGCATAGCCGATCAGTCCGGCCGCCTGATTTCCGCGCAGGCGGCGGGCTTCGCGCACCGCGAACAACGTGATCGCGGTGAACGGCATGCCCAGCAACAGGCTTCCGATACCGAAGCCGACGATGGTCGGCCACACCACCGACAGGATCACGCCTGCCGCCTGCAGCGCATAGGCCGCGGCCATCAGCAAGCGATTGTCCCAGTGCGTCGGCGCGCGGGCGCCGATCAGCGCGCCGGGAATGATCGCGGCGCCGAACAGCGGCCAAAAGTAGTCGGGCCACAACGATCCGGGCAGCGCGTGGCGAGCGATCACCGGCAGGAATGTGGCGGTGATGATGTAGCCGAAGCCGGCCAAGCTGTAGAGCGCCACCAGCCAGATGGCATCGTGGCGCGCAGAAGCCGATTCGGCCGCTGTCGGTGGCATGGCCGGTGCGGCTGCGCCGGCCAACCCCGGCGCTGCGCCGTCGTCGAATACGTGCCAGATCACTGCGATCAACACCACAGCGACGATCCCGAAGCCGATCCAGCCTGCCTCGGAACCCCATCGGCCAACGGCGCCCCCCAACAGCCCTGTGACTGCGATGCCGATGCCCGGGCCGGTGTAGATCACGCCACCGAGCGCCGGCGCATTGGTCTCGGCCAGCCGCCGCAGGCCCCAGCCCGATGCGAACACGAAAACCCAGGCGCTCATGACGCCCGCCGCGGTGCGCAGCGCGCCCCATGCCGTGAAGCTGTGCAGCAGTCCCATGCCGAGCAGCAGCGCCGCCGTCGCGACCAGCCCACCGCGCACCATGGTCGCATGCTTCGCCTGGATGAACGCGCAGCTGACGGCGCCAACGAAATAACCGAGGTAGTTGAGCGAGGCCAGCAACCCGCCGCCCTGCAGTTCCAGCTTGCCCTCGTGCAACATGATCGGGAGCATCGGCGTGAAAGCGAAACGGCCGAGGCCCATCGCCACCGCGAGCGTCACCATGCAGGCCAGCGCCGCGCGCCAGGCACCGCGCCGGTTGTCTTCCTCCAGAGTCGCCATTTCTTCTTTCGTTGTCGCCGTCAGTCCAGCAGTGCGGCCGCGACCAGCTTCTGCGTGTACGGGTGTTCCGGTGCATCGAGCACCCGCTCGACCGGTCCGCTCTCCAGGATGGCGCCGTCCTTCATCACGATCACCTGATGCGCCATCGCGCGAATCACCTCGACGTCGTGCGTGATGAGCAGGTAACTCAGCCCGCGTTCGCGCTGCAGGCGCTGCAGCAAGCCCAACACCTGTTTCTGGATGGTGACATCGAGCGCGCTGGTCGGCTCGTCGAGCACGAGCAACTGCGGCTCGACGATCAGCGCTCGCGCGATGGCCAAACGCTGGCGTTGCCCGCCCGAAAACTCGTGCGGATAGCGATCGAGCAGCGCCGGAAATTGCGTCTCGGTGAGCCCGACGTCGGCCAGTGCCGCGAGGCTGCGCAGCCGACGCGCTGCGGCATCGAGTTCGGACGCGTGCACGCGCAGCCCCTCGCCCACGATCTGTTCGACCGTGAGGCGCGGGGACAGCGACGAGAACGGATCCTGAAACACCACCTGCATCACGCGCCGCAAGGCCCTGTCGCCCGTGGTGCTGGCCGCCCAGCGCTGGCCCGCCACATCGAGCGTGCCCTCGTGTCGCAGCAGGCCGAGCGCCGCCAGCGCCAGCGTCGATTTTCCCGAACCCGATTCGCCGACCACGCCCAATGTCTCGCCCGGCGCGATGCGGAAATCGGCCCCTTGCACGGCGACGAACGCGCCTTTGGAAAACCAGCCTGCCATGCCAGGTTTCGGCACGGGATAGCTCACGCGCAGACCCGTCGCTTCGAGCACCGGCGCAGCACCTGGCGTCGGCACCGGCGCCACGTCGCGCGTCGGATGGCTATCGATCAACTTGCGCGTGTAGGGATGCTGCGGCGCCCTGAACACGGCTTCGACCCCGCCGTGCTCGACGATGTGGCCGTTCTCCATCACCGCGACGCGGTCGGCGAACCGCCGCACCAGGTTCAGGTCGTGCGTGATGAGCAGCACCGCCATCCCATATTTGCGCTGCAAGTCGGTCAGCAACGCGAGGATTTGCGCACGCACCGTGACGTCGAGTGCCGTGGTCGGCTCGTCGGCCAGCAAAAGGCGCGGCTTGCAGGCGAGCGCCATGGCGATCATGGCGCGCTGGCGTTGTCCGCCGGACAACTGGTGCGGCAGCGCCATCGTGCGCCGCGCGGGCTCCGGAATGCCGGTGTCGGCGAGCAACTGCACCGCCGCGGCTTGCGCATCGCGCGCCGACAGGCCTTCATGCAGTTCAAGCACCTCCGCGATCTGGTCGCCGACGCTGTACAGCGCGTTGAGCGCGGTCATCGGCTCCTGGAAGATCATCGCGATCTCCTTGCCCCGGATGCCGCGCAGCTCCCGCTCAGGAATCGAGAGAAGATCGCGTGAGCCCTGCCCTCCTTCCGGACTGAACAGCCGGGCGACCCCGGAAAGATCGGCGTTCTGAACCAGGCGCAGGAGCGACAGCGCGGTGACCGTCTTGCCCGACCCGGATTCCCCCACCAGCGCGAGCTTCTCGCCCGCGGCGATCTGGAAGTCGATGCCGTGCACCACTGCCTTGCCGCCGAAAGCGACCGAGAGGCCTTTCACATCGAGCAGCGGCATCGTCACTTGTCCATCTTTCGGGGATCGAGGGCATCGCGCAGCGCATCGCCCATGAAGGTCAGCAGCATCAGCGTGACGACCAGCACCGCGAAGGTGGACAGCGAGATCCACCATGCATCGATGTTCGCCTTGCCCTGGCTCAGCAGTTCGCCGAGCGACGGCGTGCCGGGCGGCACCCCGAGGCCCAGAAAATCAAGCGAGGTCAGCGCGAGGATTGCCGCGCTCATGCGGAACGGCAGGAACGTGACGACCGGCGTCATGCTGTTGGGCAGGATGTGGCGCCACATGATCTGCAGGTTACCCACGCCCAGCGCGCGGGCGGCGCGCACGTAGTCCATCTGGCGGTTGCGCAGGAACTCGGCCCGCACGTAGTCCGACAGGCCCATCCAGCCGAACAGGCTCAGCAACACGAGCAGCAAGGCAACGCTCGGCGCGAAGATGGCGCTGAAGATGATGAGCAGGTAGAGCTCCGGCATCGACCCCCAGATTTCGATGAAGCGTTGGAACGCCAGATCGGTCTTGCCGCCAAAAAAGCCCTGCACCGCGCCCGTCGCGACGCCGAGCAACACGCCGATGACGGTCAGCGCCAGTGCGAACAGCACGCTCACGCGAAAGCCGTAGATCAGCTGTGCGAGCAAGTCGCGCCCGCGGTCGTCGGTGCCCAAGAGGTTGTCGCGCGACGGCGCCGAAGGATTCGGAAACTTGGCGAAATAGTTCAGCGTTTTCGGGCCGTAGGGATTCGGCGCGTAGACCGCCCAGTTAGCGCCCGAGGTGATGCGCTCGCGGATGAACGGATCGAGATAGTCGGCCGGCGTTTCGAAGTCGCCGCCGAAGGTCTTTTCGGCGTAGTCGCGCAGCACCGGAAAGTAGGTGTGGCCCTCATACCGCACCACCAGCGGCTTGTCGGTCGAGAGCACCTCGGCGAACAGGCTCAGCACGACAAGCGCGCTGAACACGAGGAGGCTCCAGAAGCCGAGCGGATTGCGCCGGAACCGGCGCCACGCGCGCCGGCCGGGGCTCAGCGAGACGGGCGGAGCGCTAGTCAAACTTCACCCTCGGGTCGACCCACACGTAGCAGAGATCGCTGATCAGCTTGGTCACGAGACCGATCAGCGTGAAGAGATAGAGCGTGCCCAGCACTACTGGGTAGTCGCGCCGGATCACGCTCTCGTAGCTCAGGAGGCCGAGACCATCGAGCGAGAACAACGTTTCGATGAGCAGCGAGCCGGTGAAGAAAGCGCCGATGAACGCCGCCGGAAAGCCCGTGATGATCGGGATGAGCGCGTTGCGGAACACGTGCTTCCACAGCACCTGGCGTTCGGCCAGGCCCTTGGCGCGGGCGGTGAGCACGTACTGCTTTCTGATCTCCTCGAGAAACGAGTTCTTCGTCAGCATGGCCGTGACCGCGAAACTTCCCAGCACCATCGCCGTGATCGGCAGCGCGATGTGCCACAGGTAGTCGACGATGCGGGCGCCCCAGCCCATTGCTTCCCAGTTCGACGAGGTGAGTCCGCGCAGCGGGAACCATTGCAACTGCCCACCGAACACCACCAGCAACGCGACGCCCAGCACGAAGCCGGGGATGGCGTAGCCGACCAGGACGAGCAGCGTGGTCGCGAAGTCGAAGCGCGACCCTGCGCGCACCGCCTTGGCGACGCCCAGCGGCACGGCGATCAGGTAGCTGATGAAGAACGTCCAGAGCCCGAGGCTGATCGACACCGGCATCTTTTCCTTGACCAGCTGCCACACGTCCTTGCGCTGGTAGAAGCTCTGCCCGAGATCGAAGCGCGCGAACGCCTTCAGCATCAGCCAGAAGCGTTCGATCGGCGGTTTGTCGAAGCCATAGAGCTGCCGGATTTCCTCGACGCGCTTCGGGTCCAGCCCCTGGCGCCCGCGGTAGCCCGAGCCGCTCGAGGCGGCACGTTCGCCGCCGGAATCGCGTCCCTGCAACTGCGACACCATCTGCTCCACCGGGCCGCCTGGCACGAACTGGATCACGACGAAGGTCAGCAGCAGCACGCCGAAGAGCGTGGGCACCATCAGCAGCAGACGTTTGAGGATGTAGCTGACCATGGCTTACTTGTTCGAGGGCGACGCCCACCAGGTCGACATCGCCCAGGTGTCGGGCTGGTAGTACGGCGGGATCACCTTCGGCAGCACGAAGCCGGCCGGCCGGTAGCCGACCAGGAACGTGTCGCTGGTCCACTGCGGAATGGAGTAGTAGCCGTGGGACAGCACGCGGTCGAGCGAGCGCATGGCGGCAGTCAGTTCGAGTCGGGTGGTGGCTTGCACGATCTTTTGCAGCAAGGCGTCGACCGCCGGATCGGAAATGCCCCAGAGATTGGCGGAGCCGTTCGTCACCGCCGCCTTAGAGCCATAGAACTCGTACATCTCGCCGCCCGGCGCGTTGCTGCCGGGGAGCCGCAGCGACGTCATCTCGAACTCGAAGTTGTCCATGCGCTGCTGGTACAGCGAACCGTCGACGGTACGCACGCGCAACTGGATACCGAGCTTCCCGAGCGACGTCTGCAGCGGCGTGATGACGCGGATCAACGAGGGCTGGTTGTTGAGCATCTCGATCTCGAAGGGCTCGTTCTTCGCATTGCGAAGCGCGCCGTCCCGGTAAGTCCAGCCAGCTTGGCCGAGCAGTTGCTTCGCCTGGCGCAAATTGTCGCGCAGGCTCGATGGTGGCAGAGTGGTCGACGAAACGACCGCCGGCCCGAAAACCTCCGGCCTCAGCGACTTGCGCAAGGGCGCGAGCAATGCCAGTTCCTCCGGCGTCGGCGTGCCGGATGCGTGAAAGTCGCTGTTCGGGAAGTAGCCTTCGACGCGCTTGTACAGGCCATAGAACAACTGGCGGTTCAGCCACTCGAAATCCATCGCGAGGCCGATCGCCTGACGCACCCGAATGTCCTGGAATTTGGGATTTCGCAGGTTGAAGACGTAGCCCTGGAAATCGCCCGGATTGTTGTGAATGAACACTTGCTTCTTCACCTGGCCCGAATCGAAGACCTTGCCCTGATACTGCCGCGCCCAGTTGCGCGAAATGAACTCGCGCATCAGGTCGAACTCGCCTGCCTTCAGGCCTTCGAAGCGCGCCGTCTCATCCAGGTAGAGCTTGAAGACGAGCCGGTCGAAGTTGTACTGGCCCTTGCGCACCGGCAGCTGGGCTCCCCAGTAATTCGGGTCGCGCAAATACGTGACGTCTCGCCCGAGTTGCGCGGTTGCCGGCTTGTACGGGCCGGAAGCAATCGGTACCTCGCCCGTGATCTGGTCGAACGGCTTGCCGCCGCCCCATGCGCGGCTGAACACCGCCATGCCGCCGACCACCAGCGGCAACTCGCGGTTCGGGCTGGCGAAATCGAACCGCACGGTACGTTCGGCCACTGCCACCGCGCGCTTCACTTCGGCGTAGATGGTGCGAAATTGCGGCGCGGCCAATTTACCGGTCAGGGTGTCGAACGAATACACCACGTCGGACGCCAGCACCGGTGCGCCGTCGTTGAAGCGCGCGGCCGGGCGCAGGCGGAACGTGGCCGAGAGCATGTCGGGTGCGACCGCAACGTCTTCGGCCAGCAGGCCGTAGGCCGTGGTCGCCTCCTCCGAATTGCCGACAAGGAGACTCTCGAACATGAGAGGCCCGAGTCCCGCCGGCGCCGTGCCCTTCAGCGTGAATGGATTGAATTTGTCGAAGTTGGTGGAGGTGATCGGCGGCACCATGCGCAACTCGCCGCCCTTCGGCGCGTCGGGATTGGCATAGGCGAAATGCGTGAAACCTTCGGGGTACTTGATGTCGCCGAACTGCGCGTAAGCGTGCGCACCCCACGACGGGGCCGCCAAGAAAGTCAACACACAGAGCAGCCAACGTCGCATGCGAGAATTCTGCACAAGATTCATCAGAGGCAAATTTATGGGCTTTCTCACCGGCAAAAAACTGCTGATCACGGGCGTGCTGAGCAACCGTTCGATCGCTTACGGCATCGCCAAGGCCTGTCACCAGCAAGGCGCCGAACTCGCTTTCAGCTATGTCGGCGAGCGCTTCAGGGACCGCACGACCGAGTTTGCCGCCGACTTCGGCTCCAAGCTCATCTTCGATTGCGATGTGGGAGACGACGCGCAAATCGAAAGGCTCTTCACCGATCTGTCGAAGACCTGGCCGACGTTCGACGGCTTCGTGCACAGCATCGGCTTCGCACCGCGCGAGGCCATCTCCGGCGATTTTCTCGACGGCCTGTCGCGTGAAGGTTTCAAGATCGCGCACGACATCAGCGCCTACAGCTTCCCGGCGATGGCGCGGGCCGCCCTGCCCTATCTCAACGACAAGTCGGCCCTGCTCACGCTGACCTACCTCGGCGCGCTGCGCGTGCTGCCCAACTACAACACGATGGGCCTGGCCAAGGCATCGCTCGAAGCGTCGGTGCGCTACATGGCCGCTTCGATGGGGCCGAAGGGAATGCGGGTGAACGGCATCAGCGCGGGCCCGATCAAGACGCTCGCCGCGAGCGGCATCCAGGGCTTCGGCAAGATGCTGTCGGCGGTGGCACAAGCCTCGCCGATCGGGCGCAACGTGACGATCGACGAGGTCGGCAACGTCGCGGCTTTCCTGCTGAGCGACCTCGCCAGCGGTGTGACCGCCGAGATCACGTACGTCGACGGCGGCTTCAGCAACGTGGTGGGCGGCATCGCCGAAAACGCTGCGTGATTTGCGCAACCCTCTCGCCGTGTTGAACCGCAGATCCTGGTTGTTGGCGGCCCTGGCCGCCGCGACGGCGCCCGTCGCATTCGCGCGCGAAACGGCACCTGCGCTGATGCTGGCAGACGTCTACCAGCGCGGCATGTCGCTCGACGACTACTGGGTCAGCGAAAAATACGACGGCGTTCGCGGCTATTGGGACGGCAAGCAACTCTGGACGCGCGGTGGCGAGCGGGTCATCGCGCCGGCCTGGTTCACCGCCGGTTTTCCGGCGACGCCGATGGACGGCGAACTGTGGGCCGGACGTGGCCAGTTCACGCAGGCGATGTCGACGGTGCGCAGCCAGACGCCAGTCGATGCGGCCTGGCGCGAAATCCGCTTCATGGTGTTCGACCTGCCCGCGCAGCCCGGCGATTTCAGCGCCCGACTCAGTGCACTGCGCAAGCTGCTGCCGATCACGAGCGCGCCCTGGCTGCTGCCCGTCGCGCAACAGCGCGCCACGTCGCACGCCGAGCTGCAGGCGCTTCTCGACAAGACGGTCAAGCTCGGCGGGGAAGGCCTGATGCTTCACCGGGGCAACTCCATGTACCGCGGCGAGCGAAGCGCTGCGCTCCTCAAGTTCAAGCCGTACGACGACGCGGAAGCGCGCGTGGTGGCGATGGTGCCCGGCAAGGGCCGTCACGACGGCCGCATGGGCGCGCTGTGGGTGGAATCACCGGAGGGCCGACGCTTCAAGCTCGGCAGCGGCTTCAGCGATGCGGAACGCAACAACCCGCCGGCCATCGGCAGTTGGGTCACCTACCGCTACAACGGCACAAACCCCGGCGGTCTGCCGAGGTTTGCGCGCTTCTTGCGTGTCCGTCCCGACATTCCCTCCTGAGAAGGTTGCGGGGCGTCGGGGCTTACTTGGGCAGCAGCACCTTGTCGACCACGTGGATCACGCCGTTCGACTGGTACACATTGGGGATGGTCACCGTGGCGGTGCCGCCCTTTTCATCGGTCAGGGTGATCTTGCTGCCCTTGGCCTTGGCAACCAGCATGCCGCCGGCCACCGTCTTCAGTTCGGCAGAGCCGTTGCCGGCCTTGATTTCCTTCATGAGTTCAGCCGCGTCGAGCTTTCCCGACACCACGTGATAGGTCAGCACGCCGGTCAGGGCGGCCTTGCTCTCCGGCTTGAGCAGCGTGTCGACGGTGCCGGCGGGCAATGCGGCGAAGGCCTTGTTGGTCGGTGCGAACACGGTGAACGGACCGGGACCCTTGAGCGTGTCGACCAGGCCGGCGGCCTTGACAGCGGCGACCAGCGTCGTGTGGTCCTTGGAGTTGACGGCGTTGTCGATGATGTCCTTGGTCGGCGACATCGGCGCGCCGCCCACCATCACGTCCTTGGCCATCGCGCTGAACGCGCCGGCGGTGAGTGCGACGGCGAGGGTCGCGGCGGCAAGGCGATTGAGTTTGATCTGCATGGAATGCTCCTTCGGTTGGCAGGGAGCCGCCGCGAAAATGCGCGGCGACTGCCATTCAATACGGAGCGATCCAGCAGATGGATTCAGCGACGCACGCAGTCGGCGTAGTAGCGCTTCTTGCCCGTCTCGTCGATCTTCGCCACCAGACCGTGGATGTCGGTCTCGAAGCCCGGGCATTCCTTGTTGAACTCGCGCGCGAACTTCAGGTAGTCAACGATCTTCTTGTTGAAGACCTCGCCCGGAATCAGCAGCGGAATGCCCGGCGGGTACGGCGTGATCAGGCTGGTCGTGATGCGCCCTTCCAGTTCATCGATGTCCACGCGCTCGGTCTTGCGGTGCGCGATGTGCGCGAAGGCATCGCTCGGCTTCATCGCCGGCGTGAGGTCGCTCAGGTACATCTCGGTGGTGAGGCGCGCCACGTCGAAGCGCGCATACAGCTTGTGGATGTGCTGGCACAGGTCGCGCAGGCCGAGCTTCTCGTAGCCGGGATGCACCTGGCAGAACTCCGGCAGGATGCGCCACATCGGCTGGTTACGGGCGTAGTCGTCCTTGAACTGCTGCAGCGCCGTGAGCAGCGTGTTCCAGCGGCCCTTGGTGATGCCGATGGTGAACATGATGAAGAAGCTGTAGAGCCCGGTCTTCTCCACGATCACGCCGTGCTCGGCGAGGAACTTGGTCACCACGCTGGCCGGAATGCCGGTTTCTGCAAAGTTGCCTTCCAGGTCGAGGCCCGGCGTCACGATCGTCGACTTGATCGGGTCCAGCATGTTGAAGCCGTCGGCCAGGTCACCGAAGCCGTGCCAGTTGCGCGGCGACTTCTTCGTCTTGCGCTTGCCCTCCTTCTCGCCCTTCATGATCCAGTCTTCGGCGCGACCGATGCCTTCGTCGACCAGCTTCTCGGGGCCCCAGACCTTGAACCACCACTCGTCCTTGCCGAACTCTTCCTCGACCTTGCGCATGGCGCGGCGGAAGTCGAGCGCTTCGAGGATGGACTCTTCCACCAATGCGGTGCCGCCGGGCGGTTCCATCATGGCGGCAGCCACGTCGCAGCTCGCGATGATCGCGTACTGCGGGCTGGTCGACGAGTGCATCAGGTAGGCCTCGTTGAACAGGTCGCGGTCGAGCGCACGGTTCTGCGAGTCCTGCACCAGCACGTGGCTGGCCTGGCTGATGCCGGCCAGCAGCTTGTGGGTCGATTGCGTGGCGAACACCAACGCCTCCTTCGGTCGCACCCGGCGCTTGCCCATCGCGTGGTAGGCGCCGTAGAACGGGTGGAACGCCGCGTGCGGCAACCAGGCTTCGTCGAAATGCAGCGTGTCGACGTAGCCGTCGAGCATGTTCTTGATGGTCTCGGTGTTGTAGATCACGCCGTCGTAGGTCGACTGGGTGAGCGTCATCACGCGCGGCTTGACGGTGTCGGGGTCGACATGCGCGAGCAACGGGTTGGCCTTGATCTTGGCCTTGATCGCGCTCTGCTCGAACTCGCTCTGCGGGATCGGGCCGATGATGCCGAAATGGTTGCGCGTGGGCTTCATGAAGACGGGAATCGCGCCGGTCATGATGATCGCGTGCAGGATCGATTTGTGGCAGTTGCGGTCGACCACCACCACGTCGTCGGGCGCCACCGTGTGGTGCCACACCATCTTGTTGCTGGTGCTGGTGCCGTTGGTCACGAAGAAGCAGTGGTCGGCGTTGAAGATGCGTGCGGCATTGCGCTCGCTGGCCGCCACCGGACCGGTGTGGTCGAGCAGTTGACCGAGTTCTTCCACCGCATTGCACACGTCGGCGCGCAGCATGTTCTCGCCGAAGAACTGGTGGAACATCTGGCCCACCGGGCTCTTGAGAAAGGCCACGCCACCCGAGTGACCCGGGCAGTGCCACGAGTACGAGCCATCTTCCGCGTAGTCGATCAGCGCCTTGAAGAACGGCGGCTGAACGCCCTCGAGGTAGCTCTTGGCCTCGCGGATGATGTGGCGCGCCACGAACTCCGGCGTGTCCTCGAACATGTGGATGAAGCCATGCAGTTCGCGCAGGATGTCGTTCGGGATGTGGCGCGAGGTGCGCGTCTCGCCGTAGATGTAGATCGGCACCTCGGCGTTCTTGCGGCGCACCTGCTCGATGAAGCTGCGCAGGTTGAGCACGGCCGGATCGAGGTCGGGCCCGGGCGTGAATTCCTCGTCGTCGATCGACAGGATGAAGGCACTGGCCCGGCTTTGCTGCTGCGCGAACTGGCTCAGGTCGCCATAGCTCGTGACGCCGAGCACCTCGAAGCCTTCGCTCTCGATGGCTTGCGCCAATGCGCGAATGCCCAGCCCCGAGGTGTTCTCGGCGCGGAAGTCCTCGTCGATGATGACGATCGGAAAGCGAAATTTCATGTGCGTGGCCCGGACGGGAAAAGAGCCGCGAAGTGTAAGGAATTCAGAAGTCGGTTGCCGGCCCGCATGTCAGAGAATGCAGATCAAACGATAAAGAGGAGCTTTTATGGCCAATTCCACCATCTGGTGGCTGATCGCTGGCGGCGCGATCGTCCTCGAACTGTTGTCAGGCACCGTTTACCTGCTGCTGCTGAGCGCAGGCTTTGCCTCCGCCGCCATCGCTGCGCACCTCGGCGCAGGCTTGACGACGCAACTGGTCGTTGCAGCCTTCGTCGGTGTGAGCGCGGTCATCGTGTGGCACTGGATACGACGCAGCAGGCCGGTCACGCTGGCCAGCGGATCGAATCCCGATGTGAACCTCGACGTCGGCGAGAAGGTGTTCGTCGATGCGTGGAACGTCGATGGCACGGCCACCGTTCGCTATCGCGGCGCGCAATGGACGGTGGTTCCGCGTGCCGGCAGCACCACGAGCACCGGAGAGCACCGCGTCGTCGAAGTCATCGGCAGCCGGCTGGTACTCGACAAGATCTGAAGAACAACCCAAGAAAGAACAGCACCATGGATTTCGCAGTCCCCTTCGTGATTCTCGTCATCGCGATCATCTTCATCAGTCAGTCGGTGAAGTTCGTTCCGCAACAAAACGCCTGGGTGCGCGAGCGTCTGGGCAAGTACCACGGGACGATGACGCCCGGCGCCAACTTCCTGATCCCGTTCATCGACAAGGTGGCCTACAAGCACAGCCTGAAAGAAATCCCGCTCGACGTGCCCAGCCAGATCTGCATCACGCGCGACAACACGCAGCTGCAGGTCGACGGCATCCTGTATTTCCAGGTGACCGACCCGATGCGGGCGAGCTACGGTTCGTCCAACTACATCATGGCAGTGACGCAGCTGGCGCAGACGTCGTTGCGCAGCGTGGTCGGCAAGCTCGAGCTCGACAAGACCTTCGAGGAGCGCGACATCATCAATGCGCAGGTTGTCGCGGCGATCGACGAGGCCGCGCTGAACTGGGGCGTGAAGGTGTTGCGCTACGAAATCAAGGATCTGACGCCACCGAAAGAAATCCTGCTGGCCATGCAGGCGCAGATCACCGCAGAGCGCGGCAAGCGCGCCCTCATTGCGGCGTCCGAAGGTCGACGTCAGGAACAGATCAACATCGCGACCGGCGAGCGTGAGGCATTCATTGCCCGCTCCGAAGGCGAAAAGCAAGCGGCCATCAACAACGCACAAGGCGAAGCCGCGGCCATCACGGCTGTGGCCGATGCCACCGCGTTTGCGATCGAACGCGTCGCCGCAGCGATCCGCCAACCCGGCGGCGAGCAGGCCGTGCAATTGAAGGTGGCGGAGCGCGCCGTCGATGCCTACGGCAAGGTGGCGCAGGATTCGAAGACCACGTTGATCGTGCCCAGCAACATGAGCGAAACCGCTGCGCTCATCGCATCTGCGATGCGCATGGTGCAAGCCGGAAAAAACGGCCCCACAGCGGGTTAGAATCGACGACGCCGGAGCGGTGGATGAGCGGTTTAAGTCGCACGCCTGGAAAGCGTGTGAGGGGTAAAACCCTCCGCGGGTTCGAATCCCGCCTGCTCCGCCAGACAATGTCTGAAGCCCGCGCAACGTGATCGTTGCGCGGGCTTTTTTACGTGCAACGCAAAATTGCGTGCCAAAAAAAAGGAGCCCGAAGGCTCCTTTTTTGCTTGGCGGATTCGCTCAGCGAACCACAGCGATTTGCTCGCGCTTGCCGGCCTTGTACGTGTACAGGGTCAGCGCGCCGTTCTTGATGTCGCCCTTTTCGTCGAAGGCGATCGGGCCGGTCACGCCCTTGTAGTTGGTCTTGCCGATTTCAGGCAGGTACTTGGCAGGGTCGGAGGAACCGGCACGCACCATGGCGTCGGCCAGGATTTCCACGGCGTCGTACACGTACGGTGCGTAGATCTGGACGTCGACGCCGTTCTTGGCCTTGAAGTCGGCCTTGAACTTCTCGAGCGGCGCCTTGAAGTCACCGTCGACGCCGCCGGCTTCGGCGCACACCACCATGTCTTCGCCCACTGCATCACCAGCGAGCTTGGCGAGTTCGCCGGTGCACATGCCGTCGCCACCCATGAACTTCACGGTCATGCCGAGTTGCTTGACTTGCTTGAGCATCGGGCCGGCCACGGCGTCCATGCCGCCGAAGAACAGCACGTCGGGCTTGGCACCCTTGAGCTTGGTCAGGATGGCGTTGAAGTCGGTGGACTTGTCGGTGGTGAATTCGTGGCCGACGATGGTCGCACCAGCCGCCTTGGCGGCCTTCTCGAACTCTTCTGCGACGCCCTGGCCGTAAGCAGTGCGGTCGTCGATCACGGCGATGTTCTTGCCCTTCAGTGTTTCGACGGCGTACTTGCCGAGCGTGCCGCCCAGTTGCGTGTCGTCAGCCACCACGCGGAACGTGGTCTTGAAGCCTTGACGTGTGTACTTGGGGTTGGTGGCCGACGGCGAGATCTGGGGAATGCCCGCGTCGCTGTACAGCTTCGAAGCCGGGATCGTGGTGCCGGAGTTCAGGTGCCCGACCACGCCGTTGACCTTGGCGTCGACCAGCTTCTGTGCAACAGCGGTGCCTTGCTTCGGATCGCCACCGTCGTCTTCGGCCATCAGTTCGAACTTGGCAACCTTGTCGCCGATCTTGAGGTTCCTCGAATTCAGGTCTTCGATGGCCATCTTGGCGCCGAACTCGTTGTCCTTGCCGAGGTGAGCGATCGGGCCGCTGGTCGGGCCAACGTGACCGATCTTGACGACCAGCGCGTCTGCCGGAGGTGCTGCAGCGGGCGCTGCAGCGGTCGCTGCCGGTGCCGCAGCGGGTGCCGCGGCTTCTTCTTTCTTGCCGCAAGCCACGAGCGTGAGCGCAGCCAGTGCGACCGCAGTCCATTTCAATTGCATGGGAAACCTCCAGAACATTGATGAAGAAATGAATACATAAACCGGTCTTTCGATCCGGGCGCGAAGACTGAGCAAGTTTCGCGCCGCAAACCGGTGGCGCCTTGGCACCCCCCGACCCGGCGCGCAGTTTAGCCCAAGGATCCGGGCTCGGACGCTGGCACAGACCCTGTGTTTTCTGAAAGTTCCTGGGCCAACGATTCGATCACCAGGGTGCGCAATACCGACTCGATTTCGCCCCGCAGGCGCGGCAGCATCGCATCGAGCTGCTGCTGAACGGCGGCCGACACCGTATCGCTCAAACGCTCTTCCAATTGGAGGTCGATGCGCTGCAAGACGCGGTGCAGCAGCTGCTCTTCCAGGCGAAACGCATCGTCGTCGGAGAGCTGGCCCGGACGGATCGCCACCATGTCGATGGGGACGGGTTCCGGCGTCGCCGCGAGGTCGTCGGTCGCGGGCTCCTCGACGGGTTCCGGGGGCACTTCGAGCACGGCCGTAAGCGTGGGCACGAAGCGCGGCGGAACGCGCAGGTTGCTGGCCATCAGGCACCCGCCTTCGCGAAGTCGTGTGGCGTGATCGCGTAGCCCCGCGTTGCGTAGTGCTTCCAGCGGGCCCGTCCGATCTGCCGGTCTTCGGGGTCGCCGCTCACGATGTCGATCAAACGGTCGAAGCGCTCGAAGCCGGCGGGCAGCGCGGCACCGACATTCACCAGCACCTGCCGGTGCGGCGCGGGTCCGCTGTCGACATCCAGCAGCAGCACCGGTGTTCGCGCGATCACATGCCCCTCGGCGTCACTCCGGCAGTGCGCAATGAAATCGACTGGCGACAACGCCCAGAGCGCCGCGTCGACGGCATCGAGCGTTTCGGGCTCGCCAATGACGACCAGCCTCGCATCGTGCAAGCGAAGCGCCTTGCGCAGCAGCCGGCACGCATGCAGCACCTTGTCGGGCGCGTTGAAGTGAAAGTCGATGCCCGTCACGCAGCGGCTGGGGCCTTGCGACCCTTTTTGGGCAATGCGGGCTGGACGGCGCCGGCGCGCGAGACGAGGTACGCCACCAGCAAGCCGACCGGACGGCCCGTCGACCCTTTGGCTGCGCCGCTCTTCCATGCTGTGCCCGCGATGTCCAGATGCGCCCACGGGAATGCCCCGGTGAAGCGCTGCAGGAATTTGGCCGCCGTGATCGCACCGCCAGCGCGGCCGCCGATGTTGGCCACATCGGCAAAGTTGCTCTTGAGACCTTCGGCATACTCGTCGTCCAGCGGCAGGCGCCAGCAGCGGTCCAGCGATTGCTCGCCTGCTGCTTCGAGCGCCTTGGCCAGCGCGTCGTCTGCGCTGAACAGGCCAGTGCGCACACCGCCCAACGCGACGACGCATGCGCCAGTCAGCGTGGCGATGTCGATCACCGCGGCCGGCTTGAAACGTTCAGCATAGGTCAGCGCATCGCACAAGATGAGTCGGCCTTCGGCATCGGTGTTGAGCACCTCAATGGTCTGGCCGCTCATGCTGGTCACGACGTCGCCGGGCTTCAAAGCCTTGCCGTCGTTCATGTTTTCGCACGAAGGAATCAGGCCGATCACGTTGATGGCGGGTTTCAATTCGCCCAAGGCACGAAACACGCCGAGCACGCTCGCCGCGCCGCACATGTCGAACTTCATTTCGTCCATTTCGGCAGCGGGTTTCATCGACACCCCCCCCGTGTCGAAAGTGATGCCCTTGCCCACCAGCACCACAGGGGCCTGGTCCTTGGTGGCGCCGCGGTAGCTCAACACAATGAAGCGAAGCGGTTCGGAAGAGCCTTGCGCGACCGATGCGAAAGAGCCCATCCCGAGCTTGGCCACCTCTTTCGGGCCCAGCACCTCGCATTTGATGTGCGCCTGCGAGGTGAGGGTTTCGGCCGCGTCTGCCAGCAGCGTCGGCGTGCAGTGGTTGGCGGGGCGATTGCCCCACTCCTTGGCGAACTCGATGCCTGCCGCGGTGGCCTTGGCTTCGGCGAAAGCCGAGCTGACGGCGTTGCCGTCGGCCACACCGAGGGTGACCTGCCGCAGCGTTCGCGGCTCCGACTTCGACTTCGTGGTGACGTAGACGTAGCTCGCATCCGCGACGGCCAGGACCGCGCTATGCACCGCCGCACCGTCGGCCGGACCCGCGAAGACCAGCGTCAGGCGCTTCGTTCCAAGGCCCTTGAGCGTGCGTACCGCGGCCAGCACCGCACTGCGCACGGAACCCGGCACGCCGTCGCCGATCGACGCCAGCACCACGCGGGGCGCCGCGACGCCTTCAGGCCGATAGAGCGACAGCAGTTTGCCAGGCTTGTCGGGCAGGTCGCCCGCCGCGCGCGCAGCGCTCGCCAGGGCCGACAACGCATCGCCGACCGCCAGCGCACCGGAGGGCACGAGGACGATGAGCGCGTCGGATTTTTCGGTGGCAGCCTGACTGCCAGTGAGGGTCTTGAGTTGGAAGTCCATAATCCTTTTTTTCCCGCAACGATGTTATTCCATTCCTCTCTCCGCAAAGAGTTGTCGCGCAGCTTCGGCGCGACCCTCGTCGTGCTGGTCACCATCGTGATGACCATGATGTTGATCCGCACCCTCGGCCTTGCGGCCAAGGGCAGCGTCAACCCCTCCGAAGTGTTCCTGGTGATGACTTATACGGTGCTTGGCTATCTGCCGACCATCCTGAGTCTGAGCCTGTTCATCGCCATCGTCGGTACGCTGTCGCGCATGTACCGTGACAGCGAAATGGTGATTTGGTTCTCCAGCGGCCGCGGATTGGCCGACTTCGTGGAGCCGCTGTTTCGCTTCGCATGGCCCGTGCTCGCGCTCATCACGGTGCTCGCCATGGTCGGCTGGCCCTGGGCCAACTCGCAGACTCACGGCATGCGCGACCAATACGAACGGCGCAGCGACATCGAGCGCGTGGCCCCCGGCGAGTTCGTCGAATCGGCGGGCCGCATGCGGGTGTTCTTCGTCGACAAGGACACGCCCGATGGCAACACGGCGTCGAACGTCTTCATCTCGTCGATCGAGCGGAACCGGCAGATCGTCACGTCAGCGCGCGGCGGCCACATGGAATTCATCGACAACGCGCGCTTCCTGATGCTCGACAACGGCCAGCGCCTCGAACGGCCGCTCGACCGGTCTAGCCTGAAGATCAGCGAGTTCAAGACCTACGGCGCGCGCACCGGCAGCAATGCCTCCGGCCTCGGCGACGAAACGCCCGCGCGCGAGTTGTCCACCTTGCGGCTCCTGGCTGCACCCACCGGCGTCAATCTGGCCGAACTCGCCTGGCGACTCGGCATGCTCCTGGCCGGGGCCAATTTCGTGCTGCTGGCGCTGACGCTGTCGAGTGTCAATCCGCGGGTCGGCCGCAGCGGCAACCTGCTCTTCGCACTGTTCGCATTCGTCGTTTATTACAACCTGCTGAACCTGGGGCAAGGATGGGTGGCCTCCGGCCGATTCAGCTTTGGCGGATGGCTGCTGGTGCTGCATGGGGGCGTGCTGTTTATCGGGGTCCTGTGGCTCACGCTGCGACACCACAACTGGGGAATCCGCAGACGGCCATCGCGCCAGATCAGCGGTGGCCTGCACGCGGGAACGGTGCGATGAAGACGATTCGCCGCCTCATCTACATCGAGGTGCTGAAGTCCGTGGCCTTCGTCACGCTCGGCTTCCTGAGCCTGTTTTTCTTCTTCGACTTCGTCGATGAATTGCAGGCGGTCGGCAAGCCGACCGACCTCGGCTACGGGCTGCCGCAAGCCTTGCTGTTCGTCGTCATGCTGGTGCCCGGCCACCTCTACGAGCTGCTTCCGATTTCGGTCCTGATCGGCACCATCTTTGTGATGGCACGACTCGCGCAGAGCTCCGAATACACGATCCTGCGAACCAGCGGCCTCGGCCCATGGCGCGCATTGCGCACCCTGCTGGTGCTGGGCATCGGCTTCGTGCTGCTCACCTTCGCGATCGGCGACTACATCGCGCCGGTGTCGAGCAGCACTGCCCAACTCATGAAGGCGAAGTACCGTGGTTACCTCACTTCGGCAGGCACCACCGGGGCCTGGCTGAAGGAAAAGCGCGACAACAAGTCGTATGCGGTGAACGTGGTTTCGATCGGGCGCGACGGCGCCATGAGCCTGATGAACATCTTCGAGTTCGATGCGAATGGCTTTGTCTCCCGCCAGATCTCAGCCAATTCGGCGCGCATTGAAGGCGATGTGTGGGTGCTCAACACGGTCGACGAGCAGACCTACGAGACGAACAAGAGCGCGGAGACCGGACGTGTCGTCATCCGGAAACTGCCGGAGCTTCGCTGGCCGACCACACTCACGAGTGAAATGGTGTCGGTGGCGCTGCTCAAACCCGATCGAATGGGCACGATTGACCTGTTCGACTACATCCGCCATCTCGATGCCAACGGCCAGACCGCGCAGCGCTACGAGATCGAGTTCTGGCGCAAGGTGTTCTATCCGCTCTCCTGCCTGGTGATGGTGGTACTCGCCCTGCCCTTCGCCTACCTGCATTTCCGGCAGGCCGGCATCACGACCTACGTGTTCGGCGGGGTGCTGATCGGCATCAGTTTCTTCATGCTCAACAACGTGTTCGGCTACCTCGGCAACCTGAGCAACTGGTCGCCGTGGATCACGGCGGCTGCGCCGGGGCTGATTTATTCCGTCATGTCCCTTGCCGCGTTCTCGTGGCTGGTCCTGCGAAGGTAGCGACGATTCATGCACAACACCGGCATCGTGCTCTTTGCACACGGTTCCCGAGACCCCCGCTGGCGCGAGCCGGTGGAAGCGGTGGCGCGCCAGGTGGCGGCCCTGGCGCCGACGGCCCGGGTGGTCTGCGCTTACCTCGAATTCATCGAGCCCGACCTGCCGACCGCGGCGAGTGCGCTGATCGCGAGCGGCGCAAACGCCATCAAGGTCGTCCCGCTTTTTCTCGGCATGGGCAAGCATGTGCGTGAAGACTTGCCGGCGCTGCTCGACGCGCTGCGCATCGCGCACCCGACGGTCGATTTCACGCTGGCGCGCGCAGTCGGCGAAGACCCCGACGTGATCGACCTGCTGGCCAAAACTGCCCTCAAAGCCTGAATTTCGATAGACGCCGAAGGCATAATGAATTCCGTAATAAGACGGAAATCGATATGAATCTGCACCAGTTCAAATTCGTTCAGGAGGCCGTGCGGCGCAATCTGAACCTGACAGAAGCGGCAAAAGCACTTCACACCTCTCAGCCTGGCGTGTCGAAGGCGATCATCGAACTCGAGGAAGAACTCGGCGTCGAGATCTTCGCGCGGCACGGAAAACGCCTGAAACGCGTGACCGAACCCGGCCTGCATGTGCTGGCGAGCATCGAACTCATCATGCGCGAGGTGGGCAATCTCAAACGCATCGGCGAACAGTTCAGCGCGCAGGACAGCGGCACGCTGTCGATCGCCACCACGCACACGCAGGCGCGCTATGTCTTGCCGGTGCCGGTCGCACGTCTGCGCGAGGCCTACCCGAAGGTCAACGTCAGCCTGCATCAAGGCTCGCCGGACCAGGTGGCGCGCATGGTGATCGACGAGATCGCCGAGGTCGGCATTGCCACCGAATCGCTCGCCGACTACGCCGAGTTGGTGACGCTGCCCTGCTACGAGTGGCAGCATGTACTGGTGTTGCCGAAGGACCATCCGCTCGCGAACAAGGAGCGCGTGTCGCTCGAAGACCTGGCGCACGAGCCGATCATCACGTACCACCCGTCGTTCACCGGACGCACGCGCATCGACCATGCGTTCGCGCAGAAAAAGCTCACTCCGCGCATCGCGCTCGAGGCGATCGATTCCGACGTGATCAAGACCTACGTGCGCCTCGGCCTCGGGGTCGGCATCGTGGCCGAAATGGCAGTGCGCGACGACACCAACGCCGACCTCGTCGTCAAGCCGATGGGTCACATCTTCGGCACCAACATCGCCCGCGTCGCCTTCAAGAAGAGCGCCTACCTGCGCAACTTCGTCTTCAAATTCGCCGAGTTGCTGAGCGACCGGCTGGACCGCAATCTCATCGCCAAGGCCCTCAGCGGCCACCAGCAAGACTACGAACTATGAGCACTGTTCTTTCCCCGCGCACGCCTGTCGTCGCGACCAAACTGCCAGCCGTCGGCACCACCATCTTCACCGTGATGTCGGCGCTCGCCGCCGAAAAAGGCGCGGTCAATCTCGGGCAGGGCTTTCCGGATTTCCACTGCGATCCCAAGCTGCTCGAAGACGTCACTGCGGCCATGGCTGCCGGCCACAACCAGTACCCGCCGATGCCCGGCATCCTGCCGCTGCGCGAAGCCATCGCCGCGAAGATCGGCGCGCTCTACGGCCACTGCTACAGCGCCGCGACCGAAATCACCGTCACCGCCGGCGCGACGCAGGCGATCATCACCGCCATCCTCGCCGTGGTGCGGCCGGGCGACGAAGTGATCGTGCTGGAGCCCTGCTACGACAGCTACGTGCCCAACATCGAGCTGGCGGGTGGCACCGTGGTGCGCGTCCCGCTGACGCCCGGCACGTTCCGTCCCGACTTTGCCAAGATCGCCGCCGCGATAACCTCGAAGACGCGCGCGATCATCGTCAACACGCCGCACAACCCGAGCGCGACCGTGTGGTCCGAAGCCGAAATGCGCCAGCTCGACGACCTGCTCGCGCCCACCGAGGTGCTGTTGATCAGCGACGAGGTCTACGAGCACATGGTCTACGACGGCGCAGTGCACCAGAGCGCCGCGCGCTTCCCGGGCCTGGCGGCGCGCGCCTTCATCGTGAGCAGCTTCGGCAAGACCTATCACGTCACGGGCTGGAAGGTGGGCTACGTGGCCGCGCCCGAGCCGTTGATGACCGAGTTCCGCAAGGTGCATCAGTTCAACGTGTTCACGGTGAACACGCCGATGCAGCACGCGCTCGCGGCTTTCATGGCCGATCCGGCGCCCTACCTGGAACTGCCGGCGTTCTATCAACGCAAGCGCGATCGGTTCGCAGCTGGCCTCGCGAAGACGCGCTTCAAGCTGCTGTCGAGCGGTGGCACCTACTTCCAGTGCGTCGACATCAGCGAAGTGAGCGACCTCGGCGAGGCGGATTTCTGCCAGTGGCTCACAAGCGAAATCGGCGTGGCGGCGATTCCGTTGTCGGCGTTCTACGGCGACGAATTCGACCAGCGCGTGGTGCGCTTCTGCTTCGCCAAGAAGGACGAGACGCTGCAAAGCGCCCTCGACCGGCTCGCCAAACTCTGACACGTGACGTAGGCGTCCCCTGACCGGCGGAAGGGCCGCTGTCCCTAGGCCGCAGGGCTCGGCCGACCGACGATAGAGCCTCTTTCAAAAACGCCTCAGGAGAAGCCCATGTCCCTCATCGTCCTCGTCATCGTCGTCCTGCTTCTTATCGGCGTGTTGCCGACGTGGGGCCACAGTCGCAACTGGGGCTATGGCCCAAGCGGTGGTCTTGGCCTGGTGCTTGTGGTCATCGTCGTGTTGCTGCTCCTCGGACGCATCTGACGCCGTTACGCCTTGAGCCGAAAAAGCCCGCTGCTGCGGGCTTTTTGCCGTCTTGTCAGGCGTCGAGCTGTGTCCACGCCTTGTCGAGGCGCTTCACGCTCACCGGTTGCGGGGTGCGCAGTTCCTGCGCGAAGAAACTCACCCGCAACTCCTCGAGCAGCCAGCGGAATTCCAGCATGCGCTCGTCGGTCGCGCCCTTGCGATCGGCCAGCAGACGCCAGTAGCGCTGCTCCTGCGGCCGCAGTTCGGCCAGCTTGGCCGCATCGCGCGCCGGATCGGCGCGCAACTTGTCGAGCCGTGCCGTGATGGCCTTCAGATAGCGCGCGAAATGCTGCAACTGCGGCCACGGCGTGTCGGCCAGAAAGCGCTTGCCCACCAGCCGCTGCAACTGCTGGGCCGCGTCGGCCACCGCCTCGGGCTGGATCTTCGTGTCCTTGATCTTGCGTGCCGCCGTTGCATAGTCCAGCAGGACCACGCCGGCCAGGCGCGCCACTTCGTTGGCGATGAGGGTCAGGCGCCCGCGGCCTTCTTCCACGCGCTTCTTGAACGCGAATGGGTCGGTCGGCAGCGGCTCTTGCAGAAAAGCGCGATCGATCGCCACGTCGATGATCTGGCTGCGCAAAGCATCCGAAGTGCCAAGCGGCATGTACGCAACGGCCATCTTCTGCAGATCCGGGATGTTCTTCTCCAGATACTTCAGCGCGTCTTTCAGCTGCAATGCGAACAAGCGCCTCAGGCCCGCTCGGTGCTTTGCCGTCGCGACGGCCGGCTCGTCGAACACCTCGATCGTGACCGCATCGCCGCCATCGATCAGCGCCGGAAAGCCGATGAGCGATTGCGCACCGCGCCGCACTTCCATCAGTTCGGGCAGCTCGCCGAAAGTCCACGCCGTGTAGCGCTGGCCTGCCGGCAACGCGGGCGCCGCACTTTGCTTCGCGACGTGTTTGCCAGCGGCTTGCTGCACACGGCCAGCCGGTGATTCCGGCGCCTGCTGTTCGGGTGCTGCCTTGACGTTGATGCCCGCCAGCGCCTGGAAGGCGCCTCGCGCCTGGGCGCCCAACTCGCCCTTGAGCGCACCGAGATTGCGTCCCATGCCGAGCTGGCGGCCGTGTTCGTCGACCACGCGCAGGTTCATGAACAGGTGGGGCGGCAGCATGTCCAGCTTGAAGTCGGCGCGCACCACGTCGATGCTGGTCAGTTCGCGCACCCGTCGCAGCAGCACGTCGGTCAACGAACCCGCGCCGAACAGTTCGGGCGCAGACAAGGCCTCGGCGAGCTTCGCGGAGGAATCCGGCAGCGGCACCAGCCGCGAGCGCGGTCGCTGCGGCAGGCTCTTGAGCAGCGCCTGGATCTTGTCCTTGAGCATGCCGGTGACCAGCCACTCGCAGCGCTCTTCGCTGACTTGGTTCAGCACGAACAGCGGCACGCTGACGGTGAGCCCGTCTTTCGCGTCGCCGGGCTCGTGCAGATAAGTCGCCGCGCAGTCGACCCCGCCGAGGCGCACCGTCGGCGGGAACGACTGCGTCGTGATGCCCGCGGCCTGGTGCCGCATCAGCTCATCACGCGTGAGGAACAGGAGGCGCGGCTGCTCGCGCGATGCCGGCTTGTACCAATTCTCGAAAGTGATGCCGCTCGCCACGTCGGCCGGCAGCTGCGCGTCGTAGAACGCGAAGATCAGTTCATCGTCGACCAGCACGTCCTGCCGGCGCGCCTTGTGCTCCAGGCCTTCGACTTCTTTCACCAGCTTGCGGTTGGCCTGCAGGAAAGGCAGCCGGGTTTCCCACTGCCCGTCGACCAGCGCCTCGCGAATGAAGATCTCGCGCGCCGCGACCGGGTCGACCTTCGTGAAGTCGACACGCCGGCCGCTGTAGACCACCAAACCGTAGAGTGTCGCGCGCTCCAGCGCCGACACCTGCGCGCCCTTCTTTTCCCAATGCGGATCGAGCAACTGTTTCTTCAGCAAATGCCCGCCGACCTGCTCCAGCCACTGCGGCTCGATGTTGGCGATGCCGCGGCCGAACAGGCGCGTGGTTTCGACCAGCTCCGCCGCCACGATCCAGCGGCCCGCCTTTTTCTTCAGGTGCGCGCCGGGGTGCTTGTAGAACTTGATGCCGCGCGCGCCCAGGTAGGCCTCGTCATCCTCCTGCTTCCAGCCGATGTTGCCGAGCAGGCCGGCCAGCATCGACAGGTGCAAGGGCTCGTAGCCGGCCGGCTCGCTGTTGATGCGCCACTTGTGCTCGGTCACCACCGTCAGCAGCTGCGAATGGATGTCGCGCCACTCGCGCACGCGGCGGATGTTGATGAAGTTCTGGCGCAGCAATTGCTCGTACTGGCGGTTCGTCAGCTTGTGGGTGTTGTCGTGCCCGCCGCGGGCGGCGCCGATCCATTTCCAGAGCCGCAGGTAGCCGCTGAATTCGCTCTTGTCGTCGTCAAACTGCGCGTGCGCCTGGTCGGCCTGCTGTTGCGCGTCCATCGGGCGGTCGCGCACGTCCTGCACGCTCAGGGCTGAGGCGATGACCAGCACTTCTTCGAGCGCGCCGCGCGAGCGCGCCTCCAGGATCATCCGGCCGACGCGCGGGTCGAGCGGCAACCGCGCCAGCTCGCCGCCCATCGGCGTGAGCTCGTTGGCGTCGTCGACCGCGCCGAGCTCGTTGAGCAACTGGTAGCCGTCGGCAATAGCGCGCGGCGTCGGCGCTTCCAGGAACGGAAAGCGCGCGACGTCGCCCAGCCGCAGCGACTTCATGCGCAGGATCACGCCGGCCAGCGACGAACGCAGGATTTCCGGATCGGTGAAGCGCGGGCGGCCCTCGAAGTCCTTCTCGTCGTAGAGCCGGATGCAGATGCCGTCGGCCACGCGACCGCAACGCCCCGCGCGTTGGTTGGCCGCCGCCTGGCTGATCGGCTCGACCAGCAATTGCTCCACCTTGCTGCGGAACGAATAGCGCTTGACGCGCGCCGTGCCCGCGTCGATCACGTAACGCGTTCCGGGCACCGTGAGCGAGGTCTCGGCCACGTTGGTGGCGAGCACGATGCGGCGGCCGGTGTGGCCATCGAAGATGCGGTCCTGCTCGGCCGGCGAGAGCCGCGCGAACAGCGGCAAGACTTCGGCACTGCGCATCAACGGCTGGTGCGTCAGGTGGCGCCGCAAATGATCGGCCGCCTCCCGGATCTCGCGCTCGCCGGGCAGGAACACCAGGATGTCGCCGGCGTTGTGCGGATCGCGCCAAAGCTCGTCGACGCCATCAGCGATCGCCGAATTCAGGTCGTACTCGCGCGACTCTTCGAAGGGCCGGTAGCGCTGCTCGACCGGAAAGGTGCGGCCCGACACATAGATGATCGGCGCCGGACGCAGCTCGCCCCCACGCTCCCCCACTTCGTGTGGGTCGCTGCCCCCCGAGGGGGCCGCGCCCGCCTTGGGGCGGCCCGGCGCCGGGCGTCTCGACGCGAAGTGCGTGGCGAAGCGGTCGGCATCGATCGTGGCCGAGGTCACGATCACCTTCAGGTCGGGCCGGCGCGGCAGGATTTCGCGCAGGTAACCGAGCAGGAAGTCGATGTTAAGGCTGCGCTCGTGCGCCTCGTCGATGATGATCGTGTCGTAGGCCTTGAGCAGCGGGTCGGTCTGCGTCTCGGCCAGCAGGATGCCGTCGGTCATCAGCTTGACGGAAGCGTCGCGGGAGAGGCGGTCCTGGAAGCGCACCTTGAAGCCGACCACCTCGCCCAACGGCGTCTTCAGCTCTTCGGCGATGCGTTTGGCGACCGAGCTGGCCGCGATGCGCCGCGGCTGCGTGTGGCCGATGAGCTTGCCCTGGCCGGGCGGTGCGTTCAGTTTGCCGCGACCGAGCATCAGCGCGATCTTGGGCAACTGGGTGGTCTTGCCCGAGCCGGTTTCGCCGCAGACGATCACGACCTGGTTCGTGCGGATGGCTTCGGCGATTTCGTCGCGCCGGGCAGACACCGGCAACGACTCGGGGAACTCGATTCGGAAAGGGGTCGACGACAAGGCAGGCAGTTCGGGGAAAATCGCCGATTATCTTGTGCCCGGCCAAATCCCGTCGCTCGCCCCGCTCCCGCCCCACCTGCCCCTTCCATGTCCACTGTCTTCAATTTCACCTTCGTTCCCTGGTTCCGCTCGGTGGCGCCCTACATCCACACGCACCGGGGCAAGACCTTCGTGGTCGCGCTGGCGGGCGAAGCGATCGCGGCCGGCAAGCTGCAGAACATCGCGCAAGATCTGGCGCTGATCCAGTCGATGGGCGTCAAAGTCGTGCTGGTGCACGGTTTTCGGCCGCAGGTGAACGAACAACTGCGGGCCAAGGGCCACGAGGCGAAGTACTCGCACGGCATGCGCATCACCGACGAGGTGGCGCTCGATTCGGCGCAGGAAGCCGCCGGCCAGCTGCGCTACGAAATCGAGGCCGCGTTCAGCCAAGGCCTGCCGAACACGCCGATGGCGGGCTCCACGGTGCGCGTGATCTCGGGCAACTTCATCACCGCGCGACCGGTGGGCGTGGTCGATGGCGTGGATTTCAAGCATTCGGGCCTGGTGCGCAAGGTCGATGCGGTCGGCATCCGCCGCACGCTGGATTTCGGCGCGATGGTGCTGATGTCGCCCTTCGGCTTTTCGCCGACCGGCGAGGCCTTCAACCTGACGATGGAAGAAGTCGCAACCAGCGTGGCGATTTCGATCCAGGCCGACAAACTCATCTTCCTGACCGAGATTCCCGGCATCCGCATGGACAGCGAGCTGCCCGAGAGCGAAGACAACCCGATCGACACCGAACTGCCGCTCGCTGCCGCCGAAAAGCTGCTCGCCTCGCTGCCGCCGGCGCAGCGCCCAACCGACACCGCGTTCTATCTGCAGCACTGCGTGAAGGCCTGCAAGGCCGGCGTGGAACGCAACCACATTCTGCCCTTCGCGCTCGACGGCGCGCTGCTGCTCGAGGTGTATGTGCACGACGGCGTCGGCACCATGGTGATCGACGAAAAGCTCGAATCGCTGCGCGAAGCCACGGTGGACGACATCGGCGGCATCCTGCAGCTGATCGAGCCGTTCGAGCGCGACGGCACGCTGGTCAAGCGCGACCGCACCGAGATCGAGCGCGACGCCGATCACTACACCGTGATCGAGCACGACGGTGTGATCTTCGGCTGCGCGGCGCTGTATCCGTACCCCGAGGAGCGCACGGCCGAGATGGCGGCGCTCACCGTGTCGCCGCAATCGCAGTCGGTGGGCGATGGCGAACGCATCTTGAAGCGCATCGAGCACCGCGCCAAGGCGCAGGGCCTGGACAGCATCTTCGTTCTCACGACGCGCACCATGCACTGGTTCCTGAAGCGCGGTTTCCAGCAGGTGAATCCCGACTGGTTGCCCGACGCGCGCAAGCGCAAATACAACTGGGATCGCAAGAGCCTGGTCCTCGTCAAGAAGCTCTGACCCGACGGGCGCCTCGATAATTCACCGCATGAATCCCCTGCTCTCCCGGCTCCAGCCGTATCCGTTCGAGCGCCTGAAACAGCTCTTTGCAGGCGTGACGCCCGACGCGGCGTACAAGCCGATCAGCCTCGGCATCGGTGAGCCCAAGCACCCGACACCGCAGTTCATCAAGGACGCGCTGACCGAAAGCCTCGGCGCCCTGGCCGCGTACCCGGCGACGGCAGGCGCGCCGGAATTGCGCGCCGCGTTCACCGGCTGGCTCGACCGCCGCTATGGCCTGAAGCTCGACCCCGCCACGCAGGTGCTGCCGGTGAGCGGCACCCGCGAGGCGCTGTTCGCGTTGACGCAGACGGTGGTGGATTCGAGCGTTTCGCCCCAACCCGTCGTGGTCTCGCCCAATCCGTTCTATCAAATCTACGAAGGCGCGGCCCTGCTGGCCGGCGCCGACGTGCACTACGTGCCGAGCGTTGCCGGGCGCAATTTCGCGGTCGATTGGGACGGCGTGGCGGCGGAAGTCTGGGCGCGGACGCAGCTGGTCTTCGTGTGCTCGCCCGGCAACCCGACCGGCGCGGTGATGCCGCTCGACGAATGGCGCAAGCTCTTCGCCTTGTCAGACCGCTATGGCTTCGTGATCGCGTCCGACGAGTGCTACAGCGAAATCTATTTCCGCGACGAGCCGCCGCTCGGTGGCCTGGAAGCGTCCGACAAGCTGGGTCGCGAGGGCTACAGGAACCTGATCGCACTGACCTCGCTGTCCAAGCGCAGCAACGTGCCGGGCCTGCGCAGCGGCTTCGTGGCGGGCGACGCCGCCATCATCAAGAACTTCCTGCTGTACCGCACCTACCACGGCTCGGCGATGAGCGGAACCGTCGCCTCGGCCAGCATCGCGGCCTGGAACGACGAAGCGCATGTGGTGGAGAACCGCGCGCTGTACAGGGCCAAGTTCGCCACCGTCACCCCGATGCTCGAAGCGGTGCTCGACGTTCGCCTGCCCGACGCCAGCTTCTATCTCTGGGCCGGCGTGCCGGACGCGTGGGGTGGCGACGACGAAGCTTTCACCCGCGCGCTCTACGCTCAATACAATGTGACGGTCCTGCCCGGCAGCTATCTGGCACGCGATTCGCGTGGCGCCAACCCGGGACGTGGACGCATCCGCATGGCCCTGGTGGCCAGCACCGCCGAGTGCGTCGAAGCCGCCGGGCGCATCGTTCAGTTCATCCGTAAAGACATTTCCTCATGACGCAACAACTTCAGCAGACCATCGACGCCGCGTGGGAAGACCGCGCCAACCTGTCCCCCGCCCAGGCCTCCGCCGAGGTGCGCGAAGCCGTCGAACATGTCATCTCCGAACTCAACAACGGCAAGCTGCGCGTGGCCACGCGCGAATCCGTCGGCCAGTGGACGGTGCACCAGTGGATCAAGAAAGCCGTGCTGCTGTCGTTCCGCCTGAAGGACAACGAACAGATCCAGGCCGGTTCGCTCGGCTTCTACGACAAGGTGCAGACCAAGTTCTCGCACCTGTCGGCCGCCGAACTCAAGGAAGCCGGCGTGCGCATCGTGCCGCCGGCCGTGGCCCGCCGCGGCAGCTACATCGCCAAGGGCGCGATCCTGATGCCCAGCTACGTGAACATCGGCGCCTATGTCGGTGAAGGCACGATGGTCGACACCTGGGCCACCGTGGGTTCCTGCGCGCAGATCGGTGCCAATTGCCACCTGTCGGGTGGCGTCGGCATCGGCGGCGTGCTCGAGCCGCTGCAGGCCGGCCCCACCATCATCGAGGACAACTGCTTCATCGGCGCGCGCTCCGAGGTGGTCGAAGGCGTCGTGATCGAAGAAAACTCGGTGCTGTCGATGGGCGTTTTCATCGGCCAGAGCACGCCGATCTACGACCGCGCCACCGACTCGGTGAGCTACGGCCGCGTGCCGGCCGGCTCGGTGGTCGTGGCCGGCAACCTGCCCAAGCCGGGCGGCAAGTACAGCACCTACGCCGCCATCATCATGAAGAAGGTGGACGCCAAGACGCGTTCGACCACGTCGCTCAACGATCTGCTGCGCGACTGATCGCGGCAGTCGACGGCGGCAGACGGCTTTCACCACAACAACCTAGGAGATCCCGATGGTCGGAACGATGGAGCGAATTCTTCGCCTGATGGCCGAACGCAAAGCGTCCGACATCTACCTCTCGGCGCATTCGCCCGCGCTGATCCGGATCAACGGGAATTGCCTGCCGATCAACGCGCAGATTTTGCCGGCTGAAGCGCCGCTCAACCTGCTGGCGGAGGTGGTGCACGAAAGCCGCATCGCAGAACTGGAGCGCATGGGCGAGCTGAACATGGCGATTGCGCTGGAAGGCGCCGGCAACTACCGCATCAGCGCCATGCGCCAGCGCGGCACGTACGCGGTGGTGATCCGGCACATCGCGTCGGTCATCCCGAGCTTTGGCGACCTGAACCTGCCCGACATCCTGAAGACGCTCATCATGGAAAAGCGCGGGCTGATCCTGATGGTGGGCGCCACGGGCGCGGGCAAGACCACGACGCTCGCCTCGATGCTCGACTACCGCAACGAGAACGCGTCGGGCCACATCCTGACGGTCGAAGAGCCGATCGAGTTCACCTATACGAACAAGAAATCGATGGTGAACCAGCGCGACGTCGGCAGCGACACGCAATCGCTTCAGGTCGCCCTGAAGAACGCGCTGCGCCAGGCGCCCGATGTGATCCAGATCGGCGAGATTCGTGACCGCGAAACCATGACGGCCGCCATCGCCTACGCGCAGTCGGGCCACCTCTGCGTGGCCACGCTGCACGCCAACAACAGCTATCGCGCGCTCAACCGCATCCTGAGCTTCTACCCGGTCGAAGTGCGCGGCACGCTGCTGGGCGACCTCGGCAGCGCACTCCGCGCCATCGTGGCACAACGCCTGTTGCGCACGCCGAGCGGCAGCCGGGTGCCCGCGCTCGAAGTGATGCTGAACACCGCGCTGGTCGCTGAACTCATCGAAAAAGGCGACTTCACGGCCGTCAAGGAAGCCATGGAGCAATCGATGGCGCAGGGATCGCAAACCTTCGAGGAAGACATCGCACGGCTGATCAACGACGAGCGGGTCACGCGGGCCGAAGGCCTGTCGCAAGCCGATTCGCCGACCAACCTGATGTGGCGCCTGCAAAACCGCACCGCGCCGCCCGCCCCGGCCGACGAACGCGCGCTGCTCGACCAGGTGGACGAACCCACCTTCACCGACATCACGCTCGACGTGAAGTTCTGACCCTCCCATTTTTCGATGTCCCGAACGCTCCAGCTCGCCGAACACCTCATTTCGCGCCCCTCTGTCACGCCCGATGACGCGGGCTGCCAGACCATCCTGGGCGCACGGCTGACAGCGCTCGGCTTCACGCTGGAAACCCTTGAAAGCGGGCCCGCTGATCTCAGGGTCACCAATCTGTGGGCTAAGCGATTGGCGGCCCCCGCAGGTGCCAGCCAGAAAACGCGCAAGACCCTCGCTTTCGCAGGGCACACCGATGTCGTGCCGACCGGCCCGGTCGAGCAGTGGACCAGCCACCCCTTCACCCCCACGCACCGCGACGGCAAGCTGTACGGACGCGGCGCGTGCGACATGAAGACTTCGATCGCCGCCTTCGTGGTCGCGATCGAAGAGTTCCTCGAAACAACGCCCGACCCGAAGCTCAACCTCGCGCTGCTGCTCACCAGCGACGAGGAAGGTCCGGCCGTCGACGGCACCGTGATCGTTTGCGACACCCTGTCGGCGCGCAATGAAACCGTCGACTACTGCATCGTCGGCGAGCCGACCGCCGTCGAGCGCTGCGGCGACATGATCAAGAACGGCCGGCGCGGCACGATGAGCGGCAAGCTCACCGTCAAGGGCGTGCAGGGCCACATCGCCTACCCGCACCTGGCGAAGAACCCGGTGCATGCCTTCGCGCCCGCGCTGGCCGAGCTCGTGGCCATCAACGCGGCGGGTGGCTGGGACGCTGGCAATGCCTATTTTCAGCCGACAAGCTGGCAGATCAGCAACATCCATGCGGGTACAGGCGCCAGCAACGTGATCCCAGGCAGCGCGGTGGTCGATTTCAACTTCCGCTTCTCGACCGAGTCGACGCCCGAGGCGCTGCAGCGCCGCGTCGTGGCGGTGCTCGATGCGCACGGCGTCGACCATGACCTCCGATGGACGGTGGGCGGCCTGCCCTTCCTGACCACGCCGGGCGAGCTGGTCGAAGCCGTGCAGGCGGCCATCACCGACGAGACCGGCTTCACGACCGAGCTGTCGACCAGCGGCGGCACCAGCGACGCGCGGTTCATCGCCAGGATCTGCAAGCAGGTGATCGAGCTCGGCCCCGTCAACGCCAGCATCCACAAGATCGACGAGCACATCGACGTGGCCTCGATCGAGACGCTGAAGAACATCTATCGGCGCACGCTTGAGCGGCTGAACGGGCTGCAATGAGCACCGTCATCGAACTGATCGAGGCCGGCGCACAGCAACTGGTCGACGCGGGCGTGGCGTTCGGGCACGGCACCGACAACGCCTTCGACGAAGCGGCCTGGCTCGTGCTGTGGCGCCTGGGCTTTGAGATCGACGACATCGACGCCGCCGCGGACCAACCCGTCGCGCCCCCGGACGCCGCCAAGGTTGCCGCGCTCCTGGCCGAGCGCATCGAGACGCGCAAGCCCGCCGCCTACCTCACCAAAGAAGCCTGGCTGCAAGGCGTTTCGTTTTTCGTGGACGAGCGCGCCATCGTGCCGCGCAGTTTCATCGCCGAATTGCTCGTCGAGGGCAGCATCGACTACTGGCTCGGCGCGCACACCCGGCGCGTCCTCGACCTGTGCACCGGCAATGGCAGCCTGGCGGTGATCGCCGCCCTGACCTACCCCGACATCGCCATCGATGCGGCCGACCTCTCGATCGACGCGTTGCAGGTAGCGGCCATCAACGTCACCCGGCATGATCTCGACGCGCGCGTCACGCTGATCCAATCCGACGGCCTCACCCGCGTGCGCGGCCCGTACGACCTCATCCTTTGCAACCCGCCCTACGTCAACGCCGCCAGCATGGCCGCCCTGCCCGCCGAGTACCTTGCCGAGCCGGCGCTGGCGCTGGCCGGCGGCGCCGACGGCATGGATTTCATCCGCACTCTTTTCACCGACGCGCCTGCCCACATGAGTGAACGCAGCGTGCTGGTACTGGAAATCGGCAACGAACGCCCCCATTTCGAAGCTGCGTTCCCGCAGCTCGAAGCGGTGTGGCTCGACACCAGCGCCGGCGAAGACCAGGTGCTGCTGGTCACGCGCGAGGCGCTGGCCCCAACTTTTTCCTCATGATCACTCTCAAGAACGTCATCCTGCGTCGCAGCGCCAAGAAGCTGCTCGACGGCGCCACCGTCACCCTCAACCCCGGCGAAAAGGTCGGGCTCGTGGGCCGCAACGGTGCGGGCAAGTCGACGCTGTTCGCACTCTTCAACGGCTCGATCCACGAAGACGGCGGCGATTTCTATGTGCCGAAGCAGTGGCGCATGGCGCAGGTCGCGCAGGACATGCCGGAAACCGAGGAAGCGGCCACCGATTTCGTGGTGGGTGGCGACACCCGCTTGGTCGAATTGCGCGCCACGCTCGCGGCCATCGAGGCCGCCTACGAAGCCAACCCCGAAGATGCCGACGTCGGCATGGAACTCGCGCATGCTTACACCGACCTGGCCGACGCCGGCGAGCACGACGCGGTGCCGCGCGCTCAGGCGCTGATCCTCGGCCTCGGCTTCAAGTCGCACGAGCTCGATGAACCGGTCAACAGCTTCTCCGGCGGCTGGCGCATGCGCCTGCAACTCGCGCGTGCCCTGATGTGCCCGAGCGACTTGCTGCTGCTCGACGAACCCACCAATCACCTGGACCTGGACGCGCTCGTCTGGCTTGAAGCCTGGCTGCAGAAGTACGCCGGCACGATGATCGTGATCAGCCACGATCGCGAGTTCCTGGATGCAGTGACCGACGTGACGCTGCACATCGCCAACGCCCAGCTCACCCGCTACGGCGGCAACTACAGCACGTTCGAACTGCTGCGCGCCGAACAGATGGCGCTGCAACAGACGGCCTTCTCCAAGCAGCAGGACAAGATCGCGCACCTGCAGAAGTTCATCGACCGCTTCAAGGCGAAGGCCAGCAAGGCCAAGCAGGCGCAGAGCCGCGTGAAGGCGCTGGAGCGCATGGAGAAGGTCGCGCCGCTGCTGGCCGAGGCCGACTTCACTTTCGAGTTCAAGGAGCCGGGCAACATCCCGAATCCGATGCTGTCGATCAGCGGTGCGAGCTTCGGCTACCAGCCCGAGGGTGAGCCCGCGAAGACCATCCTGACCGGCGTGAGCCGCTCGGTGCAGGGCGGCCAACGCATCGGCATCCTGGGCGCCAACGGCCAAGGCAAGTCGACGTTGGTGAAGACCATCGCGCGCGAAATGGGCGCGCTCGCTGGCGAAGTCACCGAGGGCAAGGGTCTCAACATCGGCTACTTCGCGCAGCAGGAACTCGATGTGCTGCGCCCGCAGGACAACCCGCTGGAGCACATGGTGCGCCTTGCGCGCGACGCCACCGCCGCCGGCAATGCGCCGAAAGAAGGTACGGGCGAGCAAGCACTGCGCGGCTTCCTGGGCAGCTTCAATTTCAGCGGCGACATGGTCCGGCAGGCGGTTGGCACGATGAGCGGCGGCGAAAAGGCGCGACTGGTGCTGGCCATGATGGTCTGGCAGCGCCCCAACCTGCTGCTGCTGGACGAGCCCACCAATCACCTGGACCTCGCCACCCGCGAGGCGCTGGCCGTGGCGCTCAACGAGTTCGAAGGCACGCTCATGCTGGTGAGCCACGACCGTGCGCTGCTGCGTTCGGTGTGCGACGAATTCTGGATGGTGGGACGCGGCGCCGTCACCGACTTCGACGGCGACCTGGACGACTACCAGCGCTATCTGCTGGACGAAGCCAAACGCCAGCGCGAAGAAGCCAAGGTCGCGACGCGGCAGGCTTCGGCTTCGACTTCGACTGCAGTCAAGCCGATTGTGTCGACCGGTGGCGACGCCTCTGCCGGCAAGAAGCCCGACCTCAAGCCGCTGCAGCGCGAGATCGCGAAGATCGACGAGCGCCTGGTCGCCGTTGGCACTGAAAAAGCGGTACTCGAGGCGCGCCTGGCGCACAGTCTGCCGCCCCTGGACCTCGCCGAAGCGGGCAAGCGCCTGAAGGCGATCAACGAAGAAATCGGTACGCTCGAAGAACGGTGGATGGCCGTGTCGGGCGAACTCGAGGCGCTGGTCGCCTGATCAGGAGAAGTCCCCATGCCGTCTTCCATCGAGCTGGCCGGAGGCGATCCACGGCTGCTGGTCGCCATCCAGCGCAGCCGCAAACTGCTGGGGCGCAAGGCGCTGCTGTCAGCCGCGGCCAGTGCGGTGCCGTTGCCGGGCGTGGACTGGGCAGCCGATGCGGCCTTGCTCTCGAAGCTCATCCCCGAAATCAGTGCGGAGTTCGGGTTGTCGGTCAAGCAGGTCGAACACCTGGCCCCCCACAAGCGCGAGCGCATCCAGAAGGCCGCCACGGCCGTCGGTGCGCTGCTGGTGGGCCGGCTGGTGACCCGCGATCTTTTGCTGCGCCTGGCCAAGCACGCCGGCATGCGGCTGACCGCGAAGCAGGCGACCAAGTACGTGCCACTCGCGGGGCAGATCGTCTCGGCAGCGCTCGGCTACGCAGCGCTGCGAGCCCTGGGCGAGCAGCACATCAAGGACTGCGTGAAGGTGGCCCGGGCAGTGAACCATCAGCTGCCCCCGCCTGCCCATGCGCTGCCGGCCGTCGAAGCCACCCGCGCGGACGCCCCGAGGCTGACCTCCGTGCGACGCATGCTGGGCCGCTTCCGGATTGGTTGACCGCTTCCTCCCTCGCATCGACCGACCGAGGGCGTGCGATGCACTATTGCCGGACCGGCTGGCCGCACCACACACTGCGTCTAAACTGCATCCACTCGCAGAATGGCGATGCGCGATAAACAAATCAGGGAGCCGGGACGCCTTCAGGGGCGGAGTCCAACGGGAGGAACGAAATGAACGAGGCAGACATGAACGCGTCCATCGAACGATTGATGGCGCGCGTCGACTATTACCTGCACTGCGAACTGGACGAGGGTTACGACCACGAGCAGCCAGAAACGGCGCGCAGCATGCTCGAAGGCGCGTTGAAGTCGGAGCTGCTGCGTGCCAGCGCGATCGGTCTTCTTTCCACCATCGCGTCTTCTGCCCACACCCTGCCCGGCGCCGACGCGGCCTGAAACCTTGCCAGAAAACGAAAGGCTCCTGCGGGAGCCTTTTTTTGCGGCCTGATTTAAAGTGCGCATCTGTCCGGGACGAATGGATCGCGACCAGAACCCCCAGCGTGAAAATCTCGAAATGAAGAACACCATGCAGATCGTTTTTTTTCTCGATGCCGCCCAGCGCTGGCGCTGGCAAATGAATGGCAGCGACGGGCACCCCATGATGGAAGGCTGCGAGTCGTACGCGACGTACTCGCTCGCGGTGCGTCACGCCGACGAGGTGTGTCGATGGATTCCTCATGCCCCGGTCGAGTTCGAAGTGGCGGCGCAGCCGCATACCCTGGGTTCGACCACCCGCATCAACACGACCTTTGCCGAGTTCCGCCAAGTGCTCGACGATCGCGGCCTCGAAGCCGCACTGGAAGTCTTGAATCGTCAGATCCCGCATCGCTACAGCGCGGTCTACGCATTGCCCGACGCCGAGCGCCTGGTGAACATCGCGGTGGTCGACAAGCGCGGTGAGCCCTATCCCGCAAGCCTCCAGTCGGTGCCGTATAACCAGAGCTTTTGCCAGTTCGCCATCCGCGACGGGCAATTCAGAACGGCCAACTCCGCACTGGACGCCCGGCTCGACGGCAACGCTTACCAGGGCGTGCTGAACTCGTACCACGCCGTCCCGCTCGTGTCGCCCGAAGGCGTGGTCCTCGGCACGCTTTCCCATTTCGACACGGACGCCATCGCGCTGGACGACGACGACTTCGAGTTGCTTCGCATGGTGGCGCAGGCGGTGGTTCACTGTCTGCCCAAACCGGCGTTCGACGGACAGCCGCTCTCAAGTTCGGTCCCAGTGCGCCGATAACCTCAGGAAGCGCCACCGGACGCATTTCCGGTTTCTCTCGGGGTCGCCATGTCCACACGCATCCAGGAATCCCCGCTACTCGCTACCGACGTCGTGCGAGGCAGGCCACCGATGGGCGCTCGTCGTGTGGTGGTCGACCACCATCGCGCCGTCGCCGGCTACCAGCTCGCACCGTCCCTGCGCGGACCGAAGCCGACCGATGCCGATGGCGTGGCCGACGAAGATCCGACCGAAGACGAATCCCGCCTGCTCAAGCCAACCTTCGTGCGCTGCACCTGTCAGGAACTGGCCGAAGGCGAACTCGACTGGCTGGACCCGGACACCGTGGTGCTGCAGATCCAGGAGAGCGCCGCGCCCGGCAAGCCAGCCGTCCCGCTCGACCATGCCGTGCTGCAGGCCGCGCGCGACCGGGGCTTCCAGCTGGCCTTCGACTCCCGCCTGCTCGGCAAGGCGTACGCCGCCTTCGTGCCGCTGGCCTCCTTCGTGATTCTGGAGATGGGCGTACTCGAACTCAATCGTGCCACCGCGGTCGCCCACGCCGTGCTGTCGGGTACCCGGGCCACCCTGTTCGCCACGCAGGTGCGCACCGCCGCCGAGTTCGAGTGCCTGGCCGAGGCTGGCGTCACCCTTTATGAAGGGCTGTGGTTCACCCAGCCCCCGGCCACGCCGGACCGCTCGATCCGGCTGGGCCATGCGTCGCTGATCAGCCTCATGAACATGGTCATGCGCGAAGCCGACATCCATGAGATCGAGGACCTGCTCAAGCGCGAACCCACGGTGGCGTTCAAGCTGCTGCGCTACATCAACTCGGCCGGCTTCGGCAGGAAAACGGAGATCGGGTCGTTCCGGCACGCGGTGCTGACAGTCGGCATGAAGCGGCTGTTCCGCTGGACCGCGGTGCTGGTGGCCAGCACCGCTGCCGGCAGTGTGGCACCGGCAGCCGGCACCTTGGCGATCGTGCGCGGGCGGGTGATGGAGTTGCTGGCGCTGGGGACGCTGTCGCCGGCCGAAGCCGACCTGGCCTTCGTGACGGGAATGTTCTCGATGCTGGACTTGCTGCTGGGCATGCCGCTGGCCGACGCGCTCGCGCTGGTGAACTTGCCGGCTTCGGTGTCGGACGCCGTGTTGCGCAACGACGGCCCGTTCGCACGTTACCTGGGCATCGCCAGAGGCTGCGAGAGTGCGGACGAGGCGACGCTCGAAATCCTGTCGGCACGCTACGGCATCCCGGTCGCGCGGATGACCGCGGCGCACCTGGAGGCGTTGGCCTGGGCCGAGCAGTTCGGGCGTTGAGTACGCACCGGAGAAGACTGGATTTCGTGGGTGCAGCGGCTATGGTGCTGTGCCGTAACCCCGTTCGACTTCGGATCAAAAAAAATCCCCATGTGATCGATCACACGGGGATTTTCAAAGGACTTTGGTGGGACGTGCGGGGGTCGAACCCACGACAAACGGATTAAAAGTCCGCTGCTCTACCAACTGAGCTAACGTCCCGTCTTTGCGGGAAGCAATATCCAGCAAAGCCTCAAATTATAGCGTCCTGACGGGATGCAATTTCATTCAGCACCCAACCCGCTGCGCATTGCCCGAAAGTTGCCGTTACCGCGACCACCGAGCCGTAGCCATGGCAATTCAAGGTCCCGTCCGCATCCTCGATAGCGCAGGACGAATCGGGCGCGGCAACGCTCTCGCGACTGAACACGCAGGCCACACTCATCCTCTTGCCATCGCGCGGGGCTCCGTGCTCTTTTCGCAGCCGGTGACGCACTTGCGCGAGCAACGGGTCATGGGTGACTTTCGAAAGGTCTTCGATGTCGACCCGATGCGCGAGCCGCTTGCCGCCCGCCGCGCCTGCGACGATGAAAGCCGTCTTGCTTCGGCGCGCCCACGCAGCCATCGAAACTTTCGCGCGGACTTGATCGCACGCATCGATCACTGCAGTAATCGGGCCTTGGCGCTCCTCGACCATGCCGACTGTCGCCATCCAGGTATCGGGCTCGACGAATTCATCGACCGAGAGCACCTTGCATTCCGGATTGATGAGCGCGATGCGTTCCCGCATCGCCTCGACCTTTGCCTGGCCGACAGTCGATTCGAGCGCCTGGATCTGCCGGTTGATGTTCGACTCGGCAATGTGATCCAGGTCGATAAGCGTGAGGGCGCCGACACCGCTGCGCGCAAGTGCTTCCGCAGCCCAGGAACCCACGCCGCCGATGCCCACGACGACCACGTGAGCGGCCCGGATCTGCGAGGCTCCCGCAACGCCGTAGAGGCGTTCCAGCCCGCTGAATCGCCGCGCCAGGCCGGCATCTGCAACCGACGAATCGAATGGCGCGGCGTTCAAGATCGCGTGGATTACTTCAGCCGGGCCAACCGCTCACGACCGGCCTGTGCGGCCTCCGACTGCGGGTAGGCCTTGGTCAAGTCCTCCAGGGTCCGGCGAGCGGCCTTGGTGTCCTTGAGCTCGATCTGGCAATTGGCGATCGACAGCACCGCTTCCGGCGCCTTGGCGTGGTCGGGTGCCAACGACAACATCGAGCGGAAATTCGCGATGGCTTCGTTGTAGTTGCGAGTCGCATATTGCGCATTGCCCAGCCAGAACAGCGCCGACGGGTTGTACCCGCTCTGCGGATGCGCCTTCACGAACGACGCGAACGCCGTCTGGGCCTGCGCAAACTGACCCGACCGAAACACGCCGAGCGCTGCGTCGAACTCGGCCTTTTCACGCGGATCCGCAGTGAACTCGCGTCCGTCAACCGCGACGGTCGATGGTTCGCTCTTCTTCATCCGCTCGTCGACGTCTTTTTGAACCTGCTGCAACTCGGACACGGAACGGGTCAGCAACTCGTTTTGCCCCGTCATGCGGGCCATGTCGCTCCGCAGCGTTTCGATCTGACTCTGAAGATCGAGGAGGCTGCGCCGCAATTGGCCGTTCTCGTCGGCGATGCGCTGGTTCGTCCCTTCACGCATCGCTTCGACACGCTGCCGCAGATCGAGGATCGCCTTGCGCGCTTCGTCGTCTTCGAACAGGGCCGCTTGCGCGCCGAAGGATGCGCAAGCCAACGCGGCCGCCAGCGCCGCGTGCCGAATGGCGAATCGACCCATGATCAACGGTAGGTGATCTCGGCGCGGCGGTTTTGCGCCCACACCGACTCGCCGCTGCCGGACACGGCCGGCTTTTCCTTGCCGAAGCTCACGGCTTCGATCTGGGCATCGTTGACACCCAGCAGCGCCAGCGCGCGGCGGACCGCTTCCGAGCGCTTCTGGCCGAGCGCCAGGTTGTATTCGCGACCACCGCGATCGTCGGTGTGACCTTCGATCGACACGCGACGGTTCGGGCTGGCCTTCAGGAAACGGGCATGGCCGTCGATCAACGACTGGAAGTCAGGCTTGACCGTGTAGCTGTCGTAGTCGAAATACACGATGCGTGAGACACCGACCGGGCCCGCTGCATTCATCGCATTCGGGTCGATGGTGACGGGTGCCACACCGCTGGCAGCGCCTTGAGAACCGGCACCGCCGGTGCGGTCGGTGACCGGTGCGTCGTTGAGCTTCGTGCCCGACGAGCAACCGGCAATCAGGGCCACGATGGCCAGCGAATAAATCGTGCGTTTCAACATATCAGACTCCTCAAGTTAATCATTGCTTTTGAAACGGACCCCAGTCCGGTTCCCGAATGTCTCCCGCCTGCCCAGCCAGTCGCGCTTTTATCTTTCCGTCGAGCGTCGTGGTCATCAGTGCTTCGCGGCCTTGCAGCTGCGTTGCGTAGACGAGCAGCTTGCTGTTCGGGGCAAAACTGGGACTTTCGTCGGCTGTGGTATCCGTGATGGCGTTGACATTCCCCGTCGCCAACTCCATCACATGGAGTTTGAACGCACCGCCCACACGGGAGATGTAGGCCAACCACCGGCCATCGGCGCTGATCGACGGCGAAATGTTGTAGGTGCCGCTGAACGTCACACGCGTCGGGTTGCCGCCGCTGGCGCCCATCTTGTAGATCTGCGGCGCACCGCCACGGTCGCTCACGAAGAAGATCGTGCTGCCATCGGCCGAATAAACGGGCTCGGTGTCGATGCTGCTGCTCTGTGTCAGGCGGCGCGGTTCGCCGCCGCTGGCAGCGATCGTGTAGAGCTGCGATCCGCCGTCGCGGGTCAGTGTGACGGCCAGCGAATTGCCGTCCGGTGCCCACGCGGGTGCGCTGTTCGAACCTTTGAAGTTCGCGAGCAGCCGGCGCTGGCCGCTGGCCACGTTGTGCACGTAGACGACCGGCTTGCGCGACTCGAACGACACATAGGCGAGTTGCTGGCCGTTCGAAGACCAGCAAGGCGAAATGATGGGTTCCGGACTGGCCAGCGCCGATTGCGCGTTCTCGCCATCGGCATCGGCAACCCACAGGCTGTAGCGGCTGCCACCCTTGGTGACGTAGGCGATGCGCGTCGAGAAAATGCCTTTTTCACCGGTGAGTTTTTCGTAGACGTAGTCGGCAATGCGGTGCGACGCGAGGCGCAGATCGCCCTGCGGCACCGTGTAGCTCTGGCCACCGAGGTCTTGCCCCTTGACCACGTCCCACAAGCGGAAACGCACGTCGTAGCGGCCGTCGGCCAGTCGCGTGACGCTGCCGACCACCAGGGAGTCGGCGGTGCGCTGACGCCACAGGGTGAGGTCGGGACGGGAAGCTTCATCGAGCGCCTGGCCGGAGGCATCCACGCCGCGGAACTGGCCGCTGCGTTCGAGGTCGGCCTGGACGATGGCCGAGATCTTTTGCGGCGACGCATCCTGGCCCTTGAAGGGCACCAGCGCAATTGGCAATTGGGTCAGGCCCACGCCCGACACCTCGACGCGGAACTGGGCCAGCGCGGGAACGACGGGGGATGCAGCGAGGGCCGCAATCAATGCGCGGCGGGCGAGGAACGATGAAGAAGAAGTCGGGAAAAGGTCAGTCAACGGCTTGTTCATGCAGTTCGGAGAGGTTTCCGGGGCAAAAGTTTCCCCGATCGAAGCGAGGCCACATGGTACACAACGCCTCGGGCACCACGTCACAAAAGGTGAACAGCCTGGATCGGACGAGTTTGTAGCCGCCCGTAGAATCCGCCGCCTATGCAGCCTTCCCCTGTCGACGCCCCCGTGCGCAGCCCCTTGATGCACCGGTTGTCCCGGCTCATGACATGGTTCGGCGGATCGCGGCGCTGGTGGGCCATCGGTCTCCTCACGGCGGTGGTCGCGGCGCTCACCGAGCCGCTGATGCCAGCGCTCCTCAAGCCTTTGCTCGACCGCGGTTTCTCTCGCGGACAGCTGGCGCTCTGGACCGTGCCCGCCGCCGTCGTCATGCTGTTCGCGGTGCGCGGCCTGGCCCAATTTGTTTCCCAGTACGCGCTGGCACGCATCGCCAACGAGGGCATGCAGCGCTTGCGCAGCGTGCTCTTCGAGCGGCTGTTGGCGGCCGAGCTGGCCCTGTTCTCGCGGCAGTCGGCGAGCGCCCTCTCCAACACCGTGGTCTACGAAGTGCAGACCGGTTCGATGTTGTTGGTGCAGGCCCTGCTGGGCCTGTCGCGCGACGGCTTCACGCTGATCGCCCTCCTCGCCTATCTCGTCTACCTGAACTGGAAGCTCACGCTGATCGTCGGCGCGCTGGTGCCGGGCGTCGCGTGGATCATGAAGGTGCTCTCCAAGCGCCTCTATCACCTCACGCGCCTCGGTCAGAAGGCGACCGACGACCTTGCCTATGTGGTCGAAGAGAACGTGCTGGCACATCGCGTGGTGCGGCTGCATGGTGCAGAAGCCGGCCAGGCCGAACGCTTCGAGCGCCTCAGCCAGAGCCTGAACCGGCTCGCCGTGAAATCGACCATCGCCTCGGCCGCCATGACGCCGCTCACCCAGTTGCTGGCTTCGGTCGCGCTCTCGATCGTCGTGATGATCGCGCTGTGGCAAAGCGGCGAGCAGGGTCTCACCGTGGGCGGTTTCGTGGCCTACATCACCGCGATGCTGATGCTCATCGCACCCATTCGTCGCCTGGCCGACATGGCGAACCCGATCACGCGCGGGCTGGCGGCACTGGAGCGCGGCCTCGCACTGGTCGACGATGTCGCTTCGGAGTCGGAAGGCAAGCACGTGGCGGCGCGCTCGGAAGGCCGCATTGCGCTGCAACAGGTGCGCGTCACCTACCGCGGCGAAGACGAAGCCGCCGCCATCGACGGCGTGACACTGGCCATCGAACCCGGCGAGATCGTGGCCTTCGTCGGCCCTTCGGGCTCGGGCAAGACCACGCTGGTCAACCTGTTGCCACGCTTTGTCTTGCAGAGCGCCGGCACGGTGCTGCTCGACGGTCACGATACCCGGGAATGGCAGCTCAAGAGCCTGCGCGCCCAGTTCGCGATGGTCAGCCAGGACGTCGTGATGCTCAACGACACGCTGGCCGCCAACATCGCCCTCGGCTCGCAAGTCGATCGCGAGCGGGTGCTGCAATGCGTGGCCGCCGCCAACCTGGAGGCGCACGTCGACAGCTTGCCCCAAGGCATCGACACGGTGCTCGGCCACAACGCCACGCAGCTGTCAGGCGGCCAGCGACAACGCCTGGCGATTGCGCGCGCCCTCTACAAGGACGCACCGATCTTGCTGCTGGACGAAGCGACCTCAGCGCTCGACACCGAATCCGAGCGCCTGGTGCAAGACGCGCTGCAACGCCTCATGCAGGGCCGCACGACGCTGATCGTCGCGCACCGCCTCTCGACCATCCAGCACGCCGATCGCATCGTGGTGATGGAGCATGGCCGTGTCGCCGAGCAAGGCAGCCATGCTCAGCTGATGGCACTCGACGGGCTCTATGCGCGCCTGCAGACCAACGCCATGCGCACGGCGCCAGTAGGCGGAACACCGACGCTCTGAGCGCAGCGCGTCAGAGCAGCACGATGTCGTACTGGCCCTGCCCGATGGCGGGCTCCGACTGCAGCGAGATCGGTTTGCCGATGAAGTCGCTCAGCCCTGCCAGATGCTGGCTTTCTTCGTCGAGGAACAGCTCGATCACCTGGGGCGACGAGACGATGCGGAACTCGCGCGGCGTGAACTGCCGTGCCTCGCGCAGGATTTCGCGCATCACGTCGTAGGCGACGCTGCGCGCCGTCTTGACGATGCCCTGGCCGCTGCAGGCCAGACACGGTTCGCACAGCATGTGGGCCAACGATTCGCGCGTGCGCTTGCGCGTCATTTCGACCAGGCCCAACTGGGAAAAGCCACCGGCCGTGGTCTTGACCCGATCGCGCGCCAGCTGTTTACGGAACTCGCCCAGCACCTGCTCGCGGTGGTCGTCGCGCACCATGTCGATGAAGTCGACGATCACGATGCCGCCCAGGTTGCGCAGCCGCAATTGGCGCGCGATGGCCTGGGCTGCTTCGAGGTTGGTCTTGAAAATCGTGTCGTCGAAATTGCGCGCGCCGACGAAGCCGCCGGTGTTCACGTCGACAGTGGTAAGCGCCTCGGTCTGGTCGACCACGAGGTAGCCGCCCGACTTGAGCTCGACGCGGCGGCCCAGCGCCTTGGCAATCTCTTCGTCGACCGAGTACAGGTCGAAAATCGGCCGCTCGCCCTTGTAGTGCTGCAGCTTGCCAGCCGCCTGCGGCATGAACTCGAGCCCGAACTTGAGCAGCACGTCGAACTGTTCGCGCGAGTCGATGCGAATGGTCTGCGTGTCTTCGACGGTCATGTCGCGCAGCACGCGCTGCAGCAGGCTCAGGTCCTGGTGCAGCAGCGATATCGCCGGCAGCTTCGACGACGAATCGCGAATGCGCGACCAGGTCTTGCGCAGGTAGGCGATGTCTTCCGCGAGTTCGGCGTCGCTCGAATCCTCGCCGTTGGTGCGGAGGATGAAGCCGCCGGTGTTCGCCGGCACCGCGCCGCCGCTGTCCGCGGCGGCAGCGGCTTCGATCAGGGCCTGCATGCGCGCGCGCAATGCATCGCGCTGCGCCGGCGGAATCTTTTGCGACACCCCGATGTGGTTGTCTTGCGGCAAGAAAACCAGCAGGCGCCCGGCGATGCTGATCTGTGTGGACAGCCGCGCGCCCTTGGTGCCGATCGGGTCCTTGATCACCTGCACCAGCAGTGACTGGCCTTCGAACACCTGCTTTTCGATGGGCACGATCGCGCCCTGATGGCGATGGTCGCGCTCGGGCGCCTGCGTGCTCGCACGCGAGCCCGGCGTGAAAGGCGCCACGATGTCGGCGACATGCAGGAACGCGGTGCGCTCCAGGCCGATGTCGATGAACGCGGACTGCATGCCGGGGAGCACACGAGACACTTTGCCGAGGTAGACATTGCCGACCAGACCTCGTTCCAGCGTCCGTTCGACGTGCAGTTCCTGGACCGCGCCATGCTCCACCAGTGCGACGCGGGTCTCTTGCGGGGACCAGTTGATCAGGATGTCTTGCATGGCGCCTAGGTCTTGAATCCGGCGCGGCGCAACAGCGTTGCGGTCTCGAACATCGGAAGGCCCATGATGCCCGAATAGGAGCCGCTGATGTGCTCGATGAAGGCCGCTGCTGCGCCCTGGATGCCATACGCGCCGGCCTTGCCGAGCGGCTCGCCGTCCGCGACGTAGCGGGCGATTTGCGCCCGGGTGAGCGGTGCAAAGCGCACGCGCGAAACGCCCAAGGCGACATGGCGCCGGCGCCCGTTCTGCACGGCCACTGCCGTCAACACGCGGTGCGTCCTGCCCGCGAGCAGCGCGAGCATGCGTTCGGCGTCACGCGCGTCGTCGGGTTTTCCGAAAATGGTGCGGCCCATGGCGACGGTGGTGTCGGCACACAGGATCGGCGCCGGCGGCAGGCCCAGCCGCCGATGCCGCGCGACCGCGGCGTCGAGCTTGAGTGCCGTGACGCGCTGCACGTACGCCGCCGGCGCCTCGCCCGGCGCGACGATTTCGAGCGCCTCAGCGTCTTCGTCCGGACCTGCGAGCAGCAGTTCATGTCGCACGCCGAGCTGGCCGAGCAACTGCGCGCGCCGCGGGCTCTGCGACGCGAGGTAGATGAAAAAGTGGCTCATTCGCGGTGGTACGGATGGCCGGCGTTCACGGACCACGCGCGGTAGAGCTGCTCGACCAGCAGCACGCGCGCCATGGCGTGCGGCAGGGTCAGGTCGGAAAGCCGGATGCGCTCGTGCGCGGCGGCCTTGAAAGCAGGGTCGAGCCCATCCGGCCCGCCGATGACCAGGGCGACGTCATCGCCCTCGCCTTGCCAGGCCTGCAGGCGTGCTGCCAGCGCCTTGGTGGTGAGTGCGGTGCCCCGCTCGTCGAGCGCCACGATGCGCATGCCCTTGGCGATGGCCGCCTGGATGCGATCGCGCTCGGCGGCGTACAGCGTTTCGAGTGACTTGGAACCCCGCGGCTCGGTCTTGACCGCCCGCAGTTCGAGCTTGAGTTCGGGCGGAAAACGCTTGGCGTAATCGTCCCAGGCGGTCTGCGCCCAGTCGGGCATGCGTTGCCCGACCGCGACCACCAGCAGCTTCATGCTTTCTTCGGGGCGACCTTGCGTGCAGGCTTCTTGGCCGCGGGCCGTGCAGCCGACTTCGCAGCCACCTTCTTCGCGGCCGGCTTGCCCACCACCTTGACCGGCGTGCGCGTGGCGCCCGTCGTCTTGCGCGCGGGCGCTTTGCGGGCCGGCTTGGCCTTGGCATCGCGCGCTTCTTGTTCGGCAGCGCGGATCGCCGTCTTGGCGGCACTCGAACGGCGCAATGTGGTTTCCGTCTTGGCTGCGGGCTTCTTGCCTTCTTCCGCTGGCGCCTTGCTGGCGGTGGCCGGCTTGCTGCCGCCCAACTTGGTCCGCACCGGCTTGTCTCCCCAGATTTCTTCGAGGTGGTAGTACTGGCGAATCGCCGGTTGCATGATGTGCGCCACCGCGGCGCCGCAGTCCACGATGATCCATTCGCCGTTGTCTTCGCCCTCGATGCGCGGCTTGCCGAAGCCCGCTTCGCGCACCGCATCGCGCACGCTGGAGGCCAGCGCCTTGGTCTGCCGATTCGACGTGCCCGACGCCACGATCACGCGCTCGAAGAGCGGCGACAGATGCTCCGTGTCGAAAACCTGAATGTCCTGCGCCTTGACGTCTTCGAGCCCGTCGATGATGGCTCGCTGGAGTTTCTGGATGTCTTTTTTGGCGGCGGCTTCAGTGGTCATCAGGCGGGGCGGTAGAGGAAGTGTTGGTCAATATAGCGTGCAACGGCGGGCGGAACCAGCGCGGAAACGTCCTCACCGCGCGCGACGCGCTGGCGAATGTCGGTGGCACTGGTGTCCATGGCCGGCAGTTCGAGGCCCTCGAACTGCGCGCCGGTCGGGAGGCCGGGCAAGCTTGCTGGATCAAATCGGGCTGTGGCGCCCGTCTGCATTGCGCGATGCGCTACAGAAATGATAGCAATGGAGAGTATAACCTGCCAGCCGTGCCAGCTCGGCAGCGCCGTGGCCTGGTCGGCACCCATGACCAGCACGAGTCGTGCGGTGGGATTTTCGGCCTGCAATTCGCGCAGCGTGTCGAGCGTGTAGGTCGGGCCGTCGCGCAACACTTCGCGCGCATCGACGACCACGCCCGCCAAATCGCCGAAGGCCAGCCGGCTCATCGCGAGTCGGTCGTCTGCGCCGGTCAGCTGCCGCGTCTTGTGCCAGGCCCTGCCCGTCGGGAAAATCCGCAGTTCGCTCAGGTTCAGTTGCGCGAGCGCGGCGGCCGCCAGCGCCACATGGGCGTTGTGCGGCGGATCGAAGGCGCCGCCGAACACGCCGATGCGCGGCGCCGGAGCGCTCACAGCCATTCGCGTCGCACGATGAACTCGCTGTAGAGCGCCGCTTCGGGCGTGCCGGGTTCGGGCGATCGCTGGTACGCCCAGCTCGCCAGCGGCGGCATCGACAGCAGGATGGATTCCGAGCGACCGCCCGACTGCAGACCGAAGTGCGTGCCGCGGTCCCACACCAGATTGAATTCGACGTAGCGGCCGCGCCGATAGAGCTGGAACGCGCGCTCGCGTTCAGCGTAGGGCGTATCGCGGCGGCGTTCGACCAGCGGCAGGTAGGCCGGCAAGAACGCATCGCCGACCGATCGCAGCATGTCGAAGCTGCGGTCGAAATCGAACTCCGAAAAGTCATCGAAGAAGATGCCACCGATGCCACGTTGCTCGTTGCGATGCTTCAAATAGAAATACTCGTCGCACCACTGCTTGAAGCGCGGGTACTTGTCGTCACCGTAGGGCGCCAACGCATCGCGACAGGTGCCGTGGAAGTGCGTCGCGTCTTCTGCGAACCCGTAGTACGGCGTGAGGTCCATGCCGCCGCCGAACCAGCAGACCGGATCGCCGCCCTCGGGCAGCGCAGCGATCATGCGGACGTTCATGTGCACTGTCGGCACGTACGGATTGCGCGGATGAAAGACGAGCGAGACGCCCATCGCCTCGAACGGCGCACCGGCGAGCTCGGGACGGTGCTGGGTCGCCGAGGGCGGCAACTTCGGCCCGCGCACCTGCGAGAAGCCGCACCCTGCACGCTCGAACAGCGCACCGCCTTCGAGGATGCACGTCAGGCCATGACCTTGCAGCCATTCGCCGGGCTCTTTTTGCCAGGCGTCACGCACGGCCACGCCGCCGTCGGCGCTCTCCACGGCCGCCACGATGCGCTGCTGCAGCGCCCGCAGGTAGTCGCCGACGGCTTCGGGATGTGCACGCATCAGTGGCCGGCGTCGCGCCCGGGCAAGGCGCGGAACCCGATGTCCTTGCGGTACTGCGCGCCGTCGAACCGGATGCGCGCCGCGACTTCGTAGGCCCGTTGTTGCGCGAGCTTCACGTTGTCGGCCAGCACCGTCACGCACAACACCCGCCCGCCGCTGGTCTGCAGCGCGCCGGCGTCCAGCGTGGTGCCGGCATGGAAGACGACGGCATCCGGCGCTTCGGCCGGGATACCGTCGACGCGGTCGCCCTTGCGCGGCGCGAGCGGATAGCCGTGCGCCGCCATCACGACGCCGAGCGCGACGCGGCGGTCCCACTCCAGATCGACCGTGTCCAGCGTGCCGTCGGTCGCGTGCCAGAACACTTCGAACAGATCCGACTTGAGTCGCATCATGATCGGCTGCGTTTCCGGGTCGCCCATGCGGCAGTTGAATTCCAGCGTCTTGACCTGGCCCTTGCCGTCGATCATCAGGCCGGCGTACAGGAAGCCGGTGTACGGAATGCCGTCTTTTTCCATGCCGCGGATGGTCGGCAGGATGATTTCTCGCATCGCGCGCGCGTGCACTTCTGCGGTGACCACCGGTGCCGGCGAATAGGCGCCCATGCCACCCGTGTTCGGCCCCTGGTCGCCGTCGAGCAGGCGCTTGTGGTCCTGGCTGGTCGCCAGCGCGGTGACGTTCTTGCCGTCGCACATGACGATGAAGCTGGCTTCCTCGCCCTGCAGGAATTCCTCGATGACGACGCGCGCACCGCCGTCGTTGTGCGAAACCCCGAACTTGTTGTCGAGCAGCATGAAGTCGACCGCTTCATGCGCCTCGGCCACGGTCACCGCAACGACGACGCCCTTGCCGGCCGCCAATCCGTCGGCCTTGACGACGATCGGCGCGCCCTTGGCGTCGATGTAGGCGTGGGCCGCCGCGGCGTCGGTGAAGGCTTCGTAGTCGGCGGTCGGGATCTTGTGGCGCTTCATGAACGCCTTGGAAAACGCCTTGGAGCTTTCCAGCTGCGCCGCCGCCTGGGTCGGGCCGAAGATGCGCATGTTGTGGGCGCGGAATTCGTCCACCACGCCCGCAGCCAACGGCGCCTCGGGGCCGACCACGGTCAGCGCGATCTTTTCCTTGGCGGCCCACTCGCGCAATGCGACCGGGTCGGTGATATCGATGCCATGAAATCGCGAATCGGTCGCCGTGCCGCCGTTGCCCGGCGCCACGTAGATCTTGCTGACGCGCGTGGCTTGCGACAGGCGCCAGGCGAGTGCGTGTTCACGGCCGCCACTGCCGATGACGAGGACCTTCATTCTGACAACGCGGCGTTGTGGAAGACTTCTTGCACATCGTCCAGGTCTTCCAGAACGTCGAGCAGTTTCTGCATCCGGGTGGCTTCGTCGCCGGCCACGTCGACGGTGTTCTCGGCGCGCATGGTGACTTCGGCCACTTCGGCCTTGAAACCCGCAGCCTCGAGTGCGTTCTTGATGGTTTCAAAATCGCCGACCGCGGTCAGCACCTCGATCGCGCCGTCGTCGTCGGTCACGACGTCTTCGGCGCCCGCTTCGAGGGCAACTTCCATTACCTTGTCCTCGTCGGTGCCGGGTGCGAACACGATCTGGCCGCAATGCTTGAACTGAAACGCGACCGAGCCTTCTGTGCCCATGTTGCCGCCGTACTTGCTGAACGCATGCCGCACTTCGGCAACGGTTCGCACGCGGTTGTCGGTCATGGTGTCGACGATGATCGCCGCGCCGCCGATGCCGTAGCCCTCGTAGCGAATTTCCTCGTAGTTCACGCCTTCGAGGTTGCCGGTGGCCTTGTCGATGTTGCGCTTGACGGTGTCGATCGGCAGGTTGACGGCTTTCGCCTTCTCGACCGCCAGCCGCAGCCGAGGGTTGATGCCCAGGTCACCGCCGCCCAAGCGCGCCGCCACCATGATTTCGCGGATCACACGGGTCCACGCCTTGCCGCGCTTGTCGTCCTGCCTGCCCTTACGGTGCTGAATGTTTGCCCATTTGCTGTGTCCGGCCATGGCTCTTTCTCTCGCTCTCGTGTGTTTGCTAAGCAAGCTTCGGGGTTCAAAGCAAGCGTTAGAGTTTACTGTCCGTCGCGCGCAACGCCGGGCGCGCTGCGGCTGGATCGGGAGTGCTTTTGGGGATAATCCAGCGCCATGAGCCATCCCGCCAAAACCTCCGCCGTCGCTTCCCCCACCGCTGAGGCCCGGTGACGGTGCCGGTGTCCGGCAATTCGCGCATTCCAGTGACCGCATCGTGCCTGCGGGTCGAACGGGTGTCGCTGGTCGATGGCGTGCGGTTGGCAGCCCGTGAACCCGCGCCGCTCGCCGCGCTCTGTTACGGCCAGGTGCCTGGAGCGCCGCCCTGGCTCTCGACCGTCGACACCCGCGTGCTGGGGGCCGGCGACCCGGTGGTCGATTTCTGGCACGGCAACACCCACGCTGAGATCACGGTCGGCAGCACCGGCGCCGTGAACTGGCGCAGCGATGGCACCTGGCTGTGGGGTTCCATCGAGCTCGATGAAACGAAGGCCGACGCGCGCGATCTGGGCGAACTGGCAGAGCGCGCGTACCGCGACCTGTTTCGCACGCTCGACGCCGTGCGCATCCCGCATCTGTTGCGCATCTGGAACTACCTCCCGCAGATCAACGCCGACGGCGGTGGGCTCGAGCGTTATCGCCAGTTCAATCAGGGTCGCCAGCAAGCGTTCGTCGACGCCGGTCAAGCGGCTTTCGATGGCGCGCCGGCGGCCTGCGCGCTCGGGGTGCGCGAAGGCGGGTTGTGCATCCGCTTTCTGGCAGGTCGGCAAGCGCCGGTGCCGGTCGAGAACCCGCGGCAGGTGTCGGCCTACCGCTATCCGGACACCTACGGCCCGCGTGCGCCGACGTTTTCGCGCGCTGCGCTGGCGGACGTGGGCGACGAGGTCGCGCTGTTCGTTTCGGGCACCGCCAGCATCGTCGGCCATGAAACGCTGCACGCCGGCGATGTGCACGCGCAAACTCGCGAGACGTTGCGCAACCTCGACGCATTGGTCGCGGCCGCCAACGCGACCGGCGGCACCCGCTTTTCAGTGGACGCGCTGGACTGCGTCGTCTACGTGCGTCACCCACACGATGTCGCGGCCGTGATGTCGGTCATCGATGAAGTGGTCGGCGCGCCATCGCGCTTCGTGCGCCATGCGGTCGTGCTCCAAGCCGACATCTGCCGCAGCGACCTCCTCGTCGAGATCGAAGCCCATGCCTTCGCACCCGGCCGGCTGCATGCGTGAGGCCGTGACGCAATGATCCGTGTCCTGCGATGGCTCGTGACACTCCCGCTGGCGCTGCTGCTCTACGCGTTGCTGCTGTTCCTCGGTCTCATGTCGCTGAGCTGGAACCTGATCGCGATGGTGCTGCACCCGCTCTTGCCCGCGGCCTTTGGTTTGCGACTCGGCCGTGCCGGTATTTCGGCCGGCTACCGTGTGTTCTGGCACCTGGCCTCGGCCTGCCGGATGATGCGCATCGATGCCGACTGCCTCGATACCCTGCGGGACGAACCTGGCCTGATCTTCGTGGCCAACCATCCGACGATGCTGGACGCCTTGCTTTTCGTGGCACACCTGCCGAAAAGCGCCTGCATCATGAAGGCGTCCCTCATGAAGAATATCTTTCTCGGCGGGGGCGCGCGCCTGGCGCGCTACATCCGCAACGACTCCGCGCGCACCATGGTGCGCCTCGCGGTCGAGGACCTGAAACGGGGCGGCCAGCTCGTCATCTTCCCGGAAGGCACGCGCACCGTGGCGCCCCGGCTCAATTCGTTCCGTCCAGGGGTGACCCTCATCGCCAAGCTGGCGCGGGCGCCGATCCAGACCGTCTTCATCGACACCGATTCGCCGTATCTCGGCAAGGGCTGGCCGCTGTGGCGCGTGCCGCCGCTGCCGATCGTTTTCAAGCTCCGACTGGGTGAGCGCTTCGATCCGGTGACCGACAGCGACGCCCTGCTCTCGACGCTCGAAAGCTACTTCCGCCAACACATGGAACCGCGCGCCTCCGACGCGCCCGCCGAATGCCAGACGCCTCGCGCACCCACCTTGTCCTGATCCCAAGCTACAACGCCGGCGAACGCCTCTTTTCGACCGTCAGTGGGGCACGTGCCCAGTGGAATCCGGTGTGGGTCGTGATCGACGGCAGCACCGACGGAACCGGCGAGCGCCTGCAGCGCATGGCCGATGCCGACCCCGGCCTGCATGTCCACGTCCTTCCGCAAAACCAGGGCAAGGGGGCGGCCGTGCTGCACGGACTGCGAGCAGCGCAAGCGGCAGGCTTCACGCATGCGCTCACGATGGATTCGGACGGCCAGCACCCGGCCGACCTGATCCCGGCTTTCATGGCCGCGTCACAGGCGCGTCCGGAGACGATGGTGCTCGGGCGCCCGGTGTTCGACGCCAGCGCGCCGATGCTGCGGGTGCGCGGCCGGCGCGTGTCGAACGGCTGGACGCAACTCGAAACGCTGTTCGCCGGCATCGGTGATTCGCTCTACGGTTTTCGGGTTTATCCGGTGTCTCATCTCATCGCAGTCATGGCGCGCCAGCCCTGGATGCGCCGCTTCGACTTCGACACCGAAGCCGTCGTTCGGCTCGCCTGGCGTGGCGTCAAGCCGGTCAACATCGACGCGCCGGTGAAATACCTGACCGCCGACGAAGGCGGTGTCTCGCACTTTCGGTATGGGCGCGACAACGTGCTCCTGACCTGGATGCACGCACGACTGATGATCGAGTTCGTGCTGCGGCTCCCGCTGCTGGCCTGGCGCCGGCTGCGCGGGCAACCGCCCTTCCAGCGCTGAGACCGGCATGGTGAACACCTTGCAGACGGCGCCGGACTGGCGGACGGACATCGGCCAGCGGATGCGACATCTCTTCCTGCTGAAACTGGTCGGGACCACGGCCTTCATCTGGCTCTTTTTCATCGGCTATTTCTATCTGCTGCGCAACCCAGCAGAGCCGCCGCTGGTCATGCCGCTGACCGCGCTCGATCTCTGGATTCCGTTCCAGCCGCAATTGCTCTATGCCTATCTCTCGCTGTGGTTCTACGTCGGTGTCGCGCCCGGGCTGCAGCGCACCTTCATCGAACTGCTCGTTTACGGTCTGTGGGCCTCTGCCATGTCCGCGGTCGGGCTTGCGGTTTTCTATTTCTGGCCGACGGCCGTCATGCCGTTGACCCTCGACGTGTCGGGCTTTCCGGGCTTCGCGACGCTGCAGGGCGTGGACGCGGCGGGCAATGCCTTCCCTTCCATGCACGTGGCGATTGCGATGTTCACGCTCATCCATCTCGAGTCGCTCTTTCGCGAGACCGGCTCGCCTGCGGCGTTCCGGTGGCTGAACGTCCTCTGGTTCGCTGCGATCGTGTGGTCGACCCTCGCGATCAAGCAGCACGTGGTGCTCGACGTGGTGGCCGGCAGCGTGCTCGGCATCGTATTTGCGTGGGCGTCCTTGCACTGGCGCCCGAAGCCCCTGCAGCTATCATCGATCGTCAACCCAACAGAAGCCGACCCCTCACCGGGCGCGACAACGCACAACACGCCATGAGTTCGCTGAAAGAATTGCAGGACCTGATCCAGGAAAAGTACGGCCTCGAAGCCGCCTCGCTGGACCCGGACGTTTCGATGCGTGAAAAGGGCTTTGACTCCTTGTCCATCGCCGAATTCGTCTTCGCCATCGAAGACCATTTCCACATCGTGTTGCCCGACGACAACCCGAACATCGACACGCTCGGCGAACTCGCCGCGCTGGTCGACAAGGTGCGGGCCGCGAAGACAGCGTGAGCCCGGTCGCCGTCACCGGCCTCGGGGTGATGGCACCCCACGGCGATCAGGTCGAAGCGCTTTTCGAGCGCTTGATGGCAGCGGAGTCCGCCGTGTCGCCGGTGTTTCCCGATCTTCCGAAGCCAGCCGCCGCTGCCACGGTCGCGTTCGATCCGCTGCGCTGGTTCACCAAACTTCAGCTCGCGGGCGTCGACCGCGTCAGCCAGTTGGCGGTGGCTGCGGCCGATCTCGCCATGACGAACGCCCGCGCCGCCGGTACCGCCGACCCCGAGCGCATCGGCGTGTATGCCGGTTGCGGCATGGGCGGCGCCGCAGCGCTGGAAGCGGCCTACCGCGGCAACGGCCGCGTCCCGCCGCTGACGATTCCTGCCTTCATGCCCAACGCACCCGCATCACACGTCGCGATGCGCCAGGGCGTGCACGGGCCGGTGCTCACCTACTCGGTGGCGTGCGCCTCGTCGTCGCTGGCGATCGCCGAAGCGGCCAAGGCGGTGCAGCGCGGCGATGTGGACATCGCGATCGCGGGCGGCAGCGAATCCCTGATCGTGCCTGGCGTCATGCTGGCCTGGCAGGCCATGCAAACGCTCGCCGGCTTCGAGCCCGGCGAGGCCGCCCGCGCCGTGCGGCCGTTCGCCAGCGATCGCAGCGGTTTCGCGCTGGGTGAAGGCGCTGCCTTCCTGATCCTCGAATCCGCGGACCGCGCTCGCGCCCGTGGTGCCCGCGTCCACGCCCTGCTGTCCGGCTGGGGCAGCAGCTGCGACGCCACCCACCTGACCAAGCCCGATGTCGCAGGCCAGGTCCGCGCGCTGCGCCAGGCGCTGCGCCACGCGGGGTTGAGCCCGCGCGATGTGGGCTACTGCAACGCACACGGCACCGCAACGCGCATCGGCGATGTCGTCGAGCGCGATGCATTGGCCGACGTCTGGGGTGCCGACATCGATCGCCTGCGCGTGAGTTCGACCAAGGCGCTCCACGGTCATCTGCTGGGTGCCGCGGGCGCGCTCGAGGCGGTGATCACGGTCATGGCGCTGTCGCAACGCCGCCTGCCGCCGAACGCGAACTGCGTGTCGGTCGACCCGGCCTGCGCGTTGAACCTGGTGCTGCAAGCGGGCGAAACAGCGCCTCAGCTGGAAGCGGCGATCAGCAGCTCTTTTGCGTTCGGCGGGACGAACTCGGCGTTGCTTTTTCAACGACCCTGAGTCCGGTCTTCAGATCATTCCGCCGTTGATCGAAATCACTTGCCCGGTGATGTAGGCCGCTTCGGCGCTCGCGAGAAAGCCGGCGAGCGACGCCACTTCTTCAGGCGTTCCGGCCCGCTTGGCCGGGACCATCTGGTGGATCATGGCCGGATCGAACACCGCATCGGCCATCGGCGACGCGATGATTCCCGGCGCGATGGCGTTGACCGTCACGCCGCGCGCCGCCACTTCGAGCGACAGCGCCTTCGTCGCGCTGTTGAGCGCGCCCTTCGCAGCGGCATAGTTGACCTGGCCCTTGTTGCCTGTGAGCGAAGCGACCGACGAAATGTTCAGGATGCGGCCCCAGCGGGTGCGCAGCATCGGGAGCAGCAGCGGCTGCGTCACCCGGAAAAAACCGTTGAGCGAAATGTCGATCACCTTGTGCCATTGCTCGGGGCGCATGCCCGGCAGCACGGCGTCGTCGTGCACGCCGGCGTTGTTCACGATGACCTGCACCGGGCCGGCTTCGAGCATGCGCGCGCACGCCGCGGCAGAAGCCTCGTCGCTGCGCAGATCGAACAGCACACACTCGGCGCGACCGCCCGCGGCGACGATCTCGGCGGCCAGCGCTTCGACCGACTCGGGCCGCGAATTCGCATGGAGCAGGACCGTCGCGCCGTCGCGCGCCAGCCGTCGGGCGATGGCGGCGCCCAGCGATCCGCTGGCGCCGGTGATCAATGCGCGTTTGCCTTCGAGCGTGGTCATGCGACAGGTTCCAGGGTCAAGGGGGTGTTGAGCACGACCACCGCGCGGCCTTCGGCCACCGGCTGGTCGCGCGCGTCGCGGAGCGCGAATTCGTAGAGGACCTGCGTGGCATCGCCCGACAAACGCCGCGCATGCACCTGCAGCGCGCCGTCGATGTCGTCGAGCCGCGCCACCGACAGGCGGACGTTGCGCGCGCTGGCCAGAAAGCCGGCCGATGGCGTGCTGCCCTCCGCCGCCAGCATGCCGCCGTGCAGCGCCATCGCCTGCGCCGCGTATTCGATGGCGTTCGGCGCGAGCAAGCCACCGGCGGTGCGCAGCGGGTTGTCCGGGTGGGTGTGCGTGCGGGTCGTGCAATGGATCGCGTCGGCGTCCCAGCTTTCGAGGCGGTCGAGCAGACACATGCTGCCGGTATGCGGAATGCGCCGCTCGATGCCGGCACGATCGAGGGTCTGCGGCGTCATGCGGCAGCGCCGAGATCGGCCACGAGCAGCACGTTGGCGAACGGCGTGCCTTCGCTCATCGGAATGCTTTCGACGCGAAACCCCATGCCTTGCAGCGTGGTGGTCCATTCGGCCAGCGTGCGCCCCCAGGTCGGCGACACTTTGTGGCCGCGGATGCGCGTCACGGTGCGGTCGACCCACTGGCTGATCGCGAAACCGCGCCGGCTCGATGCGTCGCCGACGCGCAACAGCAGCCGACCGTCGGGCTGCAGCGCATTGCGCACGCGGCGCAGCACGCCGTCTTGCGCCGCGATGTCGACGTAGTGCAGCACGTCGAGGATGACGACCAGGTCGCAAGGCGGCAACGCGGCGCTGCACATGTCGCCGCACACCATCTTCGGCGCGGGTTTCAGGTGGCCGATCGACGCCTCGGCGCGGGCGATGTCCTTGGGCATCAGTTCGATGCCGGTGTATTCGGCTGCCGTCGGCGTGGCACGCCATGCAGCGGGCCAGCGCCCGCCCTTCTGCATTGCGCTCATCGATGCGAGCAGGCTCGCGAAGAGACCCTGGCCGCAACCGATGTCGACCACACGGCAGTGCTGCGGGCCGATCAACCCGCGCTCGATGAGACCGCGAAAGACCGGGTCGCGCCCGAGCTTGCCCCGCGCGAAATGCCAGGCGAAGCTGCCGGCCTGCTTGTACGGCAGCGTGGCCGCATCGTGCAGTTCGCGCCAGGCAGCGTCGGGGGTCGTGAGAACGGCGCTCATGTCTCTTTCATTCCTTCGGGCAGGGTGACCGCGCGCAGCGTGTCGGCGCGCAGACGTTGAAGCAACAGCGGAAGCACCTCGACGATGACCGGCCGGCCGCTGGCGGTGCGTGCCGCGTGGCCGTCGTGCAGCAGGAGAATGTCGCGCGCCGCCAGGCCTTGCGTGAGCCGCGCCAGCACCTTGGCCGGATCGTTCTCGCGCGTGTCGAAACCGCGCCGCGTCCAGGTCACCAGCGACAGGCCAAGACGGCGCAGCACCGGTTCGAGGAACGGGTTGCGCAGGCCCGCGGGCGCACGGAAACAGGTCGGCCGCTCGCCGGTGATGTCGGTCAGCACCTCCTGCGCCTGCGAAATCTCGCGCAGGAACCCGCGCGGGCCGAGCAGGGAAAAGTTGTGCCGATGCCGCGCCGTGTGGTTCTGCACGCTGTGGCCGCGCGCCACGATCTCGCGCGCCAGCGCCGGATGCGCCCTCACCCGGTCGGCGATGCAGAAGAAGGTGGCGCGCTGGCCATGCGCATCGAGCACATCGAGCACCTGCGGCGTGACCTCCGGATCGGGGCCGTCGTCGATGGTGATGGCGATCTCGCGGCGGGCCGCGGCCGCGAGCGGCAGCCGCGTCATGTTGGGGCCGAGAACGCTGCTGCGTGGCGTCAGGCCGGCAGCGGCGATGGCGGCATGGTTCAGCACCACGGCGCCGATCGCCCAGGGCACCGCGCCAGGAATGAGCAGCCCCGCGCCGACCGCCGCGACATGCAGGCCGATGCTGGCTTGCACGACCGGCCACGGACGCGATTCGGTGTTCAGAACGGCAGAAGACATCCGCTGGATTTTCCCATCAGGTCCGTGTCGGCGGCGTGCCTTGCACACCCGAGGCGCCGCGCGCGAAGGCAGCGGCCAGAAGCATTGCGAGCAACGCGCCCGGTGCCACCACGCGGCCGATGGCCGAGAGCGCCGGGATGTCGGAAATCGCGATCAATCCGAACGACACCACGGTCGTCAGGTTGGCCAGCATGAGCGACGCCAGCGTGTCTTCGTCGGCACGCCCGGTCTCCTGCAACTGGTCGAAGAAGAGCGCGTAGTTGGAACCGACCGCCACCACCAGCAGCAGGCCGACCAGGTGCAGGATGCCCAGCGCGGCCTGCAGCAGCGCAAGACCGCCGAGCGTCAGCACGACGGCGAACACGAGCGGCTGGCACACGGCCAGCAAGCGACGGCCCGAGCGCAGGTAGATGGCGAGCAACACCACCACCGCGAGCGCGCCGAGCATTGCCTGCAAAAAGGCTTGTTGCAGATAGCGGTCGTAGAGCGATCCGAGTTCGCGGCCCACATCGACCACCTGCACATCGGGCACGCCGGCCATCGCAGCCTCGAGCTTCGCCGCGTCGAACGTTGCGCCGGGATGCAAGGCGATCAGCGCACCCCACCCGCCGCCGCTGCGCTGGTACATGAGCGCATTGATGACCGGCCCGAGCGGCCCGGCCGAGAGCTCGGCATGCCGCACGATGGGCTGGCTGCGCGCCTTGTCGACGTCGGCGATGAAAGGCTCGAGCCGGCTCGCCGGCAAGGGCGTGCCCGCCGTGGCTTCGGCCAGCCGGGCGCGCAGTGTCGCAGTGTCGGGCAGGCTCGCGAGACGCGCCTTCTGCGCGGCCTCGCTCGGCAGGAAGCGGGTGACCGTCTCGAACCCGGTGAGGTCGCCGCTGTCGACCAGCTTCTCGAGCCGCGCGCCGGCGGCTTCGGTGTTGCGCAGCACCGTCTCGATGTCGGGGCCCTGCACCACGACCAGCGTGCTCGCGTCGCTGGCACCGATGTCGGCGCGCAGTTGCTCGTCCATCAATTGCGCCGACTTCGGCACCGGGCTCATGGCGCTCAGGTTGGCGCGCCACAGGTGGGCGCCTTGCCATAGCACCAGGGCCAGCGCCGCCACGCCGAGCGCGAGCAGCGGCAGCCGCAGTCGCGGCAAGCCTCGCACGATGGCACCGGCGGCGCGCGCCATGTGGCGGCGCATGCCCGTCCCGGTGGCGCCATCGGGTGCCAGCACCGGCAACACGTAACGCGTGGCGAAGGCCGCCGACACCAGTCCGGCGATGGAGAACACGCCGAGCTGCGCCAGGCCCGGGAAGCCGGAGAACAGCAGCGCCGCGAAGCCGCAGACGGAGGTCAGCAGGCCGAGGCGAACCGTCGGCCAGTTGAGGTCGCGCCAGCGTTTCCAGCCCGTGCCGGGCACGGCGGCGCCGCGCGCCTGGATGAGGTAATAAATGGCGTAGTCGACCGTCTCGCCGATCAGCGTGCTGCCGAATCCGAGCGTGAGGCCGTGCACGCTGCCGAACGCCAGGCTGACGGCGGCCGTACCGCCCACCACGCCGGTCGCGACCGGCAGGAACGCCAGCACGAGGGCGCGCGGCGAGGCGAAGGCGAGCAGCAGCAAGCCGCCCATCACGAGGCCGCCGACGGCGGCGAGGTGCGTCGCCTCGCGCTTGATCTGGTCGCGGCTCTGCACCGAAAACACCGGCGAGCCGCTCATCAGCAATTTCGGTGCGCCGGCGCCCATGTCCCTGGTTGCCGTGTCGTATGCGCTCTGGATTCGAGCAATCGCAGAAGCCAGCGTGTCGAGGTCGCTGCCGGCCGACTTCGTGGTGGCGAGCAGCATGGCGCGCGGCGCGGTGCGCGACGCCCAGACGCCCTCTTCCGTGCGAGGCGCACTGGCCGGGATGAGCCCTTCGGCGATGTGCTGCGTCTCGCCGGTCGGATCGCGATCCAGCAAGGGCTTGACCAGATTGCCGGCCGGCGTGCCGAGCAGCGACAGCGTGTCGACGATGGCGTCGCGCAAGCCGTCGACGGTGAAGCGGTCGGGCCCGACGGCGGACGACAAGCCGTAGCGGTGCTCGAAGATCCAGGTGCCGGCGGCGGTCCAGTCGGCGGCATCGCCGTTCTGCACCTGCTCGAACATGCCGCTGCTGCGCATGGCGCCGGCCACGGCACGCGAGACGGTCGCGCGCTGCGCCGCATCCGCGCCGCCTTCGATGCCGATCAGGATGGTGCGCGACGCGACGCCGCTTTGCAGCTGGTCGATCAGCACGCGCTGGCGTGCGTCGGGGCTTTGCGGCAGAAAGGCCGACAGGTCGGCGCTGAATGGCGAGCGTGCGATCCACGCGATGCCGGCCGCCATCGCCAGCAGCCAGACCAGCATCACGACGAGGCGGCGCGAGCGGCCCAAGCCGGGGGCAGCGGGCGCGGCGGGCCGCATGCTCACGGCGCGGCCCGCGCCGGCGCGGCCGGCATGATTGTCATGACGGACCGGTCGCCGCCGATGAATTCCATCTCGATGCCGAGCACGTCGCTGGCGCGCCCGGTCATGCGCACGCTGCGCAGTTGCGCGGCGAGGCGGTCGTCGATCGGCAGCAGGTCGAGCGTCCACCGATCGGGCGTGCCCGACACGGTGCTGCGGAAATAGCGCTTGAGCGTGGCGGTGTCGCCGCTCAGCGTGCTGCGCATCGCTTCGACCAGGCCCACGAGCTCGGGCATGCTGTCGAGAGTGAGCGTGCGGGTCCGGCTGCCGCGGGTGAGCGTGAGGTTGTTGCCGTCGACGACCATGCTTTCGGGGCGCGGCGTGAGCGTGCGGCGGGTCAACTTGTCGGGGGCCGCGAAGCTCAGCGTGCCGCTCGAATCGAGTGGCCCTTCGAGGCCGCGCACGAAGCGCTGTTCGTTGAAGCGCGCCTCGCCGCTCTTTTGTTTGGCGAGCTGCGCCATCAGCTCGGGCAGGTCGAACGCCCAGGCGGACGAGGCCGTGCAGGCCAGTGCCACCAACAGCGCACGGCACCAGCGGTCAATGCGGATCTTCGAGCCAGAAATCATGAAAATTGAACCAGTTGTAGGGGAACTCGCGGCACAGCGCTTCGAGGCGCAGCACATAGGCTTCGACCGCGGCGCGGATGCGGCGTTCCCGCTCGGCCGGATCGGCAACCCGCTCGCTGAAATCGGCCAGCGGCTCGAAGCGGACATCGTAGCGAGCCCCTCCTTCGTAAAGCCCGGCCATGAAATAGACCTTGCGGCGCAGCAGCGAGGCCAGCCGGAAAGGCCCGTCGTTGAAGCGCGCAGGCTGGCCGAGAAACGGCAGGTCGATGTTGTTGCCGCGCTGTTGCGCAGGCTGCTCGTCGCTGCCCGGCAGCGTGCGGTCGGCCAGCAAACCGGCCACGCCGCCGTTGTCGAGCCAGTCGCGCAGCTCGAGCATCGAATGCGGCCGGCCCAGCGCGATCACGTGCGGGCGCGCTTCCGGCACGGCGATCGCGTTGAGGATCTCCGTGATGCGTTGCGCGTTGTCCGGGTACATGAGCATTGCCAGCCGCAGGTTGTGGCGGTCGGGACTCCGGTGCTTGCAGGCGCCGAGCACCTCGAAGCTCCCCAGATGGGCTCCCAGCAACAACGCACCACGTCCTTCGAACGCTTCGGTTTCGACCTGCGCATACCCTCGCACTTTCACGTCGAACAGGTCGAGCCGGCCGCGCATGAAATAGAGGCGGTCGAGCACCGTAGACGAAAAGGCATGCAGCAGTTTGTAGCCGTCGCCCCAACCGGCCCGGGGACCGACAGCACGTTCGAGGTAGCGGCGAATGTGGCGCCGCGGCGTCGGCGAAAACAGCAGGAAATACAGGCTGATCGGATGCAGCACCAGCCGCGCCACCGGCCGCCCGCAGGTCAGTGCGATCCAGCTGATGATGCGCAGCGCCAGCATGTTGCTGCGTTCCGGCGCCTTCGCCCAGTTGCCATGGCGCGCGGCGGCACGGTCGACGGCGCTGGTGTCCGCGTTGGTGTGCTTCATCGCCTGTTGTTTGCCGTCAGGCCGGCGTCCAGCGGCCGCTCACTGCCACGGTTTGTGCGCAGCAGACTTCAAAGCGTACGCCGCGAGCGGCGCCGGCTTCGGGCTCGAGCTTGATCGTCAACACATCGCCGGGGCGCACCGGCGCCAGGAACTTGGCCGCCGCCAGGGTCGGTTGCACGCCGAGTCGGGCCACGAACGCCGGTACACCCAGCACGGCTTCGAGCACCTCCGCGAGCAGCAGCGCCCCCGGCAGCAGCGGCTGCCCTGGAAAGTGCCCTGCGAAGGCCGGATGGTCGGGCGGCACCTCGTGCGTGAAGTGCAGCGCGGTCAGGTCGGTTGCCAGCTGTGCCAGCGCGAATTCGCGGAGCGCGCGCGTTGTCAGCTTGCCTGTGGCTTCGCGCGGCAGCGCCTTCACATGCACCACGCGGCGTGGCACGAACACCGGCTCGAGCCGCTGCCGCAGACCGGCGATCACTTCGGTCGCGTCAAGCGCCGGCGCCACGACGAAGACCATGGGGCGCACCACGCCGTCGCTCACCTCGTCGGGCAGCCAGAACGCACCGTCTTCGATGCCGGCCATGCTGTTCAAGTGGTAGTTGAGATGCCCGAGCGAACTGCGCCGGCCCGCCACGTGGACGAGGTCGTTGGCGCGGCCCAGCAGGCGAAAGTGCTTCGCGTCGAGCAGTTCGAGAATGTCGGCCATCGGCGTCGGCTCAGGAACGTAGTCGCCCTCGAACACGAAGCGCTCGGCACCATCGGGGGCGGCTTCGGCACGCACGCGAATCTCGCCGAAGGTCTCCCAGACCTCGGTTTGCGTCGGGCGGCGCGAGGCCACCTGGCCGGATTCGGTGCTGCCGTAGATTTCAAGCATCACGCCGCCCATCGCCTGTTCGGCCTGCGCGGCCAGTTGCGGCGACAACGGCGCCGTGGCCGACAGGATGAGGTCGACGGGCGGCAATGCGATGCCGGCAGCCAGCAGGTTCTTCAGGTGAAACGGGGTGGTGACGAGCGCACGCGGACGCGGCACCGAGGCCAGCGACCGAACCACGTCCGCCGGGAAAAACGGCCGGCTGCTGTCGAAGGCCGCACCGCCCAGCATCGCCAGCAGCACGGACGACTCCAGCCCGTAGCTGTGTTGGGGCGGCACCGTGGCCACCAGCGTCAGCCCGGCCAGCGACGGCCGGCCGATGGCTTCGGACAGGCGCGCGATGACCACCGCGATATCGCCGACCAGCGTCTGCCATTGCTTGGCGTGCGGCTGCGGCGCGCCGGTCGAGCCTGAGGTCAGCAGGCTGACCGCGTGCAGCGTCGCGTCGATCTGCGGGACGGCTTCGGCGCGCGTCGACGCCACGGACGCGGCCGGCAGGTCGACCACCACGCGCCGCATGCCGGCGGTGGGCAAATCAGGCACGTCGGCCATCGCGAAGGTATGGCCGCCGGTGCCGATGAGGCGCTCGAGCGTGTCGGGCCGTGCGTCCGGCGGCAGCAGGCTGGGCTGCCCGCGCACGAGGGCGGCACCGACCGCCACCGCGAAGGCGTAGCGGTCGTGGCAGAGGTTCACCGCGGGGCCTTCGGCCGGCAGTTGCGCCGCCTGGTGCATCACATCGGCCAGGAACGCATGGCCGCTGACCGGCTCGCCATGGCGCCAGGCCAAAGGCGCGTCGAGGTCGCGATCGCTCAGCAGCGGCAGGGTCGTCATCGTTCAACGGTCCGGTCGACCGGCGGGCTCGAAAACGCCCGCACCGCATCGACGATGCGCACGCGCTCGAACTCGGGATGCAGGCGATAGCGCACCACGTGTTCGCCGATGAAAAGGGCACCGACGGAGATCGGCCCGACCAGGTTCGACAGGAACGACCAGGTGGCGAAGGGCAGCGTGAGGTACACCGTCAGCGAGCCGATCGCCATGACCGCGAAGTAAGCCGTCCACACCGCCGTGACCTGCGCCGTGTAGACCCGCATGTCTGGCGTGAGTGCGTGGATGCGCTGCGCGACCTGCCCGATCAGCGAAAGTCCGTCGCCTCGCAGCGTCAGGCCGAACCAGCCGCACAACACGGCGTTGATGCCCACGTGCTGCATCACATAGAGACGGTCGGGGTCGCCCGCGTCACCGCGCAGGATGACGACGAAGAACGCGATGCCTGCGGCGGCGGTGGCCGCGAATCCCCACGCGCCGAAACGGCTGCTCCCCATGCCCAGGGCGGTGAGCCACAACGGCCCCAGCAACACCGCGATCGCCCAGGGCGCCGTCGCGTGGTACAGCATCATCCAGTGGGACAGCACCGCATAGCCGACCCCTGCGATCAACAGGAGCGCCAGGCGCGAACGAGACATGCGTCAGGCGGCGCTGCGGTGCTCTGCGACGTGGGCCGCAAGACTGCGCAACGATTCGAAGATTTGCTGGTTGCGCTCGTCGTCGGAGCGCAGCTGGAAACCGTACTTGCGCGACACCTCGAGGGCCACTTCGAGGATGTCGATGGAATCGAGGCCGAGGCCGTCGCCGTACAGCGGTGCCGCAGGAACGATGTCGGCGGGCGCCACTTCGAGGTTGAGCGATTCGACCAGCAACACGGCCAACTCGGCTTCGAGCGGCGTCTGCTCCGGGGCATCGCCAAGGGCGGGATTGGATGGTTGGACAGTCGAGGACACAAGAACTCCGGAACGATTCGGGAACACACGGGAAGGGGCGAATTATAGAAGGGCGGGTTCGCTAGACTGTGGCATCGACACGACCCGGAGTGCCCATGGCCGACCCGCTTCTGATTGCCCGCCACGACACCGTCGAGTGCGCCCTCCTCCCCGCGCTGGCCAACCGCCACGGCCTCATCACCGGGGCCACCGGCACCGGCAAGACCGTGACGTTGCAGACCATGGCCGAGAAGCTTTCGAGCATCGGCGTGCCGGTGTTCATGGCCGACGTGAAGGGCGACCTCACCGGCATCAGCCAGCCCGGCCACATCGGCGACAAGATGGCCGCCACGCTCGAGGAACGCGGCATCGAGGCGCCGACGCCGATGGCCTGCCCGGTCACGCTGTGGGACGTGTTCGGCGAACAGGGCCATCCGGTGCGCGCGACCGTTTCCGACATGGGCCCGCTGCTACTCGGCCGCATGCTCGACCTGAACGAAACGCAGGCCGGCGTGCTGAACATCGTGTTCAAGATCGCCGACGACAACGGCCTCCTGCTGCTCGACCTCAAAGACCTGCGCGCGATGCTGCAGCACGTCGGCGAGAACGCCAGCCAGTTCACCACCGAATACGGCAACATCAGCGCCGCCAGCGTGGGCGCGATCCAGCGCGGGCTGCTGCAGATCGAAACGCAGGGCGGCGACAAGTTCTTCGGCGAGCCGATGCTCAACATCGCCGACTTCATGCAGACCGTGGGCGGCAAGGGCGTGGTCAACATCCTGACCGCCGACAAGCTGATGAATTCGCCGCGGCTCTACGCGACCTTCCTGCTGTGGATGCTGTCGGAGTTGTTCGAGCAGCTCCCCGAAATCGGCGACCCCGACCAGCCGAAGCTGGCGTTCTTCTTCGACGAGGCGCACCTGCTGTTCAACGAAGCGCCCAAGGCGCTGGTCGAACGCATCGAACTCGTGGTGCGGCTCGTGCGCTCGAAGGGCGTCGGCGTTTATTTCGTGACGCAGAACCCGCTCGACATTCCCGATTCGGTGCTGGCCCAGCTCGGCAACCGCGTGCAGCACGCGCTGCGCGCCTTCACGCCGCGCGACCAGAAAGCCGTCAAGGCGACCGCGACCACGATGCGTCCGAAGCCGGGTCTGGACATCGAAGCCGCCATCACCGAACTCGCGGTCGGCGAGGCGCTGGTGAGCCTGCTCGATTCGAAAGGCCGGCCCAGCGTGACCGAACGCGTCTTCGTGCTGCCGCCCGCCAGCCAGCTCGGCCCGATCACGCCCGCCCAGCGGCAGGCGCTGCTCGCCAATTCGCTGGTGGCCGGCGTCTACGAAAAGACGGTCGATCGCGAATCCGCTTATGAAAAACTGAAAGGCCGCGCCGCCACCGCGCCCGATGCGCCACCTGCTATCGCCGGCAAGCCTGGCGCCGCAGCGCCCGCCGATGCCGGTGGTGGGCTGATGGGCGGACTGAACGATCTGCTGTTCGGCAGCACCGGCCCGCGCGGCGGCAAGCGCGACGGCCTGGCGCAGACCATGGCGCGCTCTGCCGTGCGCACGATGGGCACGAGCGTCGGCAAGGAAATCTTGCGCGGGGTGCTGGGCGGGATCTTCGGCGCGAAGAAGCGCTAGAGGCAACGTCGCGTGGATTCGCTGACCCAGATCGTTCTCGGCGGCGCCGTGGCGGCGGCCGTCGTGCCCGCAGCGCACCGGCGTCGGGCCCTGGTGGCCGGCGCGGTGCTCGGCACCCTGCCCGACCTGGACGGCATTCCGTTGGCGCTGCTCGGCGCGGATGCGGTGACCTCCGTCACCTGGCACCGCGGCCCTTCGCATTCGCTTCTGGTCCTGACCCTGGTCGCCTGGGTGCTGTGGTGGATGCTGCGACGCTGGTGGGCGCCCGTGCGCGAATCGCCCCGGCCCTGGCTTCTGGCGATCTGGCTGGCCCTGGTCACGCACCCGTTGCTCGACGCCTTCACTGTTTACGGCACCCAACTGCTGTGGCCCTGGCCGTCGAATCCGGTGATGTGGTCCAGCGTTTTCATCATCGACCCCGGGTACACGCTGCCGTTGCTCATCGCCTTCGTCGTGGCGCTGTGGGTAGGCGCCCGACCCATCGGGCGCCACTTCGTGCTGGGTGGGTTGATGCTGAGCAGCCTTTACCTGGGCTGGTCGCTCGTCGCCAAGACGCTGGTGAATCGCGCGGCGGAATCCGCGCTGGCCGCGCAAGGCCTCGCCGATGCACCGCGCTTTTCGGTGCCGATGCCGCTGAACACCCTGCTCTGGCGTGTGGTGGTGTTGACGCCCGATGGCTTCATGGAGGGCTACCGATCGCTCGTGGCCGACAAGGGCCCGATGACCTTCGTGCCGAATCGCAGCGACATCGTTGCGCTCGATGCACTGCGCGGTACGCCGGAGGTGGCGCGCTTGCTGTGGTTTACCAGCGGCTTCATGAAAGCCCAAGCCGATGGCGACCGCCTGGTGCTCTCCGATCTGCGCATGGGTGCGGAGCCCGACTACACGTTCCGCTACCAGGTGGCGGTGCGCGACGGCGCCGGCTGGAAAGCGGCCCCGGTCACCATGATCTCGGGCCCGCGGAATGCGAAGCGCCAGTTGACGGAAACCTGGCAGCGGCTTTGGAATTCGCCCTGAGCTTTTTGCCCTGCGAGACAACCCGCGCACCTGAAAACCCTTGGCCTTCGTGCGCAGCTGACCCTCACCGTTTTTCACCTCCCAAACTCACAGGAACACCCCATGATCCCCTCCATGTACACCCACTCCGTCCCCGTCTTCAAGCAGATGCTGACGGCGATGAAAACCATCCTTGCCCAGGCCAGCGAGCACGCCACCAGCAAGTCGATCGAGCCCGACGCCCTGTTGCAGGCGCGGTTGGCGCCCGACATGTTTCCACTGCTCAAGCAGGTACAGATCGCCGCGGATTTTTCACGGGGCGTTTCGGCGCGTCTGGCCGGGGTGGAGGTGCCGACCTTTGCAGGCCAGGAGAAGAGCTTTGCCGATCTGGATGTGCTGTTGACCCAAACCCTGGCGTTTCTGGACAGCGTCGACGCGTCGCAGTTCGAAGGCAAGGAAAGCGCCGAGATCGTCTTGCGCCCTGGCACGCCGAAAGAGAAAAAGCTCAGTGGGCAGACCTACCTGGCGAACTATGGTCTGCCGCAGTTCTTCTTTCATGTGACGACGGCCTACGACATCCTGCGTCACAACGGTTTGCCCATTGGCAAGCGTGATTTCATGGGCGCTTACTGACCCTGGACGTTCGTTCGCGCTGTGCGACCTTTGGGTCGGCCATTCGAACGTTGTTCACCGCGAGGTGCGGCGCACGGTCACCAGCGCAGCAAGCGCGGCCCGATGACGGCACCGATCGCCACCGCCAGCGCGATCCCGCCCACGTACCAGACCGCCAGAAACGGCGCTGCCAATTCCATGCAGTGCAGCGCATAGACCATCGCGCCCGCCCCGCCCGCCAGCGCGCCGGCGGCTGCGCCGGCCAGCGCCGCGCGCGTCGGCGCCAGGCTGCGCAGGGCGACCATCGCCGCCACGAACACCGGCAGCCCGATCCAGCAGATGCTGAAAGCACAGCTCTTCCAGGTCGAGCCCATCAGCATCGGCATGCGCGCTTCGGGCGCGGCGTGCGACCAGGCAATGGTCGCGAGCGCCCAGACCAGCAGCACCGGGAGCGCAGCGCCGAGCCACGACTGCCGCACTTTCACGCCGGGTCGCGCCAGGCGGTTCAGCATGACGAACCCGGCCGCGGCGATGCTCGCCGGAAACAGCACTTTGACCCAGAACATCGGCCAGAACATGACCTGCACCAGGTCGCGCCGGACGCCGTAGTCGACGATGAGGATCAGCAACGACAGCGGCAGGCCGACGGCGACGGCCAGCGCCAGACGTCGGTTGGCCGCACCCCGTGGCGCCGGGGCGACGCCGGTCGCCAGCATCGAAACGAGGTCGTCGGTCTTCATGCCACCGCTGCCTTCATGCGCGCAGCCAGCGCCTTGAGGCCGCGGTGAATGCCGACCTTGACGGCCGATTCCGACATGCCGGTGAGCGAGGCGGTCTCGGCCACCGACATCCCTTCGATCTTCACGTGGACGATCGGCAGGCGCTGGCGCTCGGGCAGCGTCTTCAGCAGGCCGCCGAGGTCGCGGCGCGCATCGCTCGCGTCGGTGGCCGAATCGGCGAACACTTCGAGCTCGTCGTCGAGCGGATCGTGCAGCGCTTCACGGATCGACTTACTGCGCAGAAGATCAATCATCTTGTAGCGCGCAATGGCATGCACCCAGGCCGTCAACGGCTGGTCGAGCTGGTAGGTGTGGCGCTGGTTGTGCATCGCGATCAGGCATTCCTGGACAAGGTCTTCCACTTCATCGGGCCAGCCGAACAGGCGCTTGCCCAGAAACGCGCGAAGGTGCGCGCCAAGACGGCGCAGGAACGCGTGATACGCCGCACTGTCGCCATCGAGCCCTTTCAGAAAGAGCCCGCGCAGCGCCGTCTCGGCATCGCGCACGTGCTTCGGGCTCTCCATGGTTGTTCGTGGCATCGGGGCGAAGGGTTACAGCGTTGGCAACAAAGAACTGGCCCGATTGTGCGCATGAGGTCGGCACGCAAGCTGCTTGCCAGCCGATGGTGCCATCGCTACATTCTTTCTTTTGAGGGCCCGCAATGTCAGTTGACGCCGTTTCGACTTTTCCCGATCCATCGATTCCTTCTCCCGCCTCCGTTCCTCCCGCCCTTCCTCCGACCGCCGCACCGCGGCACATCCGGCTCACCTCGCACAGCGGCGGCTTCGGCGCCCTGCCGATCCACTGGAGCGCGGCCACGGCCGCCGAGCGCGGCCCGATCGTCGGCACCACCACCTCGCGCGCGCACCGCAACGTCATCGGCACGCACAGCGGGTCGTACAGCGTGTACCGCGCGCTGGCCGTGGCCGCCGGCGCGCTCAAGCGCGAGCACAAGGCCGACCTCACCAACACCTCGCCGACCGACGCGATCGGCCCGTATCCGCAGTGGAGTCAGCCGGGCCGCATCGTCTCGATGGACCCTTGGGGCGCCATCGTCGCCGACGTCTTCGCGACCGAGCTCGCCGCCGGCTACGACATCCGCCCGACCATCGCCGTGACCAAGGCGCACGTGATCCTTCCCGAGGTGATCGAAGCGCTGCAGAGCGGCCGGCTCAAGGCCGATGGCCATTTCCTCACCGAAGGCGGCGCCGCGATGGTGACCAAGGTCGCGGTCGAGCCGGCCTGGTACCTGCCCGAAGTCGCCAAGCGCTTCGGCTGTTCCGAGACCGACCTGCGGCGCACGCTGTTCGAAGAAACCGGTGGCATGTACCCCGAGCTGGTCACGCGCTCCGACCTCGAAGTGTTCCTGCCGCCCATCGGCGGGCAGACGCTCTACATCTTCGGCAACCCGCGCGACCTGGCGAACCCCGCGGTCGAACTCACCGCCCGCATCCACGACGAGTGCAACGGTTCCGACGTGTTCGGCTCCGACATCTGCACCTGCCGCCCCTACCTCACCCACGCGATCGAGGAATGCATCATGGGTGCGCAGCGCGGCGGCGTGGGCCTGGTGGCGTACTCCCGCAAGGAAGGCCGTGCGCTCGGCGAAGTGACCAAGTTCCTGGTCTACAACGCGCGCAAGCGCCAGGTCGGTGGCGACACGGCCGACCAGTATTTCGCGCGCACCGAATGCGTGGCCGGCGTGCAGGACATGCGCTTCCAGGAGCTGATGCCCGACGTCTTCCATTGGCTCGGCATCACCAAGATCCATCGCCTCGTGTCGATGAGCAACCTGAAGTACGACGCCATCACCGGCTCGGGCATCGAGATCGGCGAACGGGTGAACATTCCCGACGACCTCATCCCGGAAGACGCCAAGGTCGAGATGGACGCCAAGAAGGCAGCGGGCTATTTCACGCCCGGCCACGTGCCGGACGCGGAAGAGCTCAAGCTGGCCAAAGGTCGGGGGTTGAAGGAATGAGTGCCGATGCAACAAACGACAGCGCGCATCCGGCCGGCGCCGCCGCGCTGCTGCGCTCCACGGCGGCCGTGCGTGAACGCGCGGCGTTTCTGCTGGCGCGCGCGCGCCGCGGCGAATCGCAGTGGTTCTCCATCGGCGACGACGACAAGCTGGAAGACGCCGCGCGCGCCGTTGCCGAAACCACGCTGGAGCGCTATCCGTGGAACATCATTCCGTATCACAGCCGCTGGCGCCATTTCGAGGCGGGCGGTGTCGATCGGCTGACCGACCTCAACGCGCTGATCGGCGACGAGGCCACGCCGCGCGAACGCGCCCGCATCCACATCGACCTCGCGCTCGTGAGCGTGCTGCTCGACGCCGGCGCCGGTGCGGACTGGCACTACACCGAAACGTCGAGCGGCCAGCGCTTCACGCGCTCCGAAGGCCTCGGCGTCGCCAGCTTCCACGCCTTCACCAGCGGCCTGTTTTCTTCCGATCCCGAACGCCCGTTGCAGGCCGATGCGGCCGGGCTGCGCGCGCTCATTACCGACCGCCTCGCCGCCGCCTTCCAGGTGAGCGATTCGAACCCGCTGGTCGGCCTCGCGGGGCGCACCACGCTGTTGCGCCGCCTCGGCGAAGCGCTGCAGGAACAGCCCGAAGTGTTCGGCGAAGACGGCCGCCCCGGCAAGCTCTTCGACGCGCTGGTCGGCCCCTTCGGCCCGGCGGTGCCGCCGACGGCCGAGGTCACCGCGCACGAGATCCTGTCGCTCGTGCTGATATCGCTGTCGCGTATCTGGCCGGCCGCCAATTTTGTCGACAGCATCGCAGCCGATGGCAGCGACATGCCGGGCGGTATCGGCTCGGGCAACCCGGATTTCGCGTTGGGCGACTGCTGGCGCCACAGCGCGGTGCGCGGCCCCGGCCTCACAAACGGCTGGATGCCTTTTCACAAGCTCTCGCAGTGGCTCACCTATTCGCTGCTGGAGCCCTTCGATTGGGCCGGCGTCAAGGTGCGCAAGCTCGAGGCGCTGACCGCGCTGCCCGAGTACCGCAATGGCGGCTTGCTGATCGACAGCGGCGTGATCGTGCCGCTGAGCCCGGCATCGCTCACGCGCACCTGGAAGGTGGGCGACGAGTTCATCGTCGAGTGGCGCGCCCTCACCGTCGCGCTGCTCGACGAACTCGCGCCGCGCGTGCGCAAGATACTCGACCGCAGCGAAGACGAGATGCCGCTGGCCTGCGTGCTGGAGGGCGGCACCTGGGCGGCCGGCCGCGCGATGGCACAGCGCTTGCGTGGGGGTTCGCCTCCCCTTCTGATCGAGAGCGACGGCACGGTCTTCTAGACTTCTCTTTTCATTTCTCTCTTTTCGATCACAACATGAGCAACGTCCACCTCGTCGACCACCCCCTCGTTCAGCACAAGCTGTCCCTGATGCGCCGCAAGGACGCTTCCACCAACAGCTTTCGCCGCCTGCTCAACGAGCTCAGCATGCTGATGGCCTACGAAGTCACGCGCGACATGCCGATGCAGGAGATCGAGATCGAGACGCCGCTCGAGACCATGACGACCAAGGTCATCGATGGCAAGAAGCTGGTGCTGGTGTCGATCCTTCGCGCCGGCAACGGCATCCTCGAAGGCATGCTGACGGTGGTGCCGGGCGCACGCGTGGGGCACATCGGCCTCTACCGCGACCCCAAGACGCTGACCGCCGTCGAGTACTACTTCAAGATGCCGAGCGACATGGAGAGCCGCGACATCGTCGTGGTCGACCCGATGCTTGCGACCGGCAACTCCGCCATCGCCGCCGTCGAACGACTGAAGGAAATGAACCCGAAGTCGATCAAGTTCGTTTGCCTGCTCACTTGCCCCGAAGGCATCAAGGCACTGCAGACCGCCCACCCCGACGTACCGATCTACACCGCTGCAATCGATCGCGAGCTCGACAGCCACGGCTACATCCTGCCGGGCCTAGGCGACGCCGGCGACCGTATTTTTGGCACCAAGTAAAGCCGCGGGCACCAGATTTTTCCCAAGATTTTTCATTACCCAGGAGTCAACGTGTTTCAACGTCGTCGTCAACTCGTCATCCGTTCCGTCGCCATCGCGGCAGTACTCGCCGCCAGCGCACCCGGCATCGCCCTGGCACAGGCCAAGCTCAAGGTGGCCGCGGTCTACACCGTGCCTTTCGAGCAGCAATGGGTCGGGCGCATCCACAAGGCCCTGAAGGCCGCAGAAGCGCGCGGCGAGATCGAATACAAGGCGACCGAGAACGTCTCCAATGCCGATTACGAGCGCGTGATGCGCGAATACGCGACGGCGGGCAACCAGCTGATCTTCGGCGAGGCGTTCGCGGTCGAAGCGGCGGCGCGCAAGGTGGCCAAGGACTTCCCGAAGACGTCCTTCGTGCTCGGCTCGTCGGGCAAGCCGCAGGCGCCGAACTTCAGCGTGTTCGACAACTACATCCAGGAGCCGGCGTACCTCTCCGGCATGGTGGCCGGCGGCATGACCAAGAGCAACAAGATCGGCATGGTCGGCGGCTTCCCGATTCCGGAGGTCAACCGTCTCATGAACGCCTTCATGGCCGGCGCGAAGGAAACGAACCCGAAGGTGGAGTTCAGCGTGAGCTTCATCAACAGCTGGTTTGACCCGCCGAAAGCCAAGGAAGCCGCCTTCGCGATGATCGACAAGGGCGCAGACATCATGTACGCCGAGCGCTTCGGCGTGAGCGACGCGGCCAAGGAAAAGGGCAAGCTCGCGATCGGCAACGTGATCGACACGCAGGCGCAGTACCCCGACACGGTGGTCGCCTCGGCCCTCTGGAACTTCGATCCGTCGGCCGACCGCGCCATCAAGCTGGTGAAGGAAGGCAAGTTCACCGCCGAGGACTACGGCATCTACTCGACCATGAAGTACAAGGGCGCCGAACTCGCGCCGCTCGGCACGTTCGAGAAAAAGGTGCCGGCGGAGATCGTCGCCAAGGTCAAGGCCAAGCAGGCCGACATCCTGGCGGGAAAGACCACGGTCAAGGTCGACGACTCCCAACCCAAGTCCACTGCAAAGTAAGCCGCTGTGGAGAACGCGTCGCCGACCGTCCTGCGGCTCGACGGCATCACCAAGCGCTTCGGCACGCTGACGGCCAACGACGACATCTCGCTCACGCTGAAGGCGGGCGAGGTGCTCGCGTTGCTCGGCGAGAACGGCGCGGGCAAGTCGACGCTGATGTCGATCCTGTTCGGCCACTACGTGGCCGATGTGGGGCGCATCGAGGTCTTCGGCGAGCCGTTGCCGCCAGGCAATCCGAAGGCCGCACTCGCGGCCGGCGTCGGCATGGTGCACCAGCACTTCACGCTCGCCGACAACCTCAGCGTGCTCGACAACGTGTTGCTGGGCACCGAAGCGCTCTGGCGGCCGGTATCGCAACGCGCATCAGCGCGCGCGAAATTGCTGGAGGTCGCGCAACGCTTCGGCCTGCCGGTACAACCCGAGGCGACCGTCGGCAGCCTGTCGGTCGGCGAGCGCCAGCGCGTCGAAATCCTGAAAGCGCTGTACCGCGGCGCCCGCATCCTGATCCTCGACGAACCCACCGCCGTGCTCACGCCGCAGGAAAGCGAGGCGCTGTTCCAAACGCTCGCGCAGATGGTCGCGCAGGGGCTGTCGGTCATCTTCATCAGCCACAAACTGGGCGAGGTGCTGCGCGTGTCGCACCGCATCGCGGTGCTGCGCGGCGGCAGGCTCGTGGCCGAGGCCGCGGCGGGCGGCACCACGCAGGCGCAGCTCGCCCTGTGGATGGTCGGCCACGCGGTCGAGCAGCCGGCGCGGCGGCCGGCCCGGTCGGTCGGCGATGCCGTCTGCGTGCTCGATAACGTGAGCACCGCGGGCGGCGGCCACGACCGGCTCGACGACGTCACGCTGACCTTGCGCGCCGGCGAGATCACGGCCATCGCCGGTGTCTCGGGCAACGGACAGGTCGCGCTCGCCGAACTGCTGAGCGGAACGCGCCGCGCCACGGCGGGCGTCGTCACGCTGATGGGTCGCGCGCTGCCGCCCTCGCCTGCCCGGCTGGTGCAGCGCGGTGTCGCGCGCATTCCCGAAGACCGGCACGCCGTCGGCGTGATCGGCGATTTGCCGGTGTGGGAGAACGCGGTGTCGGAGCGGCTGCGCAGCCCCGCTTTCTCGCGCTGGTCATGGATCAAGCGGGCCGCGGCGCACCGGCATGCCGAGCGCATCGAGAAGGCCTTCGACGTGCGCGGCGCGGGGCTCATGACGCCGGCGCGCTCGCTCTCGGGCGGCAACATGCAAAAGCTGATCCTCGGTCGCGCGCTGATGGCGCCCGAGCAGGACGATGGCAAGACCAAACCGCCACGCCTCATCGTCGCGCACCAGCCGACCTGGGGGCTGGACATCGGCGCGGTCGCGTACGTGCAGCAGCAACTCATCGCGGCGCGCGACGCGGGCGCGGCGGTGCTCGTCATCTCCGACGACCTCGACGAAGTGCTGACACTCGGCGACCGCGTCGCGGTGATGCACGGCGGGCGCCTGAGCGAAACGCGGGCGGCCACCGGCTGGACGCGCGAGGCGATCGGACTGGCCATGGCGGGGGCTGCCGCATGAGACTCGAGCGCCGCCACGAAACCTCGCGCACCGCGCTCGCGCTGGCGCCCATCGGCGCCGTGCTGTTCACCATGGCGATCAGCGCGCTGCTGGTGCTGTGGGCCGGCGCACCGGTCAGCCGCACCTATGCGCTGCTGTTGCAGGGCGGCTTCGGCTCGGTGTTCGCGTGGAGCGAAACGCTGACGCGCGCGATCCCGCTGATCCTCACCGGGCTGGCCGCGACGGTCGCGTTCAAGGCGCGGCTTTTCAACATTGGCGCAGAAGGCCAGCTCTACGCGGGCGCGCTGGCCGCGATCGCGGTCGGCGGCCTGCATGGCGGGAGCGGTTTCGCGTTGTCGCCGTGGCTGCTGTTCCCGCTGATGATGCTGGCGGCCGCGCTCGCCGGCGCATTGCTGCTCCTCGGCCCGGCGCTCTTGAAGAACATGCTCGGCGTCGACGAGGTGGTGACCACGCTGCTCATCAACTTCATCGTGCTGCTTGGGGTGGGCGCGATGCTCGACGGCCCGATGAAAGATCCGACCGCCATGGGTTGGCCGCAGAGCGTCGGCCTGCAGCCGGACCTCGAACTTGCCAAGTTGGTGGCGCAGACCCGCGTGCACACCGGGCTGCTGTGGGCGGTGTCGCTGGCCGTCATCGTGTGGGCGCTCTTCAAGTACACGGTGCTCGGTTTCGACATCCGGGCGGTCGGCGCGAATGCACGTGGCGCGGGGTTCGCGGGCGTGCCGGTGACGCGCACGGTGGTGAGCGTGGCGCTGCTGTCCGGCGCGTTGGCCGGACTGGCCGGCGCCATCGAGGTGGCGGGCCGCACCGGCTACGTAACGCTCGACATGTCGCCGGGCTACGGCTACAGCGGCATCGTGATCGCGATGCTCGCGGGCCTGCATCCGCTGGGCGTGGTGGCGGCCGGCGTGTTCGTCGCGGGCGTGCTGGTCGGCGCCGACACGATGAGCCGCGCCGTCGGTGTGCCGACCTACATCGCCGACGTGATCGTGGCGGCCTCGCTCATCTCGGTGCTGGTCGCGACCCTGCTCACGCAGTACCGGGTGCGTCTGAAATGAGCGACCTGCTCGACATCCTCGCCAATCCGGCCTTCTGGGTCGCGGTGCTGCGCATCGCCACGCCGCTCATCTTCGGCACGCTGGGCGTGCTGCTGTGCGAGCGCGCCGGCGTGCTCAACCTCGGCATCGAAGGGATCATGGTAGCGGGCGCCTTCACCGGCTGGCTCGCGGTGTACGCAGGCGCGCCGCTGTGGATCGGGGTCGGCGTGGCGGCGCTCACGGGCGCGGTGTTCGGGCTGCTGCACGCGGGGCTCACGGTCGGGCTCGCGCTCTCGCAGCACGTGTCGGGCCTGGGCATCACATTGCTGGCGACGGCGCTGAGCTATTACGGTTATCGCGTGAGCTTCCCGAAGGTCAACACGCCGCCGACGGTGACGCCGTTCGCGCCGATGGAGTGGCTGCCGATTCCGATCCTGAACGCGCAAACCGCGCTCACTTTGCTGGCGCTGCTGCTCGTCCCGCTGATCGGCTGGGTGCTGCACCGCACGCCGCTCGGCCTGGCGGTGCGCATGGTCGGCGAGAACCCGCAGGCGGCCGAAGGCCAGGGCGTCTCTGTCGCGGCCACACGCACTGGCGCCATCGTCGCCGGCTCGGCGCTGATGGGCGTGGCGGGCGCGTTTCTCACGCTGTCGGCGTTCAATGCCTTCTTCTTCAACATGATCAACGGGCGCGGCTGGATCTGCGTCGCGCTGGTCGTGTTCGCGTCATGGCGGCCCGGCAAGGCGCTGTTGGGCGCAGTGCTCTTCGCGTTATTCGACGCCTTGCAACTGCGCCTGCAGCAGTCGGGCGATGCGGTGTTGCCGTATCAGCTCTATCTGATGCTGCCCTACCTGCTGTCGATCCTCGCGCTCGTGCTGGTGGCGCGCAAGGCCAGCTATCCGCAGGCACTGATGAAGCCGTACCGCAAGGGCGAACGTTGAGGGTGAAGATCACCGCCACGACGTTACTCGCCGCGCTGCTGACGCTGTGCGGGGGGAGCGTGCACGCGCTGGGCAGCAACTACAGCTACGAGACCTTCGAGACACCCGACTCGGTGACCTGGGTCCAGCTGTGCGGCGCATGGGGCAAGAATCGGCAAGGCGCGTTCCGCGTGGTGCATGCCGAACAGTACGCGCAGTCTTTCCTCTACGTGCAATGGATGACCCGCGACGCGAACGGCGGACTGCACGCCGAGCGCACCGTCGCCATCGCCGAGCTCGACAACGACCATTCGGAAGTCGCTCTTTCGGACCTGACCTGCCGCGCGACGCCGCGCGGCATCGTCGTGACGGCCAAGGCCGAATCGGGCCATGACGACAAGCTGCGGCGCGTGACGATCGAGGTGGGGCCGGCACCGGGGCAGTACCGCTACCAGCCCCAGCGCACCCGCTGAACAACGAACCACACCTCACCACGATGCTCGACCTCCTCATCACCCACGCCACCCTCCCCGACGGCCGCACCGACATGTCGATCGCGGTGCAGGACGGTCGGATCACCGAAGTCACCGCCGCTTTCGTTGCGCCGGCGCACGAGACGATCGACGCGCATGGCCTCCTCGTCGCGCCGCATTTCGTCGACCCGCATTTCCACATGGACGCAACGCTCAGCTACGGCCTGCCGCGCGTCAACCAGAGCGGCACGCTGCTCGAAGGCATCGCGCTGTGGGGTGAGCTCAAGCCGTTGTTGAAGGCCGAGGCGCTGATCGAACGGGCGCTCGCTTACTGCGACTGGGCGGTGGCACGCGGGCTGCTCGCCATCCGCACGCATGTCGACACGAGCGATCCGAGCCTGCTGGCGGTCGATGCGCTGCTGGAGGTCAAGCGCCTGGTCGCGCCGTACATCGACCTGCAGCTGGTCGCGTTTCCGCAGGACGGCGTGCTGCGCTCGCCCGGTGGCGTGGAAAACCTGAAGCGCGCGCTCGACAAGGGCGTCGACGTGGTCGGCGGTATTCCGCATTTCGAACGCACGATGGCCGATGGCGCCGCGAGCGTGAAGCTGCTGTGCGAGCTGGGCGCCGAGCGCGGGCAACTGGTCGACATGCACTGCGACGAGTCCGACGACCCGCTGTCGCGCCATATCGAAACGCTGGCCTTCGAATGCCAGCGCCTCGGCCTGCACGGCCGGGTGACCGGGTCGCACTGCACGTCGATGCACAGCATGGACAACTACTACGTGAGCAAACTGCTGCCGCTCATCGCCGAGAGCGGCGTTGCCGTGATTGCGAATCCGCTCATCAACATCACGCTGCAGGGCCGCCACGACAGCTACCCCAAGCGCCGCGGCATGACGCGCGTGCCCGAGCTCATGGCGGCCGGCGTCAACGTCGCTTTCGGGCACGACTGCGTGATGGACCCGTGGTACGGCATGGGCTCGGGCGACATGCTGGAAGTCGCGCACATGGGCCTGCACGTCGCGCAGATGACGAGCCAGGCCGGCATCCGCCAGTGCTTCGAAGCGGTGACGACCCACGCCGCGCGCGTGATGCACCTGGAAAACTACGGGCTCGCAGCGGGCTGCGATGCGAGCTTCGTGCTGCTGCAGGCGCGCGATCCGGTCGAGGCGATCCGTTTGCGCGCGACGCGGCTGAAGGTGTTTCGCAAGGGCAAGCTGCTTTCGCAGGCGCCGGCAGCCACCGCCGAGCTGAAGCTGCCGGGCCGCGCGGCCACGACGTCTTTCATGCCGCCGCGCTGACCCAGGGCGCGTCACAGTCGCGCGCTTGACTGCGCGCGACGCCAGCGGATGCTCCACTGCGCGGTGCCCGACTCCACCGAAGACAAGACATCCGATGCCCCTGAGCGACCCCCCCTGGACCTCCAACTACGCACCCGGCGCTCGCTGGGACGCGCCGCTGAGCGCGATGCCAGTGCAGCAGCTGCTCACCGACGCGGCCCGCCGCTGGCCCGACCAGCCCGCACTGCGCTTCGAGGGTCGCACCTTCAGCTACGCCGAATTCGATGCGCTGACCGACCGCATGGCGCAGGGCCTGCAGCGCCTGGGCGTGCGCCAGGGGACGCATGTCGGGCTCTATCTCCCGAACACGCCCCACTACTTCATCGCTTTCTTCGCGATCCTCAAGGCCGGCGCGGTGGTGGTGAACTATTCGCCGCTCGACGCCGGCGCGGTGCTGGAACACAAGATCGGCGACAGCCACACCGACGTGATCGTGACGCTCGACACGCCCGAACTCTTCTCGAAGATGAACGGCTACCTCGACAGCACGCGCCTGAAGACGCTGGTCGTCGGGTCGGCCGGCGAATTCGGCACGGGCGCAAAACCGGAAGACCGCGGCATCCCATGGGACGAGCGGCGCGTGCGCTTCGGCGACCTGCTCGCGCCGGGTGACGGGCGTTTCGTGCCGCCGGCCGCCGACGTGTCGGCCATCGCAGTGCTGCAGTACACCGGCGGCACCACCGGCCACCCCAAGGGCGCGATGCTGACGCACGCGAACCTCAGCATGACGGTGTCGCAATTGCAGGAAATGGTGATCAGCGCCGGCACCCTGCAGCCCGGCACGGAGCGCTTCCTCGTGGTGCTGCCGATGTTCCATGTCTACTCGATGGTGCTGAACATGATCTTCGGCTTCGCCATCGGCGCCGAACTCGTGCTGCACCAGCGCTTCGACCTGTCGGCGGCGCTGCGCGAAATCCAAGACAGCAAGATCAGCGTTTTCCTGGGCGTGCCGACCATGTATGTCGGCTTCACCGGCCACCCGGACATCGAGCGCACCGACCTGTCGTCGCTCAAGTGGTGCAACTCGGGCGGCGCGCCGATCGCCGGCGAGGTCTTCAGTAACTTCGTGCGCATGGCGCGCTGCCGCCTGCTCGAAGGCTGGGGCATGACAGAGATCTGCGGCGTCGGCACACTGACCACCGGCGTCGGCGACCCCGCGCCGGGCACCTGCGGCATTCCCGTGCCGGGCGCGGAAATCAAGGTGATCGACCTCGCGACGCTCGCCGACCTTCCACTGGGCGAGCGCGGCGAAATCTGCATCCGGGGCCCGCAGGTCATGAAGGGCTACTGGAACAACCCGGCGGCCACCGCCGAGGTGACGACCGCCGACGGGTTCCTGCGCACCGGCGATGTGGGCTACATGTCCCATGATGGCTTCGTCTACCTGGTCGACCGGACCAAGGACATGATCATCTGCAGCGGCTTCAACGTTTACCCGCGCAACATCGAGGAGGCGATCTACCGCCACCCGTCGGTCGAAGAAGTGAGCGTGATTGGCGTGCCGGACGCCTACCGCGGCGAATCGCCCAAGGCCTTCATCAAGTTCAAGCCGGGCGCGCAGCCGCTGACTCTCGATGCCCTGCGCGATTTCCTGAAGGACTACCTCGGCAAGCACGAGATGCCGCACGCAATGGAAGCGCGCGCCGAGTTGCCCAAGACGGCGGTCGGCAAGCTGTCCAAGAAGGAGCTGTACGCCGAAGTGGCGGCCGAGTCGCCGAAGTGATCGTTGCGCGCAGATCGCGTTGATCACACTCCCCCGCAACCAAAAAGGAGACAACCGCATGAAGAAAACAGTGACGGCTTTCGCGCTCGGCGCGCTGTTCGCCATCCCCGCTTTTGCCCAGAAGGGCGAGACCGTTCGCATCGCGTTCATCGATCCGCTGTCGGGCGCGTTCGCGAACGTCGGCGCCAATCAACTCAAGAGCTGGCAGTACGTCGCCGAGCAGATGAGCGGCGCGAAGAACGCGGCCGGCGTGAAGTTCGAGGTCACCGGCTTCGACAACAAGGGTTCGCCGCAAGAAAGCCTGAGCGCCTTGCGCGCCGCGATCGACCAGGGCTTTCGCTACGTGACGCAAGGCAACGGCTCGGGCGCCGCGCTCGCCATCAGCGAAGCCGTGGCCAAGCACAACGAGCGCAACCCGGGCAAGGAAGTCGTCTACCTGAGCTACTCGGCGAAAGACCCGTCGCTCACCAACGAGAAGTGCAACTACTGGCACTTCCGCCTCGACGCCGACACCACGGTGCGCATGGAAGCGGTCACCGCCTTCATGAAGGACCAGCCGAAGATCAAGAAAGTCTTTCTGATCAACCAGAACTACTCCCATGGCCAGCAGACCGTGCGCTTCTTCAAGGAAGGCATCGCGCGTCAGCGGCCCGACGTGCAGATCGTCGGCGAAGAGCTGATTCCGATCGGCACGGTGAAGGACTTCTCGCCGTACGTCGCGAAGATCAAGGCGACCGGCGCCGACACCATCGTCAGCAGCAACTGGGGCAGCGACCTCACGCTGCTGGTCAAGGCCATGAACGATGCGGGTCTCAAGGTCGGCATGTACACCAACGACGCCAACGTGTCGGGCACGCCCACCGCGCTGGCGGCCGGCGGCGACAGCGAGGTCTACATCATCTCGCCGAACCACAACAACCACACCGGCGAGCTCGGTGCGCTCTCGGCCGGCTTCAAGCAGAAGTTCAACGACGACTACTACATGTACACGTCGTACAACGGCATCGTGCTGCTCGGCGACGCCATGGCCAAGTCGAAGTCGATCGACCCCGCCAAGGTGGCCGCGGCAATGGAAGGCATGAGCATCAAGAGCTTCGCGGGCGAGGCGACGATGCGCAAGTCCGACCACCAGATGCAGCAGGCGATGTTCATCTCCAAGTGGCAGAAGGTCGACAAGACCAACCCCTACAGCGTGGAGAACACCGGCTACACCTTCGCGCCGGTCAAGCGCCTGGAGCCGTACGTGGCGAGCACGCCGACCAGCTGCGTGATGAAGCGGCCTTCCTAAACCGCGAAGTCGACCGGGTCGGGCGGGATCAGCCGGCCATCGGCGTGCAGTGGCAAGCGAACCGAAAACTCGCTGCCCTGCCCCTTGCCCGGCGATCGCACCTCGACGAAGCCGCCGTGCGCACCGACGAGGTCTTTCACCAACGAGAGCCCGACGCCGAATCCGCCGCCGGCCTGGTGCGGATTCTCCTGCGTGAAGAGCTCGAAGATCACCGGCAGCAATGACGCGGGCACGCCGATGCCCGTGTCTTCCACCTTGATGACGGCCTGGTCGATCTCGACTGTGCACTGCAGCCAGATCCGGCCACCCTGCGGCGTGTACTTGCTCGCGTTGTGCAAGAGGTTGAAGACGATCTGGTGCACCCGCTCACGATCGGCGTGGAGTATCACCGGCGCCTGCGGCACCAGCACTTCGAGCCGCTGCAGCTTCTGGTCGCATTCGGCGCGCACGGTTTCGGCGATCTCTTTCAAGTCGGCCCCGAGCTCGAAGGACTGCTTCTCCAGGCGCAGCTTGCCGGCGCCGAAACGCACGACTTCCGCCAGGTCGTCCATCATCCGCGCCATCTGGCCGACCTGTCGTTTCACGATGCTGATCGGCATCTGCAGGTCGCCAGTGGCCAGGCCCTTGCGCTCGATCAGTTGCGTGACGCTGCGAATCGGTCCGAGCGCGTTGCGCACTTCGTGCGTCAGGCGCCCGAAGAAGATGTCGCGGCCACGCAGCGCATCGTGCGCATGGGCCAGCCGGTTCTCGGTGGTGTCGAGTTGCGCGCGCAGGTTGGTGCGGTCGCACATGACCTTGGCGAAGCCGACGTGCACGCCGTCTTCGCGCAGGGCCACCAGGCTGCCGGCCACCCAGATCTTCATGCCGTCCTTGCGCAGGTGCCAGCGATCGTCCTCCGACCGGTCGGTCGCCACCGCCACCTGCTTTTCGAGGATGTGCAGCCCGAGCGCGCGGTCCTGCTCGGTGAAGATGAGTTCCAGCGGCTGACCGAGCACCTCGGCCTCGGTATAGCCGAACATCGCTTCGGATGCACCGCGCCAACCGATGATGGTGCCGCCCGCGTCGAGCAGCACGAAGGCGAAATCCGGGGCCTGCTGCCACAGCAGGCCAAGCGCATGTTCAGGCGTGAGGGTGTTGTTCGACATCGCGAGTTCCTCCAGAAAAACAGCGCGCGGCCAAGTCCGCGAGCGCCTCGCCTACGGGCTTTTCGATCTTCAATGTCAGCAGCGCGTCGGCCCGCGTGCGCCCGAGGTTCACAGCGGCGATCGGCTTGCCCGCGGCCGCGGCGGCCTGAACGAATCGATAGCCCGAATAGACCATCAGCGACGATCCCGCGACCAGCACGGCGTCGGCTTCGTCGAGCGCCGCGAACGCGGCGGCCACCCGGTCGCGCGGCACGCTCTCGCCGAAGAAGACGACGTCGGGCTTCAGCATGCCGCCGCACTTCGGGCAGGTGGGCACGTCGAACGCGGCAAAATCCTGTCCTTCGAGATCGGCGTCGCCGTCGGGCGCGGCGCGCGCTTCGAGTTCGGCCCAACGCGGATTGCGGCGCCGCAGCTCGACCTGGAATTCGGCGCGCGGCGTGCGCGTTTCGCAGGCCAGGCAGCGCACCGTGTCGATGCGACCGTGCAGGTCGATCGTGCGGCGGCTGCCGGCTGCATCGTGTAGACCATCGACGTTCTGAGTGAGGAGAAGGCCGATGCGGCCGGCCTTTTCGAGATCGGCCAGCGCACGGTGGGCAGCGCCGGGCCGCGCGAAGGCCATCGTCGGCCAACCGACGAGGCTGCGTGCCCAGTAGCGGCGGCGCGTCGCGTCGTCGCCGGTGAAGGCCTGGAAAGTGACCGGCGACGGTCTTTTCCAGTCGCCGTTGGCATCGCGATAGTCCGGAATGCCGGAGTCCGTGCTGCAGCCGGCGCCGGTCAGCACGAAGAGTCTGGGGTGGCGGTTGGCAAACTCCGCGAGCTTGTCCGACGCATCTGAGAAGGCATCCATCCGACGAGCATAAATGCCTGTGCGAATCGGTGCAGTGCTCAGCGCTCCGGCGTGATCGCCTCGGCGTATTCGTAGAGCGCGCCGAGCAGTTCCTCGCCGCGCTCGTCCGCGGTCTCGGACAAGGCGTCGATCTCGCTGAACAGCACGTCGACATTGCGCGCGCCGCCCTCGCCTTCGAGCAGCCGCCCTGCGCGATGCGCTTCCCAGCGCTCGGCTTCTTCGGGGTTCAGCGACTCGGGCCAGTTGCGGGCGCGGTAGCGGAACAGCAGCTCGCCGAGCCGCGCATCATCGAAGCCGGTGCGGTCGCGCGCGAGTTCGGTCGCACCGAGACCACGCAGCTGCTCGAGGCGCCGCCGGTCGGCATTGCCGACGAAGCCACCGTAGAGGTCTTCGTCGACATCGGGCGTGGCGTCCTTCGGTCGCGCATACACCTGCGGCCAGATCGCGCTCATGTCGGGCAGGTCGCGCGCGATCGCGGCGTGGCGCATGGCGGTTTCCAGGTCGACGTTCCAGCGCGTGGCCAGGGTGTCGCTCAGCGTGCGCAGGTTGCCCACGACCATCGGCGACTTGTTCAGGTGGATGCCCTTGACCGGCAGGCGCGTGATGCCTTCGGGCAGGTCAGCACTGCGCGTGAAGAGGCGCAGGCGCAGGGTGTCGACATCCAGGTCGCGCAGTTCGCTCGGGTCGTGCGCGAGGTCCCAGGCGATCAGTTCGTTCTTGTTGGTGGGATGACTCGCAAGGGGCCACATGACGCCGAGGCAGCCGCGCTCGGCCGGGAACATGCCGGACACGTGCAGGAACGGCTTGGCCGTTTCGCGCGTCGACGGCAATCCGAGCTCGCGCGCGACCCGGTCTTTCTTGTGCAGGCCGAACGCGAACTCGAAGAGCTTGGGCTGCTTGTCGCGGATGAGGCGCGCCAGCGCGATGGTGGCGCGCACGTCCGACAACGCGTCGTGCGCCGCCTCGTGCAGCAGGCCGTTGGCGCGCGCCAGGTCTTCGAGCCTGAAGCTCTGGCTGCCGTCTGCCTTCTTCGGCCACTCGATGCCTTCGGGCCGCAGCGCGTAGGTGAGGCGCACGACATCGAGCAAATCCCACCGGCCGCAGTCGTTTTGCCACTCGCGCGCATACGGATCGATCAGGTTGCGCCAGAACAGGAAGCGCGTGACTTCGTCGTCGAAGCGGATCGTGTTGTAGCCCACGCCGATGGTGCCGGGCTGCGAGAAAGCACCTTCGATCACCGCGGCGAATTCGTGCTCGGCGACGCCGCGCTCCAGGCACAGCTGCGGCGTGATGCCGGTGATGAGGCAAGCCGCCGGGCTGGGCAGGTAATCCGGTGCCGGCTTGCAATAGAGCATGAGCGGCTCGCCCACTTCGTTGAGCGCTGCGTCGGTGCGGATCGCAGCGAACTGCGAGGGCCGGTCGCGTCGCGGCACCACGCCGAAGGTTTCGTAGTCGTGCCAGAGAAAGGTGTGAGACATGGGTCAGAGCAAGGGGGAAAAGAGTCGCGCGATCGCGTCGAACAGTCGGCGCCAGAAAGGTTGGGGTCGATGGCGGCGCACCGCGGCGGCGCTGTGCAGATCGGTCTCGAACTGGGCCGCCAGCGGCTTGGCGAGCTCGGGGCCGTAAACCACCGCCATCACCTCGAAATTGAGGCGGAAACTGCGGTTGTCGAAGTTGGCGGTGCCGATCATCGCGCAGTTGTCGTCGACCACCAGCGTCTTCGAATGCAGCATGCGCGCCTTGAACTCCCATACCTTCACGCCCGCGGCGATCAGCTCGTCGTAGTACGAACGTGCGGCGGCGCTCACGATCAGGCTGTCGCTGCGGCGCGGCACCAGCAGACGCACATCGACGCCGCGAAGTGCGGCGCTGGTGAGCGCCATCAGGGCGGGCTCGCCTGGCACGAAGTACGGCGTGGTGAGCCAGGCGCGGTGATTGGCCGAATTGATCGCCGAGACGTGCACGCGGTGGATCGCCTCGAGCGGGCTGTCGGGTCCGCTGGTGACGATCTGCACCGGGATGTCGCCGGCCGCGACGCGGGGCAGCAGGTTCGGCAAGGTGCCGTCCATGTCGCGCGGGTTCTCGCCGCTCGCATAGGTCCAGTCTTCGAGGAAGGTCGTTTGCAGCCAGCGCACGGCGCTGCCCTCGATGCGCAGGTGCACGTCGTGGTACGCGTCTGCGCGCGTGCGCTTGTCTTCCTCGTCGGTGATGTTGACGCCGCCGGTGAAGCCGGTATGGCCGTCGCACACCACGATCTTTCGGTGAGTGCGGTAGTTGGTCACGGGCCGCAGGCGCCGGCCGATGCGCGTGTCGTGGAACAGCGCCACCTTGACGCCGGCCGCGAGCATCGGGGCCATGAACTTGCGCCCGATGCGCTTGGAGCCGAGCGCGTCGAGCAGCAGGCGCACCGTGACGCCCTCGCCGGCTTTTTGCACGAGCAGGTCGCGCAGCGCGGTACCGATCCGGTCGGGCTCGAAGATGTAGTACTCGAGGTGGACGTGATCACGCGCGGCGCGAATCGCCTCGAAGATCGCATCGAAGGTGCGCGCGCCGCCGGAGAGCAGTTCCACGTCGGTCGCACTCGACACCGGCAGCCCGCAGGCTGCTGTGGCCAGGCTCGCCATCTGGCGCAGCGCCGGCGGTGCTGCCGTGCCGGCTTCCCGCAGCAATGCGATGTCGGCCGATGCGTTGGCGCCGGCCCGACTGCGCAGCCGCTTCAAACGCTGCTTCTGCAGGCGCTGCGGACCGAGAAAGTAGTAGACGACGAAGCCGGCGAACGGCAGCAGCGCGAGCGACAGGATCCAGCTCATCGTCGACACCGGTGCGCGCTTCTGCATCACGATCCAGACCGACAGCACCGCGATGTAGCCGCTCCATGCCAGGGAGAGGCCGGTTTTCCATTCGTGGCTGAGTTCGGGGAGGATCAAGGTGCGCGGTCAGTGAAGAGGCCGACAACGTGATCTATGCGCCGACCAGGTGAACAACCAATGCGCCGGCCATCGCAAGCGCCACGGCCACGATGGCAAAGGCGGCGCCAAACCACCGGGGTGGCTGGGGTGACGCCCGACCCCACCATAGCAGCGCAGCGCATGCGGGCGTCACGAAAGGCCAGAGCAACAGCCCAGGCAACACCATGCTCCGGTGCGCCGGTGCCACAGCGCCATGGAGCAGCCAGACACCGGCACCAAACCCGAAGCACCCGACCATCACCGCGCTTCGGGAACGGCCCAGCAAAGCAGCCACCGAGAAGATGCCCAGCAACATCGGCACCAGTGCCAGCGAGGAGATCAACGCGCCCCCGTGGCGACGCAAGAAAGCAAAAAGGCCGGTCGCCGCAGCCACCGACCTTCAACGAACGAAATTCGTTCGAACCTCAACCTGCCGCCGCTTCCTCGGCTTCGGGCTTGGAGCGCCCTTCTTTCTTGGGCAGTGGCTGGATGTCCAGCTGCACCTCGCCCTTGTCGTCGACGTCGACCGACAGGCGGCCCCCGTCGATCAGGCGTCCGAAGAGCAACTCGTCGGCCAGTGCACGACGGATCGTGTCCTGGATCAGGCGCTGCATCGGCCGCGCGCCCATCAACGGATCGAAGCCCGTCTTGGCCAGGTGCTTGCGCAGCGCGTCGCTGAACGTGACGTCGACCTTCTTCTCGGTCAATTGCTGTTCGAGCTGCAGCAGGAACTTGTCGACCACGCGCAGGATGACCACTTCGTCGAGCGCCTTGAAGCTCACCGTCGCGTCCAGGCGGTTACGGAATTCCGGCGTGAACAGGCGCTTGATGTCGGCCATCTCGTCGCCCGCCTGGCGCGGGTTGGTGAAACCGATGGTCGCCTTGTTCATGGTCTCGGCGCCCGCATTGGTCGTCATCACGAGGATGACGTTGCGGAAGTCGGCCTTGCGTCCGTTGTTGTCGGTCAGGGTGCCGTGGTCCATCACCTGCAGCAGCACGTTGAAGATGTCCGGATGCGCCTTCTCGATTTCGTCGAGCAGCAACACCGCATGAGGCTTCTTCGTGACGGCTTCGGTCAGCAGGCCACCCTGGTCGAAACCGACGTAGCCCGGAGGCGCGCCGATCAGGCGGCTCACCGCATGACGCTCCATGTACTCCGACATGTCGAAGCGGATCAGCTCGATGCCCATGATGTAGGCCAGTTGCTTCGCCGCTTCGGTCTTGCCGACGCCGGTCGGGCCGCTGAACAGGAACGAGCCGATCGGCTTGTCGGCACGACCCAGGCCCGAGCGCGCCATCTTGACCGCGGAGGCCAGCACTTCGAGGGCCTTGTCCTGGCCGAACACGACGCTCTTCAGGTCGCGCTCGATGGTCTGCAGCTTGCCGCGGTCGTCGTTGCTGACGTTGGCCGGGGGAATGCGCGCGATCTTCGCGACGATGTCCTCGACTTCGGTCTTGGTGATCGTCTTCTTGCGCTTGCTCGGCGGCAGGATGCGCTGGGCAGCGCCGGCTTCGTCGATCACGTCGATCGCCTTGTCGGGCAAGTGACGGTCGTTGATGTACTTGGCGCTCAGCTCGGCGGCAGCCTGCAATGCGGCCACCGCGTACTTCACGCCATGGTGCTCTTCGAAGCGCGACTTCAGCCCCTTGAGGATGTCGACCGTTTCCTGCACGGTCGGCTCGACCACATCGACCTTCTGGAAGCGACGTGACAGCGCCGCATCCTTCTCGAAGATGCCCCGGTATTCGGTGAACGTGGTGGCACCGATGCACTTGAGCTGGCCGCTGGAGAGCGCCGGCTTCAGCAGGTTCGATGCGTCCAGCGTGCCGCCCGACGCCGCACCCGCACCGATGAGGGTGTGGATCTCGTCGATGAAGAGCACCGCGTTCGGCTTGTCCTTGAGCGACTTGAGCACGCCCTTGAGGCGCTGCTCGAAATCCCCACGGTACTTGGTGCCCGCGAGCAACGCGCCCATGTCGAGCGAGTAGACCTGCGCTTCGGCGAGGATCTCCGGCACGTCGCCCTGCGTGATGCGCCAGGCCAGGCCCTCGGCGATGGCGGTCTTGCCGACGCCGGCTTCGCCCACCAGCAGCGGATTGTTTTTGCGCCGGCGGCACAGGATCTGGATCACGCGCTCAACCTCGTACTCGCGCCCGATCAGCGGATCGATCTTGCCGTCCTTGGCCATCTGATTGAGGTTTTGCGTGAACTGCTCGAGCGGAGAGGCCTTCTCGTTCTTTTCGCCGCCGCCTTCCTCGCCCTCGTTGGACGAGGCGTCGTTGCCCCCCTTGGCCGCTTCGGGCGGATCGCTCTTCTTGATGCCGTGCGCGATGAAATTCACCACGTCGAGGCGGGTCACACCCTGCTGGTGCAAATAGTAGACAGCATGCGAATCCTTCTCACCGAAGATGGCGACAAGCACGTTGGCGCCGGTTACTTCCTTCTTGCCATTGCCGGTGGACTGCACATGCATGATGGCGCGCTGAATCACGCGCTGGAAACCCAGCGTGGGCTGGGTGTCCACATCGTCGGACCCCGCTACCTGCGGCGTGTTGTCCTTGATGAAGTTGGTGAGCGACGCCCGAAGGTCGTCGACATTCGCCGAGCAGGCGCGCAGAACCTCTGCGGCGCTCGGGTTGTCCAGCAGAGCGAGCAACAGGTGCTCCACCGTGATGAACTCGTGGCGCTGCTGCCTGGCCTCGACGAAGGCCATGTGCAAGCTGACTTCCAGTTCCTGGGCAATCATGTCTTTTCCTTTTGCCTTGCTGTAAATAAGTTCTCAGATGGGTTGGAGCGGACCGAAATCAACAGGTTCATTCGATGGGCTCGCTCACGCACTGCAATGGATGCCCGGCCTGATGCGCCGCCTCCATAACCTGATTGACCTTGGTGGCCGCCATGTCGCGGGAATAGACCCCACAGATGCCGCGCCCGTCGAGGTGAATCTTGAGCATGATCTGTGTCGCGGTTTCCCGGTCCTTGCTGAAGAACTCCTGGATCACGACGATGACGAATTCCATCGGCGTGAAGTCGTCGTTCAACATCACGACCTGGTACATCTGCGGTGGCGCGGTTTTGAGCGGTCGCCGCTCGAGAACGACCGAGTCGCCGTCGTCCCGCCCCGGCTTTTGTGCCGGTGGTGTTTTGGGCGTCGTGGGAATTCTGGTTGCCATGGAAAATGATTCTATAGAGCGTGCAAGCGTCGTGCCGACGTGAGAGGAATTGGTGGCGGCCTCTCTATAAATCAAGGTCACATGTGTTCGATCAGGACCGCGCCGAAGCCGGAGCAGCTCACCTGCGTCGCACCTTCCATCAGCCGGGCGAAGTCATAAGTGACTTTCTTGCTGGCGATCGCCTGTTCCATGGCGCTGATGATGAGGTCGGCGGCGTCCGTCCAGCCGATGTGTCGCAGCATCATCTCGGCCGACAGGATTTCCGAACCCGGATTGACGTAGTCCTTGTCCGCGTACTTGGGCGCCGTGCCGTGAGTGGCTTCGAACATCGCGACGGTGTCGCTCAGGTTGCCGCCCGGCGCGATGCCGATGCCGCCGACCTGCGCGGCCAGCGCGTCGGACACGTAGTCGCCGTTCAGGTTGAGTGTGGCGATGACGCTGTATTCCACCGGACGCAGCAGGATCTGCTGGAGGAAGGCATCGGCGATGCTGTCTTTCACAGTGATGTCTTTCCCCGTCCGCGGGTTCCTGACGCTCATCCACGGACCGCCATCGATCAGCTGGCCACCAAATTCCTTTGCCGCCAAGCCGTAGGCCCAGTCCCTGAAACTGCCTTCGGTGAACTTCATGATGTTGCCCTTGTGGACGATCGTGACGCTCGGCTTGTCGTGGTCGATGGCGTACTGGATCGCCTTGCGCACCAGCCGCTCGGTGCCTTCGCGCGACACCGGTTTGATGCCGATGCCCGAAGTGTCCGGAAAACGGATGTTTTTCACGCCCATTTCTTCCTGCAGGAATTTGATGAGCTTTTTGGCCTGGTCGCCTTCGGCTTCGAACTCGATCCCGGCGTAAATGTCTTCGGAGTTCTCGCGGAAGATCACCATGTTGGTCTTTTCCGGCGCCTTCACCGGACTCGGGACACCCTGAAAGTAGCGAATCGGCCGCAAGCACACATACAGATCGAGCGCCTGCCGCAACGCCACGTTGAGCGAACGCATGCCGCCGCCGACCGGCGTGGTCAGCGGCCCCTTGATCGAGATGACGCAATCGCGAACGGCGCGCAGCGTTTCGTCGGGGAGCCAGACGTCCGGGCCATACACCCTGGTCGCTTTTTCGCCGGCAAAGACTTCCATCCAGTGAATTTTCTTCTGGCCGCCGTAGGCCTTGAGGACCGCGGCATCCACGACTTTGAGCATCACCGGGGTGATGTCGCGCCCGGTACCGTCGCCTTCGATGAATGGAATGATCGGCTGGTCGGGCACATTCAACGCGTTGTCGGGATGGACCGTGATCTTCTGGCCATCGGTCGGGACTTTGATGTGCTGGTAGCTGGACATGGGAGGCGGGGGGTTCCGAAAAGGAGGGAGTTGTGGCAAGGAGACAGTCCGTTTTCGGCCGGCTGAATAGCCTTAGAATTTTAGATGCAACCGTAGAAGGTGATGGATCTGTCAACCGCAGACGCCGTGCCTTCGTTGTTGGCAGACCTTCTGCTGGCCGGGAGGCGTTTTTATCCATCCACAGAGGAATATTCAAATGAACAAAGTTCTCGCAGTCTTGATCGCCGGTCTGTTCGCAGCTGGTGCCTATGCCCAAACGAAGCCGAGCGAACTGGACCCGACCGCACAGGGCAAGCCTGCTGCAGCAGCTGAAGCCAAGGTCAACGCACGTCCCGCCGGCCAGGTCCAGCCTATGGGTGGCGACATGGCCAAGACCCCTGAAGGCAGTGGTGGTGTCACTACCGGCAAGGCCGCTGTGGCTGCTGAAAAGCGCGAAGCGACGCGCGATGCACGTCGCCGCAACAAGGACGGCAGCGTGAAGCGCAAGAGCATGCAAGGCGGCACCCCGAAGTAATCTCGGTTCGCCTTCTTCAAAAAAAGCGCCCCTCGGGCGCTTTTTTTTCGCCGCTGTACTGCTAACGCTGTCAACCACCGCAGCCGCCCGCCGTTGAAAGCTGACCTTTCCATCGGGGGGAGGTTCCATATCAACAAACACAAGGGATTCTCATGAACAAACTGTTCGCTGCTCTCGTTGCCGGCCTCTTCGCGGCAGGTGCTTACGCCCAGGCGCCCGCTTCGACCGTGATGGTGCCATCGGCATCGGCTCACACCGTTGCGCATGCCAAGCACCACGCGGTCAAGAAGCATCACAAGGCGGTGCGCCACGCGCGCCATCGCAAGGTCGCTCATCGCATGTAAGCCTGAAGGCGCGCTGACCCTGCCCGCTTTTGCGGGCATTTTTATTTGCGCCGAAAATTCGCGCAGCACCGCCTAAAGTCCGACCCTATGTTCAAGTCCCAGCGCCTCTTCGCCTTCGTCGCCGTCTCGGCCCTTTCGGCTTGCTTCGCGATGCCCGCCGTGGCCCAACAAGCCCAAATGGACCTGCAGCGCACGTCGTTGTCGATCGGCATGTACCGCATCGACACCCAACTCGCCGTCACGCCGCAGCAGCGACAAATCGGGCTCATGTTCCGCAAGGAGATGCCGCAAGCCGAAGGCATGTTGTTCATTTTCGAGCAGCCCGAAAAGCAGTGCTTCTGGATGAAGAACACGATCCTGCCGCTGACCGCCGCTTTCGTGGCGGACGATGGCCGCATCGTCAATCTCGCCGACATGAAGCCGCAGACCGAAGAGCCCCACTGTTCCGATGAGCCGGTGCGCTACGTGCTCGAAATGAACCAGGGATGGTTTGCCAAGAAGAACTTCCGAAAGGGCACGAAGATTTCAGGCGCCCCGTTCGATACCGCCCGTTGATTGCAGAAACGCCAACGTGAAAAAGCCGACCCGAAGGTCGGCTTTTTCCATTTGGTGCACAGCGATGGGGTCAGCCGAAGTTCTTTGCTGCGAAGTCCCAGTTGGCCAACTTGGCAAGAAAGGTCTCGACGAACTTCGGACGCAGGTTGCGGTAATCGATGTAATACGCGTGTTCCCAGACGTCGACCGTCAGGAGCGCGACGTCTGCGGTGGTCAGTGGCGTGCCGGCGGCACCGGTGTTCACGATGTCGACGGAGCCGTCAGCCTTCTTGACCAGCCAAGTCCAGCCCGAACCGAAATTGCCCACGGCCGACTTCACGAACGCTTCCTTGAAGACTGCGAAGCTGCCCCACTTGGCATCGATGGCCTTGGCCAACGCGCCGGTCGGCTCGCCGCCGCCCTGTGGCTTCATGCAGTTCCAGAAGAACGTGTGGTTCCAGATCTGGGCCGAATTGTTGTAGATGCCGCCGCTCGACTTCTTGATGATGTCCTCGAGCGTCATGGACTCGAACTCGGTGCCTTTTTGCAGATTGTTCAGGTTCACGACGTAGGCGTTGTGGTGCTTGCCATAGTGGTACTCGAGCGTTTCCTTCGAATACTCGGGCGCCAATGCGTCCATCGGGTACGGCAGGGGTGGCAGAACGTGTTCCATGTTTTTCTCTCTCGTGGGTTGTGGGGAGTCGTCCATTCTAGGAAGGAATCAGTCGCGGGGCGTCGGACGCGTTCCTGTTGTCCCGGCCGATGTCACGGTCAGTTCGGCGCTGCCATCGGCGAGGCGCGCCACCACGCTGTCGCCCGCCGTGAGCTGCGTCGCGCGCACCACCGCACGGCCTTTGGCATCGGTGAGCCATGCATACCCACGCTGCAGAACCAACGCCGGATCGAGAAGCCGCAGTCGCGCGGCCACACGCTCCAGACGTTCCCGCCGCTGCACCAGGGCACGTTCGAGCTTCTGAGGAAAATCAACCTCGCGTGCTCGCTGTGTCTGGTCAAGGCGCTCTGTGCGAGAGCGCACTGCATAGTGCAGGCGCTGCGCGTGGTGGGCCAGCCGCAGTTGCTGTCGCGCCACCGCGCCAGAAGGCCGGCCCAGCCGGCTCGCGGCGAGATCGAGTTGCTGGCCGAGCACGTCGAGCCGCGTGCCGAGCGCATCGTCGAGGCGCGCTTCCATGAGGTCCAGCGCGCCGAGCCAGAGTTCCTGTGTCGCGGCCACCAGTTCGGCTGCGGCGGTCGGCGTGGGCGCGCGCAGATCGGCGCAAAAGTCGGCGATCGTGAAGTCGGTCTCGTGGCCGACGCCGCTGATCACCGGAACCGGGCTTTGCACGATCGTTCTTGCGAGCGTCTCGTCGTTGAACGCCCACAGGTCTTCGATGGAGCCGCCGCCGCGCACCAGAAGGATGACATCGACGCGCGGCTCCAGGACGTAGAGCGACCGCAGCGCGCCCACGAGTTCGGCCGGCGCGTTGGCGCCCTGTACCGACGCCGGCGCAAGAACGACCGGAATGTGGGGCACGCGGCGCCGCAACGCGGTCACGACATCGTGCAGCGCTGCCGCGCCAAGCGACGTCACCAGGCCGATGGCACGCGGGAACGTGGGCAGCTGACGCTTGCGCGCGGCGTCGAACAGCCCTTCGGCCTCCAGCTTCGCCTTGCGCTGCAGGAACTGTTCGAACAGCGCGCCCTGCCCCGCGCGCCGCATGCTTTCGACCACAAGCTGCAGGTCGCCACGCGGTTCATAGACGGCCAGTCGACCGCGCACTTCGACCTGATCGCCATCCCTCGGCACGAAGTTCAGCAAGCTGGCCGCACGCCTGAACATCGCACAGCGCAGCTGCCCGGAATCGTCCTTGAGCGAAAAGTAACAATGGCCACTGCTTGCGCGCGAGAAGCCTGAGATTTCGCCGCGCACCGTGACGGGATTGAAGCGCGCCTCCAGCGCATCGGCAACCGCGTGGCACAGCGCACCGACCGCCCAAATGCGGCCTGCAGGCGCCGAAAAATCGCTGGCGTCGCTCATCGCCGCGAGCGCTGGTTTCGCCCAACTCTTCCACAACTGCGATCAAAGGTCATCAGACCCTTGCTTAGGTTGCCCGAGCCGCACGGTTTCATGTGCAAGTGCTTGATTAGATTGGAAAAACGGGTGCTCAAAATTCAGTCGATCTGATGGAAGCCACGGCTGGCGGGCGTTTGCGCGACTTGCGCCATGGCTTAGTCACAAAGTTATCCACAGAATCTGTGCGCCGTCACCTACAGCAAACTTCGTGCTGCCCGGGCGCAACCGCGGTGGATAATCGCCGCGAATACGCAATCCACGGGCCGGAGGGTTTTTTTGTTTTCGATCATAGTTGCTGCGGGCTGGCCGATCTGGCCGCTGCTCGCTTGTTCCGTGCTGGCGCTCGCGCTGGTCATCGAACGATTCACCAGCCTCAAAACTGCCCGCATCCTCCCGCCGAAGTTGCTGGATGAAGCCATCACGGTGTCGCAGACGTCTATTCCCGGGCCCGACGTCGTCACCAAACTCGAGAACAATTCGTCGCTGGGCCAGGTGCTCGCTGCCGGCTTTCGTGCACTGAACGCAAATCCGCGCTGCACCGAAGACGATCTTCGCGCCGCCATGGAAGCCGCAGGCCGCACGGTTGCGCACCGGCTCGAGCGCTGGCTGCCGGCGCTCGCGACCATCGCCTCTGCTGCGCCGCTGCTGGGCCTGCTCGGCACGGTGATCGGCATGATCGAAATCTTCGGTTCGCAGTCGCCGGCCGGCGGCGCGGTCGGCGCGGGCAACCCGGCGCAACTGGCGCACGGCATTTCGATCGCGCTCTACAACACAGCATTCGGCTTGATCGTAGCGATCCCGACGCTGATCTTCTGGCGCTACTTCCGAACGCGGGTCGACGACTACCTGCTCAACCTCGAACTGGCCGGCGAACGCTTCGCTCGCCACCTGAACGCGCTGCGCAAGTGAGCCGCGAATGAAACCCGGCCGCATGCAGTTTCGCCACGGCGCGCGCGACGAGCCGGAAATCAACCTGATCCCGTTCATCGATGTGCTGCTGGTGGTACTGATCTTTCTGATGCTGTCCACGACCTACAGCAAGTTCACCGAGATGCAACTCCGGTTGCCGGTGGCCGATGCGGACGCGCAACGCGACTACCCGAAGGAAATCATCGTCGCGGTGTCGTCGGACGGGCGTTACGCGATCAACAAGAACCTGTTGCCCGATCGCAGCGTGGAAACGGTCGCCGCCGCGCTCGCAGCCGCCGGCAGTGGCGCCAAGGACAACGTGGTCATCATCAGCGCCGACGCGATGTCGCCGCATCAGGCGGTGATCACCGTGATGGAGGCGGCGCGCCGCGCCGGGCTCATGCAGATCACCTTCGCCACCCAGTCGGCCGCGCAGGCGGGGCGATAGCTTTGCGAACCGGGTCGCGGTTGCAGCAGGCCTGGCTGCAGCGCGGCGCCCTGGCGTGGCTGCTGTGGCCGCTGTCGTGGCTCTACGGGGCCATCGCTTCGGTTCGACGCGCGCTCTTTCGATTCGGCGTGTTGTCCACCGAAACCGTCGACGTCCCGGTCATCGTGGTCGGCAATGTGGTGGCGGGCGGCGCGGGCAAGACGCCGGTCGTCATCGCGGTCGTGCAGCACCTGCAATCGCGAGGCTTGCAGGTCGGCGTGGTGTCGCGCGGCTATGGCCGAGTCACCACGGGTTGTCGCGAGGTGGTGGACGACAGCCTTGCACGCGAGGTCGGCGACGAGCCTGCACTGATCCGCCGGCTCACGGGCGCCCCCGTATTTGTCGCGGCGCGACGGGTGGAAGCCGCCCGAGCATTGATCGCGTCGCACCCGCGCACACAGGTGATCGTGAGCGACGACGGCTTGCAGCATCTGGCGTTGGCCCGTGACATCGAAATCTGCGTGTTCGACGACCGCGGGACTGGCAATGGTTGGCTGCTGCCCGCCGGCCCGCTTCGGGAGCGGTGGCCGCGCCCGTGCGACCTCGTGCTGCACACCGGCGACCGACCGGCGTTCGGCGGATTCACCGCGCAACGTGCGCTCGCGGACGATGTCGTGCACAGCGACGGGGCGCGCAGCCCGCTGGCGGCACTGGCCGGCCTCAAGGTGATCGCGATGGCCGGCATCGCCAGGCCCGAATCGTTTTTCACGATGCTGCGCGCGCGCGGTGTCGTGCCCATCGAGACGATCGCGCTGCCCGACCACCATGATTTTGCGCATTGGAGCCGGCCACCGGGTCAGGGCTACAGGCTCGTCTGCACTGAAAAAGACGCTGTGAAGCTGTGGCATTCGGCACCCGACGCGCTCGCGGTGCCGCTGCGCTTCACGCCCGAGCCGGCGTTCTTCGACGCGCTGGACGCGAGGCTGGCAAAGTTATCATCGACCGATGGACACCAAGCTGCTTGAACTGCTCGTCTGCCCCGTGACCAAGGGCCCGCTGACGTGGAATGCCGAGAGGCAAGAACTTTCTTCGCGCAGTGCGCGGCTGGCCTACCCGGTGCGCGACGGCATCCCGGTGCTGCTCGAAACCGAAGCGCGCACGCTGACCGACGAAGAGCTCGGACTTTGACGCAGGCGCCGCGTTCGGGCGACCCCGGGCCGGACTACACGGTCCTGATCCCCGCGCGTCTCGCGTCAACGCGTCTTCCCGACAAGCCGCTCGCCGACATCGCCGGCATTCCGATGGTCGTGCGCGTCGCACAACGCGCCCTCGCCTCGCGCGCCAGCCGTGTGGTGGTCGCGGCGGACCACCTCCGAATCGTCGCCGCGTGCGAGGCGCACGGCATCCAGGCGCTGCTCACGCGCACCGACCATGCGAGCGGCAGCGATCGGCTTGCAGAAGCCTGCGAACTGCTCGCGCTGGAAGACGAAGCCATCGTGGTGAACGTGCAGGGCGACGAGCCCTTGATCGACCCCGCGTTGATCGACGCCGTGGCCGACCTGCTGGCCGCGCACCCCGACACGCCGATGAGTACCGCCGCGCATGCCATCCACACGCTGCAGGATTTCGTGAACCCGAACGTGGTGAAAGCCGTGCTCGACGCGAGCAGTCACGCGATGTACTTCAGCCGCGCGCCGATCCCGTGGTGGCGCGATGGTTCCGGCCAGAACGGCCCAACCGCCCTGCCGACGCCCGCACCGCTGCGGCACATCGGCATCTACGGCTATCGCGCGGGATTCGTGCGGCGCTTTCCGACACTGCCGTCGGCGGCGGTCGAAGGCATCGAAGCGCTCGAGCAGCTGCGCGTTCTGTGGCACGGCCATCGCATCGCCGTGCATGTTTCGCCTCAGGAACCGGGACCCGGAATCGACACGCCCGAAGACCTGGCGCGGGTGCGCGCGATGTTCGCCAAGCGCTGATTCAACGCGTCCCGAAGGCGGCATTTCTTCACGGAGCTGCGTGCTATCCTCGACGCAACTCCGCCCCGTGCAGCCCTGGTCGTATGCGGCGCGACAGAAATCGAAGAATCTTCCGAGGACACCATGAGACTGATTTTGTTGGGCGCCCCCGGGGCGGGCAAAGGCACGCAAGCTGCCTTCATTTGCCAGAAGTTCGGCATTCCGCAAATCTCGACCGGCGACATGCTGCGTGCCGCTGTCAAGGCGGGCACACCGCTCGGTCTGCAGGCCAAGGCCGTGATGGAATCCGGTGCGTTGGTGAGCGACGATCTGATCATCAACCTGGTGAAGGAACGCATTGCGCTGGCCGACTGCGCCCAGGGCTTCCTGTTCGACGGATTCCCGCGCACGCTGCCGCAGGCCGATGCGATGAAGGCCGCGGGTGTCAAGCTCGACTACGTGCTCGAAATCGACGTGCCCTTCAGCGACATCATCGAGCGCATGAGCGGCCGTCGCTCGCACCCGGCCTCGGGCCGCATCTATCACGTCAAGTTCAATCCGCCGAAAGTGGAAGGCAAGGACGACCTGACCGGCGAAGAGCTGGTGCAGCGCAAGGACGACGAAGAAGAAACCGTGCGCACCCGCCTCGACGTGTACAGCCAGCAGACGCGCCCGCTGGTCGACTACTACTCGCAGTGGGCCACCAACGAGCCGGCAGCGGCGCCGAAGTACCGTGCCATCAGCGGTGTGGGCACCGTCGACGAAATCACCCGGCGCGCGCTCGCTGCGTTGGGCAGCTGAGCGCCGCGGCGCTCGCTGCTAAAGGTCGCCGTGGCGACCTTTTTTCATGGGCGCTCAGGCGGGGCTCGAGCGCAAGCCGTAGGCCTTGCCGTCCACGTACAGATATTCAACGCGCATCACCGCCTCGCCCTTCTCTTCCTTGAAGACGAAGCCCAGCACCGAGACCGCAGCGCCTGGCGCGATCTCGGCCACCTTCCAAGCCTCCATGCGCGTGAGAGGTGCCAGTTCCAGTTCCCAGCGCCGGTCCTTGCGCGTCGGAACCACCGCCTTGGCCAGCAGCGCCTTGCCGTCGACCGGCCCGCTCTGTGCCGGGACGGGCCGCTGCGCAATGTCCGCGGGCACCCGAAGGTTCGAAGGCACTTCGATGACCAGCTCGGCATGCGGATTGCGCCATGTCGACTTGACGACCTGGCCTTCGAGCCAGACGGGACGGTCGGTGTCGAAGCTGCTCCAGCCGTGGTGCGCCCATGCAGGGGACGCCAGCGCGGGCACCGAAGCGGCAGCCAGCACGAGATGACGACGTTTCATGGGCGATGCTCCTTTCAATAGGCAATCCAGCGGCCGCAAAACACGACCGCCAGCCAGATCGCAGTGGACAACAACATTTGTACCCGCGCCATCGCGTCAAGTTTGTCGAGCGATCGGCGGCCGTGGAACCAGGCCGCATTGCAGGCGGCCGCGAGCAGCAGCGTCATCTTCACGACGAAGAACCGATTGGCGATGAGTTCCTCGGGGCGTGTCGCGAACATCAGCAAACCGGTGGCCGCTGCCAGCGTGAACCCGGTGAGCGCGATCGACAGCGACAGACGCGCCAGCGCCTGCACCGGCAACGCGTCGCCCCGACCGAACACGCGCAGTTCGAGCGACACCAGGTTGCCCAGGAGCAGCGCGATGCCGACGATGTGCAAGGACTCCAGCGCCGGATAAGCCCAGGCATGCGACTGAAGGCCTGCAAGCATCGTCAGCGCTCCGCCCGCGGCAACCCGAGGAGTTCGAGCATCAGCGCGATGCGCGCTTTCACCGGGGTGAGTGCACCCGCGTCGCGCAAGGACTCTCCCGGTCGCGCCAGGATGCGACCTTCGACGCAACGTGTCGCGCGGACCACCGCGACGCCCGCCGCCTGCGCTCGCAGCGCTGCAGCCTCGAGCACGTGGTGAACGGTGCCGTTGCCTGTCGCGGCAATCACCAGACCCCGCAACGGACCCGTCTTTTCGTGGGCCGTCGGTGACGCCATCAACGCATCCACCATGGCGCCGCCGGCACCCGCGTGACTCACCACGATCTCAATACGGGGGACCGCCGTGACAGCGGCGATTTTGTCGACCGCTGCCTGCGAACCTGCAGCCCGCGCTTCGGGCCAGCTTCGCACCGGACGGACCGCCCCTTCTTCGACGTAACCGATCGGGCCGGCATCGCCCGACGCGAACGCATCGAGGCGGTAGGTGTGGACTTTTTTAACATCGAGCGCGCTATGAACCGTCCCCGCGCAGACGGCGCACACGCCCCGCGCACCCGGTGTCGCGGCAACCACGATGCCATCGCGAACATTCTGTGGGCCGTCGGGCGACAACGCCGTCGCCGGGCGCATGGCGCAGGTGAGCACCACGGGCTTGTCGGGCGACAGCACGGCCTGCAGGAAATACGCAGTTTCTTCGAGCGTGTCGGTTCCGTGCGTGATCACGATGCCCACAACGTCGGGCTGGGCGAGCCAGTGCGCGCAGCGCGACACGAGCGCCTGCCACACCGCGAAGTCCATGTCCTTGCTGTCGACTTGCGCAACCTGCTCGGCGACCAGGGCGATGCCGGCCGGCGCTTCGATGCCAACCAGCAAATCCGCCACACCGACCTCGCCTGCGGTGTAGCCAATGTTGTCGTCCGCCGATGCCGCGCGGCCGGAAATCGTGCCACCGGTGCCGAGAATGACCACGTGCCGCGCACCGGCCCTTGTTGTGTTGTTCATGCTTGCCAACTTCAGAAAACTGGTTAAAAATACAGTTACTGGATATTCAGCCAGTTCATTAGGTCGATGTGCAAGGAGTTCCCATGCAGTTCGCAGTCAAGCTTACCGCCCGCCAGCAGCAAATCCTGGACCTGATCCAGAGCGCGATCGCGCGCACCGGCGCACCGCCCACCCGTGCCGAAATCGCCAACGAGCTCGGCTTCAAGTCGGCCAATGCGGCCGAGGAGCATTTGCAGGCTCTGGCGCGTAAGGGCGTGATCGAACTGGTGAGTGGCACTTCGCGCGGCATCCGGCTGCGCCCCGATGTCCTGCGCTCGCTCAACGAATCGCGCAACAACCAGTTTTCGTTGTCGTTGCCCGGCATGGCGCAACTCGCACTTCCCCTCATCGGTCGCGTGGCGGCTGGTGCGCCCATCCTGGCGCAAGAACACGTCGATCAGACCTACTACGTCGAAAGCACGCTGTTCCAGCGCCAGCCCGACTACCTGCTGAAGGTCAAAGGCATGTCGATGCGCGACGCCGGCATCATGGACGGCGATCTGCTCGCTGTGCAATCCACCAAGGAAGCGCGCAACGGCCAGATCATCGTGGCGCGTTTGGGCGAAGAGGTGACCGTCAAGCGCCTCAAGCGCACCAAGGACCTCATCGAACTGCATGCCGAGAACCCGGATTACCCCACGATCGTGGTGCAGCCAGGTGAGCCTTTCGAGATCGAAGGCCTTGCCGTCGGTCTCATCCGCAACACCATGCTCATGTAGCGCGTGACTGCTGCATTCTGAAAAACCGGCTGCAACAGGTGGCGGGCGTATGGCGAAGAGCCATCACCCTGTCGCAGTCGTTCCAAGCAATCCTGCCTGTGTTCAACCCCTGACATCCTGGAGTTCACATGGGAATCGCCCTTCTTACCCTCGCCGACCTGTTCACGCCGCTGCAAACGCTGGCCAACCGATGGATGCCTGCGCGTCGTGTGCACCGCAACGCGCTGCGTTACGTTGCGGTGCGGCCTGTTTGTACCGCACGCGCGGCTGCTGCATCGGCGGTGTCGCCTGCCATCCGGCCATTGCGCGTGGTTCGCGTCGTCGATCCTCAGCGCGCCGGTCGCGCCTCCGGGCGCGTGGTGATTTCGGGGCGCATGGCCGATGTCTGCGCCGAACTCGATCGGTTGGCCGCCCTCGAGGCCGCAGACGAGTTGCATCGCCTGATGCACTGACCAGCGCTTTCGCACGCGCTACGGCTCGGAGCCGGGGAGTGCAAGGCACAATCATGTGCCATGAACATTGTGATTCTCGACGACTACCAGGACGCCGTGCGCAAGCTGCGCTGTGCCGCCAAGCTCGATGCCTACGCGGCCAAGGTGTACACCAACACGGTCAAAGGCATCGGCCAGCTCTCCGTCCGGCTCAAAGACGCAGACGTGATCGTGCTGGTCCGGGAGCGCACCCAAATTTCCCGCCAGCTCATCGAAAAGCTGCCCAAGCTCAAGCTGATTTCTCAGACCGGTCGCATCGGTGGACACATCGACGTGAATGCGTGCAGCGAGCAAGGTGTGGCGGTGGCCGAAGGCTCCGGTTCGCCGCTGGCGCCCGCCGAGCTGACGTGGGCGCTCATCATGTCGGCGATGCGCAGGTTGCCGCAGTACATCAGCAACCTCAAGCATGGCGCATGGCAGCAGTCGGGGCTCAAGTCGGCATCGATGCCAGCGAACTTCGGCCTCGGCTCGGTGCTCAAGGGCAAGACGCTCGGCATCTGGGGTTACGGCCGCATCGGCCAGCTCGTGGCGCGATACGGCCAGGCGTTCGGCATGCAGGTCGTCATCTGGGGCCGCGAGGCGAGTTGTGCAAAGGCGCGTTCGGACGGCTTCCAGGTCGCACCGACCCGTGAGGCGTTTTTCATGGCGGCGGATGTGCTCTCGGTGCATCTGCGGCTGAACGACGAGACGCGCGGCATCGTGACGCTTGAAGACCTGTCGCGCATGAAGCCGACCGCCCTCTTCGTCAACACCTCGCGCGCCGAGCTGGTCGAACCCGATGCACTGCTGGCGGCGCTCAATCGGGGGCGGCCCGGCATGGCCGCGATCGACGTTTTCGAAAGCGAACCGCCTTTGCAGGGACACGCGCTGCTGCGCCTGGAAAACTGCATCTGCACGCCACACATCGGTTACGTGGAGCAGGACAGCTACGAGATGTATTTCGGTCAGGCGTTCGACAACGTCGTGAGCTTCATCAAGGGCAACCCGACAAACATCGTCAACCCAGGCGCACTGCAAGTCCGACGCTGAGCCGGACCCAGCGTACTCAGCGCTTGATCGGCGGCCGTTTCGGCGCGATTTCCGCTTCGGTTTCGTCGTCGAAAAGATCGAAGTCGATCAGGTTCGTGTCTTTGGCCGGCGCATCGGGCGCGATCGCGTCGATTTCTGCAGGCATCGTCTCGAACGCCGTTTTGTCGAACTCGGCAAGGTCGAGGTCCATGCGTGCCTGCGGTGGCACCACGCCCGGACGGACCGCCGCCAATGCGGGGCCGTTCGCAAAAGCCTGCGAAGACCCAAGCACCGTGTCGTGTTGCATTCCTTCGTCGATCGCGCCGTAGAGCGACGGTGGCAGCATCGGCGCGGTGTCGAGCGCATGCGCCGGCACCTGGGGTTCAATCGGCGACGGCACGGTCGGCTCCTGACCATGGCCAAAAGTATCGACGAAGGACAGTGGCGTGACGGGAGCAGGCGGCGCGCTGTCGGGGTCGATCACTTCTTTCGCAACCGAATAAAGGAGTAGCAATTCCTGGTACGCCGCAAGATCGAAAACCTCGTCTTCGTGCGCACCCGGCTTGCGGAACACCAGTTCCTCGATGAGGGCCAGGGTGCCCGGCTCCGGCCACTGCGATTCGATGCGGGCCAGCGTGCTGCGGTAGTGCTCGAGGCCGCGGCCGACTTCGGTGAACTTGTCGAACTCCGGCACATCGGCGTTGAAGGCCCGCTCGAAGTCCTGCCGCAGGCCGGCGTATTCGTCGCGGCGACCAAGCGCATGAAAGATGCGCAGCAAATCGAGGTACGCCAGCGCACTCGTGCCGGGGTTGTCGGCGATGTGTTCGCTCAATACGGCAATGGCCTGGTCGTGCTGGCCGAGCGACAGGAAGAAGTCGGACTGCTGCTGCACATCGAACAGTTCTTCGGTGTTCACCGGTCGCACCGGGGCGCCGTCCGGCGTGCGTGCGATGGTACTGTCGGTCGCCGCTTCGAGGTCATCGAACTGCGATGTCGAAAACACGGCTGGCGATTGCCAGCTGCCGCTGGGCGCCAACGCGCGTTGCGCGCCCTTGCCCTGCGACGGGCCGTGAGGATCACCGTCCGGGCCGTGGAAATTGGCTTGCGGGCCGGGCTGTTCGCCCCACCATGCCGGCGCCGATGCGCGCTTGGCCAGACGCCAGAGCAGCAGCATGCCGATGAGGGCCAGCAGCAGCATCGCGATCAACGTATACACCAGCGGGTTGCGATAGCGACTCTGGCGCGCGTCGGCCAGCTCACTGCGCATTTCGAGCAAGGTGCGCTGGTTTTGTGCAGTCTGGTCGCGCAACGCGGCGAGTGTGGCTTCGAGCGACTGCATGCGCTGGGCGTCGCGCTGGGCATCTTCGGCGGGGGTGCCGACCGCACGCCACAACGCCGCGGCTTCGGCCCTTTTGGCCGGATCGTCTGCCGCCGGCATCGCGAGCGAAGGCGAGGTCTGCAAGCCGGCGTCGCGAACGGGCGCGGGCTCCAACGCGTCGAGCTGGAGGCGCGGGCCAGCGGGTGCAGCGCTCTTCGCGGTAGCGTCCGCCGGCGCGGGCGCGGGCTTCACGGCACGAGGCGTGGTCGCAGCGGGCGCCGGATTGGCCTGCGCAACGACAGCACGCCGGGGAGCGGCCGGCGCCCGCGCCACTGGCCGCGGCCGTGGGGCAGGTGCCGCGGACGCATCGTCGGCCGAACGCTCGGAAGCGCGGGCGTTGCCGTTGTTGCTGCTGCTGCGTCGTGTGGACCGCGGCGACGATGCATCGCCGCTGCCGTCGAACGACCGGAGCCCGTTACCCGAAACGCCTTGTGTCGTCGCGCCGGCGCTGAACGAAAGCGTCTCCGGCAAGGGCCGCGGACCGGACGTGGTCACGCCGGGTATGGCGATATCGGCCGGTACATCGGCGAGCAGCGTGAACCGCCGCGTGGACTTGGTGATGCAGCCCGCACTGACCATGACGGTCACCACCGGTTCGTCCACCGCCATGGTCGAACGCACGTGCATCCGAGGTGTTGCGGCGCTCGGCCCGGATTCGAGAGATACAGTTACGCGCCGGTCATCGATCCGCGTGTCGCCCTGGACCACTTCGGCTTCGAGGCAAAGCGAATCGCCTGCTTCGCCCTCATCCAGCGACAGCGGAATCAACAGATCGACGGGCTTGCCGATCCACGTCGACCCTTGGGGACGACCGATGGTCAAGGCGATCGATGGGAGCGCAAACCCGATCAGGACAAGGGCTGCTGCAATGCGGCGGAGTTGCAAAATGATTTGAAAAGCAGTCGAAAGTTGACACATTCTGACACGCTCGTCTGACACCAAACTTCAAATGGAGACATTTATCAAATGACTGTGAACTATTCCAAGGTCGGAATCATCGGCGCTGGGGCGATGGGACGAGGGATCGCGCAGATCGCGGCTCAAGCCGGCAGCGACGTGTTGTTGCTGGACAGCTTTGAGGGCGCTGCAGAGCGCGGCCGCGACGCGCTGCTGGCGCAATGGCAGAAGCTGCACGAGAAAGGCAGGCTGGACGAAGCGACGTGCGACGCCCTGGGCGCACGCATTCGGCCCGTGACTTCGATGCAAGATCTCGCGCAGTGCGATCTCGTGATCGAAGCGGTGGTGGAAAACCTCGAGGTCAAGCGTGAGCTCTTCAAAGCGCTCGAGGCCATCGTCGCGCCGACCGCGACGTTGGCGACGAACACCTCTTCACTGTCCGTCACGGCCATTGCAGCCGTCATGGCAAATCCGCGGCGCATGGCCGGCTTCCATTTCTTCAATCCGGTTCCGCTCATGAAGGTGGTCGAAGTCATCGCCGGCTTCAAGACGGATCCTGGGGTGTGCGAGCGGCTCGCCGACTACGCGCGCCAGATGGGCCACAGCGCCGTGCAGGCGAACGACACGCCGGGCTTCATCGTCAACCACGCCGGTCGCGGCTTCGGCACAGAGGCGCTGCGCATCGTCGGCGAGGGCGTGACCGACTTCGCCACGATCGACCGCATCCTCAAGGACCAAGCCGGCTTCCGGCTCGGACCGTTCGAGCTGATGGACCTCACGGCGCTCGATGTTTCGCATCCGGTCATGGAATCGATCTACCGGCAGTACTACGACGAGCCGCGTTTTCGCCCGAGCGTGATCACCGCCCAGCGACTTGCCGCCGGCGCATTAGGCCGCAAGACCGGCGAAGGTTTCTATCGCTACGTCGACGGAGCGATGCAGGTGCCGCCCGAGCCACCGGTGCCGACGATCGACCTCTTGCCGCCCGTGTGGGTGTCGCCGCGCGCCGCGCGTCGCGCCGAATTGCTGCGCATCGTGCATGCGCTCGGCGCGCAGATCGAGACCGGCGCGGCGCCCTCCCCGGCCGCGCTCACCGTGGTGGCGCCGCTCGGCTTCGACGTGACCACCGTGGCCGCAGTCGAACGGCTCGACGCGACGCGCACCGTCGGCATCGACATGATGATCGACGACGCCGCCACCAAGCGCCGCGTCGTCGCGACCAACCCGGCCACGCGTCGCGACATGCGCGATGCGGCGCACGCACTCTTCGCGCGCGACGGCAAGGCGGTGAGCGTGATCCGCGACAGCGGCGGCTTCGTGACGCAGCGCGTCGTCGGCACGATCGTCAACATCGCGGCCGACATGTGCCAGCAGCGCGTGTGTTCGCCCGCAGACCTCGAAACCGCCGTGAAGCTCGGCCTCGGCTACCCTCAGGGCCCGCTCGCCATGGGCAACCTGTACGGCCCGACCAACATGCTCGAAGTGTTGTTCAACCTGCAGACCGTCTACGGCGACCCGCGCTATCGGCCGAGTCCGTGGCTGCGCCGCCGCGGCGCCCTCGGCCTCAGCCTCCTTCACGAAGAAGAATGATCACGACGCGATGACAGCCCAACTCAAGAGCACCAGCGAGGGCCGCACGATGGTGCTGACTCTCGCCAACCCGTCGCAACGCAATGCGCTCGGCCCCGAAATCTATGCCGCGGGCGTCGAAGCGCTGAACGGCGCCGAGAGCAGCGATGAAGTGCGCAGCGTCGTGATCGTCGGTGACGGCGCGTGGTTCAGTGCCGGCGGCTCGTTGCAGCGGCTGGTGCAGAACCGCGCGCTCGACCCTGCCGTGCAGGCTGAAAGCATCGAGGGGCTGCACAACTGGATCGATTCGATCCGCACCTTTCCGAAGCCGGTGATCGCAGCGGTCGAGGGTGCCGCGGCCGGTGCCGGCTTTTCGCTCGCACTGGCCTGCGATTTCGTGATCGCTGCACGCGATGCCGTGTTCGCCGCGTCGTACAGCAACGTGGCGCTGTCGCCCGACGGCGGCCTCAGCTGGCACCTGGCGCAATCGCTGCCACGCCAGATCGCGAGCGAGTGGCTGATGAACGGCGAGCGCATCGCAGCCGAGCGACTGCATGCCCTCGGGCTGGTCAACCAGCTCACCGATTCCGGGCAGGCACTGGCCGGCGCACTCGCGCTGGCTGCCACGCTCAATGCGCGCGCATCCAACTCGCTCGCCAGCATCAAGGAGCTGCTGAGCGATGCGCGCGGCGCGAGTTTGTCGGCGCATCTGTCGGCGGAGCGCGATCACTTCGTGCGCAACCTGCATCATGCGAACGCCGGCATCGGCATTGCCGCGTTCCTTGCCAAAAAGCCACCGCAGTACGGGTAGACGACCCCCCAGGTCTCGCCCGTGACAACCCTCATCTTTTCAGTCGCCGACAGGACAGAACAATGGACGACCCCATTCTTACCATCGAAGAACGTGAAGCGATCAACAGTGGTCGCTGGTTTTCTTCTCTCTCACCATCGCTTCGGCACGACATTCTTCGATGTGCTTTCGTCAAACGCTACAAGGACGGCGAGCTGCTCGCAGCCCGCGGCGATCCACCGGAAACGTGGATTGCCTGTGCCAAGGGCGCGGTGCGCGTGAGTTCGACGGCCGTGTCGGGCAAGCAGGTCACGCTGACCTACGTGGAGCCGGGCATCTGGTTCGGCGACGTGGCGATGTTCGACGGGGACCGTCGCACGCACGATGCCTACGCGCATGGCGACACCACCACGCTGAACGTGGCGCGGGCCGACTTCCAGAAAATCCTCAACGCGCACGTCGAGTTGTACGAAGCCCTGATGCGTTTGCAGGCGCGCCGCATCCGCACCTTGTTCGGACTGGTGGAAGACTTGAACACACTGCCCTTGCGGGCGCGGCTCGCCAAGCAGCTGGTGCACCTGGTGCGCAGCTACGGCGTGCCGAGCCTCGCGGATGGCAGCCAGATGCGCATCGGGCTGCATCTGGCGCAGGAAGAGTTGGCGCAGCTGCTCGGCGCATCGCGCCAGCGTGTCAATCAGGAACTCAAGGCGATGGAGCGCGAGGACACCATCCGCATCGAACCGGGCGGCCTCGTGGTGCTGGACCGTGCCGCGCTGATGCGCATCTCCGAAGCCGACGTTTGACCGCGACATGACCCAACCTCAAGACTTCAGCAATTTCATCGGCACCCGCGCGGTGTCGCAGCAGCACAGCTTCGACAACGAGGTGCTGTCGGCATGGCTCGAAAAAAACCTCGCAGGCTTCCAGGGCCCGCTGACGCTCGAGATGTTCAAGGGTGGGCAGTCCAACCCGACCTACAAACTGATCACCCCGTCCAAGGCGTACGTGATGCGTGCCAAGCCGGGTCCGGTCGCCAAACTGCTGCCGTCGGCGCATGCAGTCGAGCGCGAGTACAAGGTCATGAAGGGCCTCGCCGGGACCGATGTGCCGGTGCCGAAGATGCTTTGCCTGTGCGAAGACGAGTCGGTCATCGGCCGCGCGTTCTACGTCATGGAGTGCATGGAGGGCCGCGTGCTGTGGGACCAGTCGCTGCCAGGCTTCAGCAACGCCGAGCGCGGTGCGTACTACGACGAGATGAACCGCGTGATCGCAGCGCTGCACACCGTGGATTTCGCCGCACGCGGTCTGGCCGACTACGGCAAGCCCGGCAATTATTTCGATCGCCAGATCGGCCGCTGGAGCAAGCAGTACAAGGCATCGGCCGATGGCGCGGGCGAACTCTCGCAGCCCATCGACGCCATGGAGCGCCTCATCGACTGGCTGCCGACCCACATGCCGGCGAGCGCCCGCGACGAGTCCAAGGTGTCGATCGTGCATGGCGACTACCGCCTCGACAACGTGATGTTCCACGCCACGGAGCCGCGCATCATCGCGGTGCTCGACTGGGAGCTCTCCACGCTGGGTCACCCGCTCGCGGACTTCAGCTACCACTGCATGTCGTGGCACATGCCGCCCACCACCGGACGTGGCATCGGTGGTGTCGACGTGGCGGCACTCGGCATTCCGACCGAGCGCGAATACATCGCCCGTTACTGCGAACGCACGCACATCAGCACGCCGGAGGCACTGGCCCCCGACTGGAATTTCTACCAGGCCTATAACCTGTTTCGGATGGCTGCGATCCTGCAAGGCATTGCCAAGCGAGTCGAAGCCGGTACCGCATCGAGCGAACAAGCCGTGGCCTCCGCCCGCGGTGCGCGACCGATGGCCGAAATGGCCTGGCAATTCGCCCAAAAGGCGTAAGCCTCATCTTTTCCCCGACCCCAGGAGACACCATGGATTTCGAATACTCGGCCAAAACAAAAGACCTCCAGAAACGCGTCAAAGCGTTCATGGATGAGTACATCTACCCAGCCGAGGCGGACTACGCTGCCGAGCTGGCAGCGAACACTGCCGCCGGCAAGCGCTGGACCGCGCTCAAGACCGTCGACAAGGTCAAGGAAAAAGCCAAGGCCCAAGGTCTCTGGAACCTGTTCCTGCCGGTCGACAGCGCGTCGGCATCGGGCTACGAAGGGGCTGGACTGACCAACCAGGAATACGCACCCCTGGCCGAAATCATGGGCGCGGTGCCATGGGCGAGCGAAGCATTCAACTGCTCGGCGCCTGACACCGGCAACATGGAAACCATCGCGCGCTACGGCTCCGAAGCCATCAAGGCGCGCTGGCTCAAGCCGCTGCTGGACGGCGAGATCCGCTCGGCCTTCGCGATGACCGAACCCGACGTGGCCTCGAGCGACGCGACCAACATCTCGACCCGCATCGAACGTCAGGGCGACGAGTACGTGATCAACGGCCGCAAGTGGTGGATCTCCGGCGCTGCGGACCCGCGCTGCGCGGTGTTCATCACCATGGGCAAGACCGATCCTGAAGCCGCCAAGCATTCGCAGCAGAGCATGATCATCGTGCCGGCAGACGCCAAGGGCATCAAGATCATTCGCCCGCTCACCGTGATGGGCTTCGACGACGCGCCGCATGGCCACGTCGAAATGACGTTCGACAACGTGCGCGTGCCCGCGGACAACATGCTGCTCGGCGAAGGCCGCGGCTTCGAAATCGCCCAGGGTCGCCTTGGCCCCGGACGCATTCACCATTGCATGCGCCTGATCGGCCTGGCCGAGCGTGCGCTCGAACTGATGTGCAAGCGCGCCTCGTCGCGCGTCGCCTTCGGCAAGAGCGTGGCGTCGCAAACCGTCACGCAGGAACGCATCGCCGAAGCCCGCTGCAAGATCGACATGGCCCGCCTGCTGACGCTCAAGGCCGCCTGGCTCATGGACGTGGCCGGCAACAAGGTCGCCCGCAACGAGATCGCGATGATCAAGGTGGTCGCACCGTCGATGGCCTGCCAGGTCATCGACTGGGCGATGCAAGTGCACGGTGGCGGCGGCATGTCCGACGACTTCCCGTTGGCCTATGCGTACACCAACGCCCGCACGCTGCGCTTCGCGGACGGCCCGGACGAAGTGCACCGCAATGCGATCGCGAAGTGGGAGCTGGGCAAGTACGCCACCGAAAAGCGCGAGCTCGAAGCACCTGTGACCCGCTTCTGATTCCGCCCGATGTTTTGCCATCGCAAGATGGCATCAGCCGCCCGCGCCGCAAGCGCCGGCGGCTTTTTTGATCTACAGCGTCTTCTGCAGGAAGACGGCGGCGCCGAACGCCGGGTCGAGCTGGTAGGCAGCGAACCCTTCACGTTCATAGGCACGCAGCGCGGACTGATTGCCCGACAGCACCTCCATCGTGAGCTTGCAGGCGCCGCGTGCGCTGGCCTCCTGCGCCACTCGTCCCAGCATGCGCTGCGTGATGCGCTGGCCCCGATGGCTCGCCACCACCACGACATCGTGCACATTGACCAGCGGACGGCAGACGAACGTCGAGAAGCCTTCGATGCAGTTGACGAGCCCGACCGGCATGTCACCGTCGAACGCCAGCACGCTGAACGCCTGCGGCCGTGCAGCGAGCGCAGCGGGCAGGCCCTGCTTCACTTCGGGTGCGAGCGCGGTGCCACCACCGGCCGGGTCGCGTGCGTAGGCGTCGAGCAGTTCGACGAGCACGATCGCGTGCGCAGGGTTCCGGTAGTCCGCCAACAGAATGTTGATCACACAGGCTCCAGTCGCCGCGATGTGCCCGCGGGCAATTCAATGCCGATCGGATCGCCGGCCATCACGTCACCGCCGACGAGGACGACCGACATGACGCCGGCCTTGCGCACGAGCTTGCCGTCGGCGTCCTGCGCCAGGGTGGCCGCCATGAGACCGCGTTGAAAGCGATCGATCTGGCTGCACGGGTTGCGCAAGCCGGTCAGTTCGACGACCGCCGTGGCGCCGAATGTCAGCCGGGTGCCGGTCGGCAGGCCGAGCAGATCGATGCCGCGCGTCGTGATGTTCTCGCCCAAGTCACCGGGGAACACCGCGAAGCCGGCCTCGACGAGTTCATCGAAAAGCTCGGCGTGCAGCAGATGCACTTGACGCAGATTCGGCGCTGCCGGATTTCGCGCCACGCGCGAGCGGTGCTGCACCGTCTGCCCCGCGTGCGCGTCACCCTCCACGCCCAGACCTTCGATCAAACGGATCGAGGGTTCGGCATATTTCGAGAAGCTGTGCATCCCGCTCGCGTGCACGGCGGCGACTTGGGGCACGACGGGTTCGGTCAAGTCGCAGGCTCCAATGTGGCGGCGATGCGGCGCGCGCACGCGTCGGCCTGGGCGGCATCGCGCGCCTCCACCATCACGCGCACCAGCGGCTCGGTGCCGCTGGCACGAATCAAAACGCGACCACTGTCGCCGAGCTCGGCTTCGGCGCGTTCGGTCTCCGCTGCGAGCGCCTGATTGGCCTTCCAGTCCTGCCCCGGCGCAAGGCGCACGTTGATCAGCGTCTGCGGGAACAGCGTGACGGCCGCGAGCAATTGCGCCACCGTCTTGCCGCTGCGCACGCAGGCTTGCAACACCTGCAGCGCGCTCACGATGCCGTCGCCGGTGGTATGGCGGTCGAGCGCCAGCAGATGGCCGGACCCCTCGCCCCCCAGCAGCCAGCCGCGCTTTTCCAGTTCTTCGAGCACGTAGCGGTCGCCCACCTTGGCGCGGACCAGCTCGATGCCCTGCGCGCGCAGCGCCATTTCGACGGCCTTGTTCGTCATCAGCGTGCCGACGACGCCGATTGGCTTGTCGCCCCGCGCGATGCGCTCGGCCACCATCAGATAAAGCAATTCGTCGCCGTTGAACAACCGGCCCGTGGCGTCGATCAGTTGCAGCCGGTCGGCATCGCCGTCCAGGGCGATGCCGTAATCGGCACCTTGTGCTTTCACCGCTGCAATGAGGGCCTCGGGATGCGTCGCGCCGACGTCCTTGTTGATGTTGAGGCCATCGGGCGCGCAACCGATGCTGGTCACATCGGCGCCCAGTTCATGGAACACCTGGGGCGCGACCTGGTAAGCCGCGCCGTGTGCACCGTCGACCACGAGCTTCATGCCGCGCAGCGTCAGGTCGTTGGCGAAGGTGCTTTTGCAGAACTCGGTGTAGCGACCGGCGGCATCGTCGAGCCGGCGTGCCTTGCCGAGCTGTGCCGATTCGGCCCACGCAGGCGGCTCTTCGAGCGCCGCCTCGACGGCCAGTTCCCACTCGTCGCTGAGCTTGGTGCCTTGCGCGCTGAAGAACTTGATGCCGTTGTCGGGAAAAGCGTTATGGCTCGCGCTGATCACGACGCCAAGACTGGCTCTCTGAGCGCGCGTGAGGTACGCGACGCCGGGTGTCGGCAACGGGCCCAGCAGCACCACGTCGACGCCGGCCGAATTGAAGCCCGATTCGAGCGCGGATTCGAGCATGTAGCCCGAAATGCGCGTGTCCTTGCCGATCAGCACCTGCGGTCGCGCCTCGGTCAGCTTGAGCACGCGGCCCACGGCGTGCGCCAGTCGCAATACGAAATCAGGCGTGATCGGGGGCTGCCCGACCGTGCCGCGAATGCCATCGGTGCCGAAATATTTTCTGGTCATGGGTGTTGCTCCTGATCTTGTTGTTCTGCCTTCATGGCGCGCCAGACCGCCAGCGCGGCCACGGTGTCGCGCACATCATGCACGCGCACGATCGCGGCGCCACGGTCCACCGCCAGCACCGCGGCAGCGACGCTGGGCGCCATCCTCTTGCCGGCATCGGCAATGCCCGCGACCGCGCCCAGCGACGATTTGCGCGACCAGCCGGCCAGCAACGGCCGGCCCGCCACGGCGAGTTCGCGCTGCCGTGCGAGCAATGAAAAATTCTGCGCCACCGTCTTGCCGAACCCGATGCCGGGATCCAGCACGATGCGCGATGGGTCGATCGCGCGTGCGCGCGACGACGCAACGCGATCCGACCAGAAGGACAACACGTCGACCACCACGTCCCCGTGCATCGGCTCGGCCTGCATCGTCTGCGGATCGCGGTGCATGTGCATGACACAGATGCCACAGGACGCGTGGCTCGCCACCACCTCGAGCGCGCCCGGCTGCCTGAGCGCCCAGACGTCGTTGACGATGTCTGCCCCCAGGTCGAGCACCGCACGGATTACCTCGGGCTTGTAGGTATCGATGGAGATCGGCAGGCCGAGCTTCACGGCTTCGCGCACGACGGGCAGCACGCGCGACAGTTCCTCGCCCAACGGAACGGCCGGACTGCCGGGACGGGTGGACTCGCCGCCGATGTCGAGAATGTGGGCGCCCTCGGCGACGAGCTGTTCGCAGTGCCTTATCGCGCTGGAGGTCGAACCGTGCGCGCCGCCATCCGAGAACGAGTCCGGCGTCACGTTGACGATGCCCATCACCTTCGGCTCGGCCAGATCGATGACGAAGCGTGCCGTCGTCCAGTACTGCGACGCGCCATGAAAAACGGGGCCAGAGGCCCCGTCGGTCGTTGGTGTGGTCACCGTGTTGCTCAGGCCGCCGTCGATGCCGGATCCGGCTTGACGGCCGGCGTGCCGCCCGTGCCGCCACTGCTGTTGCTGCCTGCAGGTGGAATGCGCGGTGTCCAGTCCTTTTGCGGCCGCGGCTCCTTGCCGGCCATGATGTCGTCGATCTGCTCCATGTCGATGGTTTCCCATTCGAGCAGCGCCTTGGCCATCGCATGCATCTTGTCGCTGTTCTCTTCGATCAGGCGGCGTGCCAGCGCGTATTGCTCGTCAATGATGCGGCGCACTTCGGCGTCGACCTTCTGCATGGTCGACTCGCTCATGTTGGTCGTCTTGGTGACCGAGCGCCCGAGGAACACTTCGCCTTCGTTGTCGGCATAGACCATCGGTCCGAGCGACTCGGTCATGCCGTACTTCATGACCATGTCGCGCGCCAGGCCGGTCGCACGCTCGAAGTCATTGCTGGCGCCGGTGGTCATCTGATTCATGAACACCTCTTCGGCAATACGGCCACCGAACAGCATGCTGATCTGATTGAGCATGTATTCGCGGTCGTAGCTGTAACGGTCCTGGGCCGGAAGGCTCATCGTCACGCCCAGCGCACGACCACGCGGAATGATCGTGACCTTGTGCACAGGGTCGCACTTGGGCAGCAGCTTGCCCAGCAGCGCGTGTCCCGACTCGTGATAGGCCGTGTTGCGGCGCTCTTCCTCCGGCATCACCATGCTCTTGCGTTCGGGGCCCATGAAAATCTTGTCCTTGGCCTTCTCGAAGTCCTGCATCTCCACAACGCGCGCATTGCGGCGGGCCGCCATGAGCGCCGCTTCGTTGCAAAGATTGGCAAGATCGGCCCCAGACATACCCGGCGTACCGCGCGCGATCACGTTCGCATTGACGTCCTGACCCGACGGAATCTTGCGCATGTGCACCGCGAGAATCTGTTCGCGACCGCGGATGTCAGGCAGCGTCACGTACACCTGGCGGTCGAAACGGCCGGGGCGCAGCAAGGCGGCATCGAGGATGTCCGGACGGTTTGTCGCGGCCACGACGATCACGCCGAGGTTGGTTTCGAAACCGTCCATCTCGACCAGCATCTGGTTCAGGGTTTGCTCGCGCTCGTCGTTGCCACCGCCCATCCCCGCGCCGCGCTGGCGACCGACCGCATCGATTTCGTCGATAAAGATGATGCAGGGTGCGTTCTTCTTGGCGTTCTCGAACATGTCTCGCACACGGGCCGCGCCCACACCGACGAACATTTCGACGAAATCGGAGCCCGAGATCGAAAAGAAAGGCACCTTGGCCTCGCCCGCGATCGACTTGGCCAGCAAGGTCTTGCCAGTCCCAGGAGGGCCAACCAGCAGCAAGCCGCGCGGGATGCGGCCGCCGAGCTTCTGAAAGCGGGCCGGGTCTTTCAGGAAGTCGACCACTTCCTTCACTTCTTCCTTGGCCTCGTCGCAACCGGCGACATCGGCGAACGTGACGGTGTTGGTGTTCTCGTCGAGCATGCGGGCCTTGCTCTTGCCGAAGCTGAACGCACCGCCCTTGCCGCCGCCCTGCATCTGTCGCATGAAGTAAACCCACACGCCGATGAGCAGAAGCATCGGGCCCCAGCTGACCAGCAAGGTCATGAGCAACGAGCCCTCTTCACGCGGCTTGACGTCGAACTTGACATTGTTGGCGATCAGGTCGCCCACCAGCCCGCGGTCGAGGTAAGTCGCGGTCGTGCGGATCTTGCGGTCGTCATTGGTGACCGCCACGATTTCGCTGCCGCCCTGGCCTTCTTGGATGGTCGCGCTCTTGATGCGGTTGCCACGAACTTCTTCGAGGAAGTCCGAGTAGCCGACGTTGTTCGCACCGGCCGCGCCGCGGGTGTCGAACTGTTTGAATACAGTGAACAACACCATCGCGATGACGAGCCAGACGGCAACTTTGGAAAACCACTGATTGTTCAAACAAAACTCCAGTCGAAAAGCGCGTGACAGAAAGATGAAAACGCGCAGAGGACACGCAATTGCTGCCTATTTTAGGCTTTTCAAGCTGCGAAACGTGGGGGTTTCCCGCTAGCAGCCACAGGCGCGGCGCGGGTTTGCCAGAAATACGGCCCCCATGCCGCTTCGTATCAATTCGTAGCGGGTTCGATCAGACCCACGCCCACCAGAAATGTCTCGGACGATTTGTCGCGGGACGCCTTCGGCTTGATGCGCTTGACGGTGCGGAACGTCGCCTTGAAAAGCCTGACGATGTCTTCGTAGCCGCTGCCATGAAACACCTTGGCAACCAGTGCGCCTTGTGGCTTCATGTGGTGACGCGAAAAATCGATCGCCAATTCGATCAGATAGGCGATGCGTGCGCCGTCGGCCGAGGCGATGCCCGACAGATTCGGCGCCATGTCCGACACGACAACATCGGCCTGCCGGCCGCCCATCGCGATCTTCAGCTGGTCGAGCACCACGTCTTCCCGGAAATCGCCCTGAAAAAATGTGACGCCTTCAATCGGTTCCATCGGCAACAGATCGAGCGCGATGATGGTGCCGTCGAGCGCACCGGCCGCCGCGCCGCCGGGCGACAGGCGACGGCGAACGTACTGGCTCCAGGCACCGGGCGTCGAGCCGAGGTCCACGACCAGCTGCCCGGGCTTGATGAGCCCGAGCGTCTCGTCGATTTCCTTGAGCTTGTAGGCGGCTCGTGCGCGGTATCCCTCCTTGGTGGCGAGCTTGACGTAGGGATCGTTGATATGGTCATGCAGCCAGGCCTTGTTGACCTTCTTGCCGGGCTTGTCGCTTTTTGGAGGGGTGCTCATCTACGCCGGATAATACGGGGATGCCCGCTATTCAACTGACCCCCGCCCAACGCAAGGTGCACCGCGCCGAAGCGCATCACCTCGATCCGATCGTCATGGTCGGTGGCGACGGGCTCACCCCTGCCGTCAAGAACGAAGTCGATGCCGCCCTCAAGGCCCATGGCCTGATCAAGGTCCGCGTGTTTTCCGACGACCGCCTCGCTCGCGAGAACATGATGGTCACGTTGACCGACGAACTCGGCGCAGCGCCAATCCAGCACATCGGAAAATTGCTGGTGCTCTGGCGTCCGAAAGTCGAGAAGGAGCGTGCGGTCGACGAAGACCGAATGCCCGGACCGCGCGACGTCAAGGTCGTGAAATACAGCAAGCGCTTCGGGCAGCGGCCGGAAATCAAGACGCTGCGCGTGCTTGGCAACCAGCGCCTGACGCCCGGTGGCACCATCAAGCGCGCCCGCGCCAAGCCCCCGTTGTCGGACAAGAAGAAGCGCCAGGCGGACTGAGCATGGCGCCATCGGGCGCCGCACAGCGCCACATTCTTTGCATGAAGTGGGGCACCAAGTACGGCCCCGAGTACGTTAACCGGCTCTATGCCATGGTGCGCCGTCACCTCACCGGAAACTTCAATTTCGTCTGCCTGACGGACGACAGTCAGGGCATTCGTCCGGAGGTTCAGTGTCTGCCGATTCCGTCGCTCGACCTGAACCTGGCACCCGGCCAGCGCGATGGCGCCTGGAAAAAGCTGACCACCTTCACCGGGGACCTGCACGGCTTGCGCGGCACCGCGCTGTTTCTTGATGTCGATGTCGTGATCGTGGGCAGCCTCGACAATTTCTTTACGCAGCCGGGCGAGTTCCTGATCATTCGCGACTACCCGCGTTTCTGGCGCTTTGGCAAACGAATCACGGGTAATTCGTCGGTCTACCGCTTTCAATTGGGTGCGCATGCCGACGTGCTCGCGAACTTTCGCGCCCACCTGGACGATGTGCAGGCCACGTACCGCAACGAACAGGCTTACCTGTCGGACTACTTGCACAAGCAAGGCAAGCTGGGCTACTGGCCGGAAGGCTGGTGCCCAAGCTTCAAGTACCACGGCATCCCGCTATTTCCCGCGAACCTGTGGCGCGAGCCTTTCGTGCCGGAAGGTGCGCGCATCGTGATTTTTCACGGCGAATGCAACCCGCCGGACGCGCTGGCTGGCCGCCGCAACCGGCTCTTTCGCTACATTCGTCCCGCGCGCTGGATCGCGAAGTTCTGGAAAGAGTGATCAGGCCGCGCGGCGCGGCGCCATTCGCCACAGCAGCGCGCCGGCACAGGCCCACTGCCCAAGGTACATGCCGCTGCCGACGGCATGCCACAGCTTCAGGTTGTCGCGAGCGAGAATGCGCGGTGACACCGCGTACGACTGAAGGAGCGCGAGCAGCAGCGCGAACACGATCAGGGTGATCGCCGCGCGCGTCGGCGCATCGATGCGCTCCGTCATCCTCGAGCGGAAATAGGTCAGCAGCGCGAGTCCGCAGGCCAGTGCGACCCAGGTCTGTGCCGCAAACAGCTGGCCCGCAAAATTGCCCGCGACAGCCGGGTTGCCGAGCTTCGCGAAAAGCATCGGCACCACGAGAAAGCCGGTCGTCGTGAGGCTGCCCCACCAGAGGGCCGCCACCAGCAACGCAAAACGGTCTTTCATCGTGCCGCGTTCAGATGTAGCTGACGCCGACGATCTCGTAGCGTTTCAGGCCACCCGGCGCCTGCACCTCGGCCGTGTCGCCCTCCTCCTTGCCGATCAAGGCGCGCGCGATCGGGCTGGAGATGTTGATGAGCCCGAGCTTCAGGTCAGCCTCGTCCTCGCCGACGATCTGGTACTTCACCGCCGAGCCGGATTCTTCTTCTTCGAGCTCCACGGTGGAGCCGAAGACGACCTTGCCGCCGGCATCGAGCTCGGTCGGGTCGATGATCTGGGCCGCCGAGAGCTTGCCTTCGACTTCCTGGATGCGGCCTTCGATGAAGCCCTGGCGGTCCTTGGCGACTTCGTACTCGGCGTTCTCGCTCAGGTCGCCCTGCGCGCGCGCTTCGGAAATCGCGTTGATGACCCAGGGGCGGTCGACCGTCTTCAGTTGATGCAGTTCAGCGCGCAACTTCTCGGCGCCGCGTTTGGTGATGGGGATGGTGGCCATGGTTGGTTCTCCATAAAACGAAACCGCCGAACGATGCCGTTCGGCGGTCGATTGGGGGGACAGATCAGACGAGCTTGCGTCCGGTCAGCCGGCTCAGGATGGCGAGCGGGCTCGAGTCTGGATTGTATTGCTTCGCCGCGGGCAGATGAAGCGTCTGCTCGAGCATGTACTGGCCCGACATGACGGCGTGCGAGGTCTGGTCGGAAAAACACACCCACACCGAGCCGGGCGGGAACGCCGCGGTCTCCTGCGGTGACGTCTTCTGGTAGTCCAGGTCCGACTTCATGCCGTCGTGCAACTGCAGCATCAAGTGGTCGTATTCGCTGCGCAGCGATTTGGTCACCCGCAACGCGCGCAGCAGTCGGGCTTGCCAGCGCACATACGGCTTCGCGCGCGGCAAGAAGCGCCTGGCGACCTCTTCAAACGGTTCGCCAACGCGCCAGACCCGCGGCATGTTGTCGGGGTTCACGTTGGTGAACACCCGCAGGATGCGCTCGCCGTAGTTCGGTCGCGACGGAAATGAATCGACATGCAGCCGCTTGTCGTCGGCGCGCCAGGATTGCACCCGCGTTTCGACGTGCGCCGGCCGGTAGCTGGTCGGCGCGAGCCGCAGCGCGGGCTTGTAGTCCGGTAACAGACCATGGATGAGCGCCTGCGCCTGTGCGCTGAAACGCCCCACCATCGCGGCGACCGCGCGCTGCGTCGATTCGTCACCGGCCACGCCCTTGATGCGCCCGTCTTGCGACAGGCTGATGTTGCGCACGTCGGGCGACAGCACACCCGGCGTGAGCAAGGCACGTTCGGTGGCCAGCAACTCGAATGCCAGGCGCGGAAAGTACAGCACCTTGCCGGCCTCGAGCGCCGCGATCCAGTCGTCGTTCGGCGTGGCCGCGCGCCAGTCGGTCAGACCGAGTTCGACGAGTTGCGTGTCCATCGCCTTCGCCATGTCAGACCATGGCGGCCAGCTGCGCGTGCATCTCCTGCACGGAAATCACGCCCAACTCGTCCATGTGTTGCATGCCTTCGACCGCCGCTTCGGCGCCGAAGATCGTGGTGAAGGTCGTCACGCGCGCGAGCAGGGCCGAGGTGCGGATCTGGCGCGAGTCGGTGATCGCGTTGCGGCGCTCTTCCACCGTGTTGATGACCAGTGCGATCTCGTTGTTCTTGATCATGTCGACAATGTGCGGACGGCCTTCGGTGACCTTGTTCACCGTGGCGCATGAAACGCCAGCGGCCGCCATCGCCGCGGCCGTGCCCTTGGTCGCGATCAATTCGAACCCCAGCTTGGCCAGACCGCGCGCCACGTCGACGGCGCGCGCCTTGTCGTTGTTCTTCACCGAGACGAAGACCTTGCCGGACTTCGGCAGGATGGTGCCGGCACCGATTTGCGACTTGACGAACGCTTCGCCGAAAGTCTTGCCCACGCCCATGACTTCGCCGGTCGATTTCATTTCCGGACCGAGGATCGTGTCCACGCCCGGGAACTTGACGAACGGGAACACGGCCTCTTTCACGCTGAAGTACGGCGGCGTCACTTCCTTCGTGATGCCCTGCGACGCCAGCGACTGGCCCGCCATGCAGCGCGCCGCGACCTTCGCCAGCTGGATGCCGGTCGCCTTGCTCACGAACGGCACGGTGCGCGAAGCCCGTGGATTCACTTCGAGCACATAGATGACGTCCTTGCCGTCTTTCTGCTGGATGGCGAACTGCACGTTCATCAAGCCGATCACGTTCAACGCCTTGGCCATGGCGGCGCTCTGTCGCTTGAGCTCGGTGATCGTGTCGGCGTTAAGGCTGTACGGCGGGAGCGAGCAGGCGGAGTCGCCCGAATGCACGCCAGCCTGTTCGATGTGTTCCATCACGCCGCCGATCAACGTGCCGCCCTCGGCGTCGCGGATGCAGTCGACGTCGCACTCGACCGCATCGTTCAGGAAGCGATCAAGCAGCACCGGCGAGTCGTGGCTCACCTTGACCGCTTCGCGCATGTAGCGCTCGAGGTCGCGCTGCTCGTGCACGATTTCCATCGCGCGGCCGCCGAGCACGTAGCTCGGACGCACCACCAGCGGATAGCCCAGCGCCGCAGCCTTTTCGAGCGCTTCGGGTTCGGTGCGCGCGGTCGCATTCGGCGGCTGGCGCAAGCCGAGTTCGTGCAGCAGCTGCTGGAAGCGTTCGCGGTCTTCGGCCGCGTCGATCATGTCGGGCGAGGTGCCGATGATCGGCACGCCGTTGGCTTCGAGGTCCAGCGCAAGCTTGAGTGGCGTCTGGCCGCCGTACTGCACGATCACGCCGGCCGGCTTTTCCTTGTCGACGATCTCGAGCACGTCTTCGAGCGTGAGCGGCTCGAAGTACAGGCGGTCGCTGGTGTCGTAGTCGGTCGACACGGTTTCCGGATTGCAATTGACCATGATGGTCTCGTAGCCGTCTTCGCGCAGCGCCAGCGCCGCATGCACACAGCAATAGTCGAACTCGATGCCCTGGCCGATGCGGTTGGGGCCGCCGCCAAGCACCATGATCTTTTTATTGTTCGTGGGTTCGGCTTCGCATTCGTCCTCGTACGTCGAGTACATGTAGGCGGTGTTGGTCGCGAACTCGGCTGCGCAGGTGTCGACGCGCTTGTAGACCGGGCGCACGCCCAGGGCGCGGCGCTTCTCGCGAATGGCGGTGTCGGTGGTCTTCAACTGGCGCGCGAGGCGGCGGTCGGAAAAGCCCTTCTTCTTGAGTGCGAGCAGCGTGTCCTTGTCGATCTGGTCGAGCGACATGGTTTCGAGTTCAAGCTCGATCTTCACGATCTCCTCGATCTGCACCAGGAACCACGGGTCGATTTTGGTGAGCGAGAAGACTTCGTCGACGCTCAGGCCCATGGCGAACGCGTCGCCGACGTACCAGATGCGCTCGGGGCCGGGCTCGCCCAGCTCCTTCTCGAGCACTTCGCGGTCCTGCGTCTTTTCGTTCAGGCCGTCCACGCCGACTTCGAGTCCGCGCAGCGCCTTCTGGAACGACTCCTGGAAGGTGCGGCCCATGGCCATCACCTCGCCCACCGACTTCATCTGCGTCGTGAGGCGCGAATCGGCCTGCGGAAATTTCTCGAAGGCGAAGCGCGGAATCTTCGTGACCACGTAGTCGATCGAGGGCTCGAACGAGGCCGGCGTGGCGCCGCCCGTGATGTCGTTGCGCAGCTCATCGAGCGTGTAGCCGACGGCCAGCTTGGCCGCGACCTTGGCGATCGGAAAGCCCGTGGCCTTCGACGCCAGCGCCGACGATCGCGACACGCGCGGGTTCATCTCGATGACGACCATGCGGCCGTCCTTCGGGTTGATCGAGAACTGCACGTTCGACCCGCCGGTGTCGACGCCGATCTCGCGCAGCACCGCCAGAGAGGCGTTGCGGAGAATCTGGTATTCCTTGTCGGACAGCGTCTGGGCCGGCGCCACGGTGATCGAATCGCCTGTGTGCACGCCCATCGGGTCGAGGTTCTCGATCGAGCAGACGATGATGCAGTTGTCCGCGGTGTCGCGGACCACTTCCATCTCGTACTCTTTCCAGCCGAGCAGCGACTCTTCGATCAGCAGCTCGTTGGTCGGCGAGGCTTCCAGGCCGCGCTTGCAGATGGTCTCGAACTCGTCCGGGTTGTAGGCGATGCCGCCGCCGGTGCCGCCAAGGGTGAAGCTGGGGCGGATCACTGTCGGGAAGCCGAGCGTCTTCTGCACGGCCCAGGCTTCGTCCATCGTGTGGGCGATGCCCGAGCGCGCCGACCCGAGACCGATCTTGGTCATCGCGTCCTTGAACTTCAGACGGTCTTCGGCCTTGTCGATGGCTTCGGGCGTGGCGCCGATCAACTCGACGTTGTACTTGGCGAGCACGCCATGGCGCCACAGGTCGAGCGCGCAATTGAGCGCGGTCTGGCCGCCCATCGTCGGCAGGATCGCGTCGGGCTTTTCCTTGGCGATGATCTTTTCGACCGTTTGCCAGGTGATCGGCTCAATGTAGGTGACGTCGGCCGTGGCCGGGTCGGTCATGATCGTCGCCGGGTTGCTGTTGATGAGGATGACCTTGTAGCCCTCCTCCCGCAGCGCCTTGCAGGCCTGCACGCCCGAGTAGTCGAACTCGCAGGCCTGGCCGATGATGATCGGGCCGGCGCCGATGATGAGGATGCTCTTGAGGTCTGTGCGCTTAGGCATTTTTATGTTTCTCCATCAATGCCGTGAAGCGGTCGAACAGGTAGCCGATGTCGTGCGGACCCGGCGATGCCTCAGGGTGGCCCTGGAAGCAGAAGGCCGGCTTGTCGGTGCGCGCCAGGCCTTGCAGCGTGTTGTCGAACAGGCTGATGTGGGTCGGGCGCAGGGTGGCGGGCAGCGACTTCTCGTCGACCGCGAAACCGTGGTTCTGGCTCGTGATGCTCACGCGGGCGTTGTCCAGGTCTTTCACCGGGTGGTTCGCGCCGTGGTGGCCGAACTTCATCTTGAAAGTTTTCGCGCCCGAGGCCAGCGCCATGATCTGGTGGCCCAGGCAAATGCCGAAGGTCGGGATGCCGGTTTCGATCAGTTCCGCGACCGCGGCGATCGCGTAGTCGCACGGCTCGGGGTCGCCCGGGCCGTTGGCCAGGAAGATGCCGTCGGGCTTCAGCTTGAGCACGTCGGCCGCCGGCGTTTGTGCCGGCACCACGGTGATGCGCGCGCCGCGCTGCGCGATCATGCGCAGGATGTTTTTCTTGACGCCGTAGTCGAAGGCGACCACGTGGAACTTCGGGGTGATCTGCACGCCGTAGCCCGCGCCGAGCTTCCACTCGGTCTGCGTCCACTCGTAGGTCTGCTTGACCGAAACCACCCTGGCCAGGTCGAGGCCGGCCATGCTCGGCGCGGCCCTTGCCGCCTCGACCGCCTTGTCGATCAGCGCCTCTGTCACCGCTTCGCCCTCGGCGAGGCCGAGGATGCAGCCGTTCTGCGCGCCGTGCGTGCGCAGATGACGGGTGAGCTTGCGGGTGTCGATGTTGGCGATGGCGACCGTCTTGCCGGCCACCAGGTACTCATTGAGCGTGGCGGTCTTGCGGAAGTTGGAGGCGCCCAGCGGCAGGTCTTTGATGATCAGCCCGGCGGCGTGGATCTTGTCGGCTTCGACGTCTTCCTCGTTGACACCGTAGTTGCCGATGTGCGGATACGTGAGCGTCACGATCTGCTGGCAATAGCTGGGGTCGGTCAGGATTTCCTGGTAACCGGACATCGCAGTGTTGAACACCACTTCGCCGGCGGTGGCGCCGGCAGCGCCAATCGAATTGCCTTGAAAGACCGTGCCGTCTGCGAGCGCCAGGATGGCGGGCGGGAAAGCTCCCTTGAGAGACAAAAGCACTGGGTTCTCCGGATGGATGACGCCCAGAGCGCACCCAAGGAGTTGACTCGTTGGGTCGCGACTTTCGTCGAGGAGTTGGCTTGCGTGCGCGGTGGGCGGGGGTGAATGCGGGAAAGCCCTTGATTATAGCGACCCGGCCTTCAACCGGCGGCGCCGGCCGCACTCGCGTGAAGGCAAATAGCGGCGGCTGCGGCCACGTTGAGCGACTCCTCACCGCCGGGCTGCGCGATGCGGATGCGGTGGCGCGCGCGCGCTTCCAGTTCGGGCGACACGCCCTGCCCTTCGTGCCCCATCAGCCAGGCGCAGGGATGCGGCAGGCGGGTCTGATGCAGCCATTCGCCGTGGTGCGAGCTGGTCGCGACCATCGGCACCGCCAGCCCGTCGAGCACTTCAGCGCCGACGCCCTCGATCAACCGGAGCCCGAAATGCGCGCCCATGCCGGCCCGGAGCACTTTCGGCGCCCACAGCGCCGCCGTGCCCTTGAGCGCCACCACCTGCGTGAAGCCGAACGACGACGCGCTGCGCAGGATCGACCCGACATTGCCCGCGTCCTGCAGCCGGTCGAGCACCACAGTCGCGGCGTCGGTGAGCAGCTCGGGGCGCGGCGGCAGGTCGAGCACGAAACCCATCGGCGCCGGCGATTCCAGGCCGCTCAAGGCAGCGAGCAGTGCGTCGTCGATCACGATCGTCTTGACGGCGGCCTGCGTCCATTGCGCAGGCGCCACCGGCCAGAACGATGCGGAAAACACGCCGATCGCAGGCCGAACGCCGCGCGCCAGCGCCGCGCGGCACAGGTGATCGCCTTCGAGCCAGAGCCGTCCGAGCTTGCGGTAAGCGCCCGGGTCTTGCGCCAGTTTTCGCAGGTCTTTCAGCAGCGGGTTGTCCCGCGAGCTGACGTGGCTGACCTCCGGTGCCGTCATGCGGAGATCTGCACCTGGACCACGGCGCCGCGCGCCAGTGCCGCCGCGACCGGACTGAACGAACGGCGATGGTGCACGCAGGCGCCGTGGCGCAGCAGGGCATCGAGGTGTTCGGGCGTGCCGTAGCCCTTGTGGCCGGCAAAGCCGTAGTGGGGAAATTCGTCGTGCAGCTGCTGGCACAGCCTGTCGCGATGCACCTTGGCCAGGATCGATGCGGCCGAAATCGCCTTGACGCGCGAATCGCCCTTGACGATGGCTTCGGCCAGCACGTCGAGCACCGGCAGCCGGTTGCCGTCGACCAGCACCTTGGCCGGTTTCAGGCGAAGGCCTTCGACCGCGCGACGCATGGCGAGCATCGTTGCCTGGAGGATGTTGTGCGTATCGATTTCCTCGACGGAGGCGTGCGCCACGGAGCAGCACAGCGCGCGCGCCAGGATCTGGTCATTGAGCCGTTCGCGCTGCAAGGCCGTCAGCGTCTTGGAGTCGGCCAACCCGCGAATCGGATGCTTGTCGTCGAGGATGACCGCCGCCGCCACGACGGGTCCGGCGAGCGGGCCGCGGCCGGCCTCGTCGACGCCAGCGAGCAAGCCCGGCACGTCCCACAGCAGGGACGCCTGTTCAGCCTTCAAGAACGTTCTGGATCGCATCGGCGCACAGTGTCGGGGTATCGCGCCGCAATTGCGAATGCAGCGCGGCAAATCGTTGTTCGAGCGCCGCGACCGCATCGGGCGCGTGGAGCCACGCGAGCGTGGCCTCGGCGAGTGCAGCAGGCGTCGCGGCGTCCTGCAACAACTCCGGCACGGCGAACTCGCCGCACAGGATGTTGGGCAAGCCCACCCACGGTTGCAATTGCTGGCGCTGCATCAGGTGCCAGGACAGGCGGTTCATGTTGTAGGCAATGACCATCGGGCGCTTGAAGAGCGCCGCTTCGAGCGTGGCAGTGCCGCTGGCGATGAGCGTGACATCGCAGGCCGCAAGCGCCGCGTGCGATTGCCCGTCGAGCAGCGTCACCCGCCCGGCCATTCCCGCCGTGCTCAGCAGCCCCTCCACCTCGGCATGAAGCCCTGGCAGGATGGGTGCGACGAACTGGAGAGACGGTTGCGCCCGCAGCATGAGCGCCGCGGCCGCAAAGAACCTCGAAGCCAGATAGCGCACCTCGGAACGCCGGCTGCCGGGCAGCAACGCCACGACGGTCGCGTCGGCCGCGAGACCGAGCGCCGCGCGGGCCGCTCCGCGGTCCGGCGTCATGGGGATCACGTTGGCGATCGGATGGCCCACATAGGTTGCCGCCACGCCCTCTTTGGCGAGCAGTGCGGGCTCGAACGGAAAGATGCACAGCACGTGGTCGGCCGCCGCGCGAATCTTGTCGATGCGACCGGCGCGCCAGGCCCAGATCGATGGGCACACGAAGTGCACCGTCTTGATACCGCTACAACGCAGACCCGCCTCGAGGTCGAGATTGAAGTCAGGTGCGTCGACGCCGATGAACAGTTCAGGCTTGTCAACCAGCAGCCGCGCCTTCAGATGACGCCGGATGCCGGCGATCTCGGCGTAGTGCCGCAGCACCTCGATGTAGCCGCGCACCGCGAGCTTTTCTTGGGGCCACCAGCTTTGGAACCCATGCGCCAGCATGCGGGGTCCGCCGATGCCGACGGTTTGCAAATCGGGCCAACGAGCGCAAAGGCCATCGAGTAAAAGCCCGGCCAGAAGGTCGCCCGACGGCTCGCCGGCGACCATTGCGAACCGGCGCATGGCGGTATCGGCCGTCACGACACGAGGCGGCGCCGACATCGCTAGCGCGCGATGCCGCCGACGGAGCTGCCGAGAAACGCATCCATCAGCGCGACGTCCGCCGCGGCGCCGGGCGTCTGCCCGGCCAACGCGAGAATGGCCGCGCGGGATTCGTCCAGCGTCTTGCCTTGCCGGTACAGGAGCTTGTGCATCTCGCGGATCGCGGCAATGCGTTCGGCCGAAAAGTCGCGCCGGCGCAGCCCGACGAGGTTCACGCCGCGCACCGCGAGCGGGTTGCCGTCCACCACCATGTAGGGCGGAATGTCCTTGCCGACGTGGCTCGCGAAACCGACCATCGCGTGCGCGCCGATGCGCATGCGCTGCAGCACACCGACCAGTCCGCCCACCGTGGCCCAGTCGCCCACCTCGACGTGTCCGGCGAGCGTGGCGGCGTTGGCCATCGTGATCTGGTTGCCAAGCTGGCAGTCGTGCGCGATGTGCACGTACGCCATGATCCAGTTGTCGTTGCCGATGCGGGTGACGCCCACGTCCTGCGCCGTGCCCAGGTTGAAGGTGCAGAACTCGCGAACCGTGTTGCGATCGCCGATCACGAGTTCGGTGGCCTCGCCCGCGTACTTCTTGTCTTGCGGCACTGCGCCGAGCGAGGAAAACTGGAAGATTCGGTTGTCGGCGCCGATGGTGGTGTGCCCTTCGATCACGCAATGGGCGCCCACCGTGGTGCCGGCACCGATCTTCACGTGCGGCCCGATCACGGTGAACGGACCCACCGACACCGAAGCGTCGAGTTGGGCTTTCGGGTCGACGACCGCCGTCGAATGAACCTGCGTCATGCGCCCAGGATCAGCTGAGCTGGCGCATCGCGCACATCAGCGTCGCTTCGCAGGCCAGCGCATCGCCGACCATCGCGCGTCCGCGGAACTTGGATATGCCCGCCTTGATGCGGTCGATTTCGACCTCGAGCGTGAGCTGGTCGCCCGGCTCCACGGGCCGCTTGAAGCGCGCGCCGTCGATGGCGGCGAAGTAATAGACCGTGTTGTCGTCGGGCACGATGTCGTGCGAATAGAACGACAGCAGCGCGGCGGCCTGCGCCATCGCTTCGAGCATCAGCACGCCAGGCATCACGGGTCGGTGCGGAAAGTGGCCGTTGAAGAAAGGCTCGTTCATCGTCACGTTCTTCAGGGCGGTGATGCGCTTGCCCTTTTCCATGTCGAGCACCCGGTCGACGAGCAGAAAGGGATAGCGGTGCGGCAGCAGCTTGAGGATGTGATGGATATCGAGCGTCGTCGTCATGGTGTTTTGTCCTGCTGCATCGTTTTTTCAAGCGCCTTGAGCCGCTCACGCAGACTGTGAAGTTGCTTGAGCGTCGCAGCGTTTTTTTCCCAGGCAGCATTGTCGTCGATGGGAAACATGCCGGTGTACTGACCGGGCTTGTGAATGGAACGCGTGACCACCGTAGCCGCCGAGATGTGTACGCCATCGGCCAGCGTCAGGTGGCCCAGCACAATCGCGCCACCGCCGATCGTGCAGTGGGCGCCGATGACGGCGCTCCCCGCGACGCCGACGCAACCGGCCATCGCCGTGTGTTTGCCGACGCGCACGTTGTGGCCGATCTGGATCAGGTTGTCGAGCTTCACGCCGTCTTCGATGACGGTGTCTTCCAACGCTCCCCGATCGATGCAGGTGTTGGCGCCGATCTCGACGTCGTTGCCGATCCGCACTGCGCCGAGTTGCTCGATCTTGACCCAGGCGCCTTCGTGCGGCGCGAGGCCGAACCCGTCGGCACCGATCACCACGCCCGGATGCAGCAAGCAACGCGCGCCGATCACGCAATCTTCGCCCACGGTCACACGGGACTTGAGCACCGTGTCTGCACCGATCCGGGCGCCTCGCTCAACCACGCAGAGCGCGCCGACGTGGGCCGTCGGATCGACGCTGGCCTCCACGTCGATCACCGCGCTCGGATGAATACGCTCCGCCACGGGGCGCGCATGTTGCGCCTTCCACAGTTGCGTGAGCCGCGCGAAATACAAGTACGGATCGGCCGTCACGATGCAGGCGCCACGCGCCGAGGCCGGAGCCTTCATCGCGATCGACACGATGACGCATGCAGCCCGTGAAGCCGCCAGCTCTTTCTGGTATTTGGGATGGCTCAAGAATGCGAGCGCATCGGGCATCGCACTTTGAAGCGGCGCCAGCCGCTCGATTGCCGCCTCGGGATCGCCCACGAGCTCGCCGCCAAGGGCCTCGACGATGGCGCCAAGCCGCATGGCCACTGCTGTTTGCGCCTTACTTCCCGCCGGCAGACGACGGCGCGTTGAGCGCCTTGATCACCTTATCGGTGATGTCATGCTTGGGATTGATGTAGATCGCTTCCTGCAGGATCGCGTCGTACTTTTCAGCCTCTGCGACCTGCTTGACCACACGGTTCGCGCGCTCGTAGACCTGCTGCAATTCTTCGTTCTTGCGCGCATTCAGGTCTTCCTGGAACTCACGGCGCTTGCGCTGGAAATCCCGATCCTGGTCGACCAGCGTCCGCTGACGTTGGGTGCGCTGCGCTTCTGGAAGGCTCGCCGCTTCGCGCTCGAACTTTTCAGACGCACTCTTGAGCGTTTCGCCCAAGGCGGTCAGTTCCTTTTCGCGCTTGGAGAACTCGGCCTCCAGCTTGGCCTGCGCCGCCTTCGCGGGCTGGGCCTCGCGAAGCACCCGATCCGGATTGACGAAACCCACGCGGAAGGTCTCTTGCGCCTGTGCGGGCACGGCCAGAAGAGCGAAAGCAGGAATCAGAAATGCGCCGGCCGCGCGAACCAAATAATTCATCAGAACGAGGTTCCAATCTGGAATTGCAAACTTTGAATTCTATCTTTCTGCACCAGCGGCACGAACGCATTGTTCGGGTCGGCCACTTCCTTTTGCTGGCGCACAGGGATCGCGTAAGCAAGGCGCAACGGGCCCAACGGCGAGATCCAGCTGATCCCGAGACCGGCTGATGCACGCACCTTCTGCTGTGCTTTCCACTGCACGTCGGTCGTGCCGAGTTGGCGCTCCGCGAACACATTGCCGACGTCGAAGAAGGTGTACAGACGCAGGGTGCGATCGTTGCCTGCACCCGGGAACGGCGTGCTCAGCTCGAGGTTGAAGACCGCCTTTTTCGTGCCACCCAACGCAGCGCCCGTGATGGCGTCACGCGGTCCGAGCGAGTTCTGCTCGAAGCCCCGAATCGATCCAAGACCCCCTGCATAGAAGTTCTTGAAGATCGGGAAGCCCTTGTTGGCCAGCGCGACGTCGTTGACCGTGTCGCTGCCGAACGCCTTGCCGAGCCCCACCTCGCCGTTGATCGACAACGTGTACTGCTTGTTGAGCGGGAAGAACTGCTGGTACTGGTAGCTGGTCTTGACGTACTTCATGTCGCCACCGACTCCGACTTCCAGGTTGGCGCGTTGCACCTTGCCCCGGGTAGGAACCAGTGCGCTGTCGCGATCGTCCCGTGCCCAGCCGACGGTCAGCGGAATGCCCCAAACCGATGCACGTCCGCAATCCTGGATCAGCGCGTTCTGGGTCGTGCAACCGAAGTAATCGCGATAGGCCTGCGGAGACGTGCTGACGAATTGCCCGGTGGTGGCGTTGAAGGTGCCCGTGCTGCCCGGGTCGAACTGATAGCGTTCAATGCCGCCGCCGAAGAACACCGTGTCGATCTCGCCGAACGGAACGCCGAAACTGACGGACGCGCCCTGGTGCTTCAGCGCGTAGTCGCCGTCTGCCGAGTAATAAGGACGCGTGGTCGTGTGGTACAGGCTGAAAGTGCGCGAGATGCCGTCCGAAGTGAAATACGGATCGGTCGCCGTCACGGAAATGGTCTTGTTGTAGCTGCTGGTGTTGAGCTGCAAACCAAGATAATTGCCCGAGCCGAAAACGTTCTCTTGCGTGATGCCGAAATTGAACGACACCTTTTCCGCGCTGGAAAAACCGGCGCCAAGTTGCAGGGAACCCGTTGGCTTCTCGGCCACGGTGACAGTCAAATCGACTTGGTCGGGCGTGCCGGGAATCTCCATCGTGTCGACATTCACTTCGGTGAAGAAACCGAGCCGGTCGAGACGATCGCGCGACAGCTTGATCTTGTCGCCGTCGTACCAGGACGCTTCGTACTGACGGAACTCACGGCGCAGCACTTCGTCGCGCGTGCGATTGTTGCCCCCGATGTTGACGCGGCGCACGTAGACGCGGCGCGAAGGTTCGGCCTGGATCGTGAGCGCGACGCGGTTGTTCGGGCGATCGACTTCGGTCTGCGCCTGCACGCGGGCGAACGCATAGCCAAACGTGCCGAAATAGTCGGTGAACGCCTTCGTGGTCGAGGTGACGTCCTCCCCGTTGTAGGCCTCACCCGGCTTGATGGTCACGAGCGACTTGAACTCGTCGTCGCGGCCGAGGTAGTTGCCGTTGAGCTTGATGCCGGACACGACGAACTTCTCGCCCTCGGTGATGTTCACCGTGACAGCCAAGTCCTGCCGATCGGGCGAAATCGCAACCTGTGTGGAATCGATGCGGAACTCGAGATAGCCGCGGGTGAGGTAGTACGAGCGAAGCGTTTCAAGGTCGGCACTGAGCTTGGCGCGCGAGTACTGGTTCGACTTCGTGTACCAGCTCATGAAGCCGCCGCTGTCCTGGTCGAACAGATCGAGCAACGTGGACTCGCTGAAGGCCTTGTTGCCGACCACGCGCACTTCACGAATGCGAGCCGAGTCACCCTCGGTGACCGTGAACGTCAGGTTCACCCGATTGCGTTCGATGGGCGTGACGGTGGTGATGACTTCTGCGTTGTAGAGGCTCTTGCTGACGTACTGGCGCTTGAGCTCCTGCTCGGCACGGTCGGCCAGTGCCTTGTCGTACGGGCGGCCGTCGGCCAGTCCAACTTCCCGCAATGCCTTCTGCAAGGCCGTCTTCTCGAATTCCTTGGTTCCCACGAAGTCGACGTCGGCAATGGTCGGCCGTTCTTCGACGATGACCACCAGCACATTGCCGCTCACGTCAATTCGAACGTCCTTGAAGAGACCGAGATCGAACAGCGCGCGGATCGCCGCCGAGCCGCGATCGTCGCTGTAGGTGTCACCGACACGCAGCGGAAGCGACGCGAAGATCGTGCCGGCCTCGACGCGCTGCAAACCCTCCACGCGGATGTCGCGAACCGTGAAAGGCTCGACCGCCCATGCAGCCGTGGCGGTCAACGCGCTGGCGACCACTGCGGCAACGCTACGCAGGCGAAAGCGACTGAAGTTTGTGTTCATCTGTGAAATGGGCCAACGCGGAAGGCGTCGGCAAAAGTTAACCAAAGAGCCGATTGACGTCGTTGAAAAGTGCAATCGACATCATGACCAGCAGCAGCGCGACGCCGCCGCGTTGAAAGCGTTCCATCCAGGCATCAGAGACACTTTTGCCTGTCAACCCCTCCCAAAGATAATACATCAGGTGCCCGCCATCGAGGACCGGCAGCGGCATGAGGTTCAGCACGCCGAGACTGACGCTGATCAGCGCAAGAAAGACAAGGTATTGGGTCAACCCCATGCTCGCCGATTTGCCAGCATAGTCTGCGATGGTCAGCGGACCACTGAGATTCTTCAGGGACGCTTCGCCGATGACCATCTTGCCCATCATGCGCACCGTGAGCGCCGAAACCTCCCAGGTGCGCACGGCGCCGCGCCACATGCCACCGAGCACGCCTTGCCGCACCGTCACCATCTCGGGTGGGGCACCGACGTAGGCGCCGATGCGGCCCACTTTCAGCGCGCCTTCGTCGCGCACTTCCGGTGCGACATCGAGGGTCATGGGTTTGCCGGCCCGCTCGATCGACCAGGACTGCGTCTTCGGTTGCCCGCCCTCCACCGACGCGCGAATCACTTCCCGCAATTGCTGTCCGTCGACGATGCCCACGGGGCCGATCGACTGGACGAGGTCACCCTTGCGCAGACCGGCACGCTCGCCGGCGCCACCGGCCACGACGTCGCCGATCTCCGGCCGCGTCAACGGAGCGATCACGCCGATCTTGCGAAACATCTGCGCATCGGCGTCTTTGGCGCCCACGCGACTCAAGGGCAGCACCAGCTCACGGGCCGGACGACCGCCCTCGCCCGCCACTTCCAGAGTGAGATCGCGGCCGTCGAGCGCGGCACGCGTCATGCGCCAGCGGAGGTCTTCGAACGAGTCGACCGGGTCGAGCTGCCCGTCGAAGCCGGCCCGGGTGATGTGTTCACCGCCGCGCAGCCCGGCTTGCTCGGCCAGGGACGCCGCCACGGGGCGCGCCAGCGTCGCGACCGGCTCCTTCACGCCGATCCAGTTCACCGCGGTGTAGAGCGCTACGGCCAGCAGCAGATTGGCGATCGGCCCGGCCGCCACGATGGCGGCACGCGAGCGCAGCGGCTGCGTGTTGAAGGCACGATGCCGGTCTTCGGGAGCCACGGGCGCCTCACGCTCGTCGAGCATCTTCACGTAGCCGCCCAGTGGAAACGCGGCGATGACAAATTCGGTGCTCTGCCCCGGATGCTGGCGCTTGGGCTGCCAGCGATACAGCGTCTTGCCGAATCCGACGGAGAAGCGGATCACCTTGACGCCACAGGCCACAGCGACGCGATAGTGGCCATATTCGTGCACCGCGATCAGGATGCCGAGGGCCACGATGAAGGCAACGATGGTGAGCATCAAGGGTCTCCGGTTCGGGTCGGAAATTCAGGCGGTGAGTCGAAGAACTGTCGCGTTGGCCGCACGGCGCGCGGTCTCGTCCAGCGCCAGCAGGTCGGCCAGCGATGTGGGCTTGGAGGGGGTCACCGCTTCCAAAGTTTCCATGTTCACAGCGTGGATGTGGTCGAAGCGCAATCGCCGGTCCAGAAAGGCCTGGACCGCCACTTCGTTGGCCGCATTGAGCACCGCCGTGGTTCCGGACACCGCGCGCAGCGCCTGCCACGCCAGATCGAGGCCCGGAAAGAGCGCCGCGTCCGGCGCCTCAAAAGTCAGTGCGCTCATCCGGCGAAAGTCAAGGCGACCCGCACCGCTCTCGATGCGCTCGGGCCAGGCCAGGCCGACCGCGATCGGTACCCGCATGTCGGGCGTGCCCAACTGCGCAATGACCGAGGCGTCGGCGAACTGCACCATCGAATGGACCACGCTTTGCGGATGGATCACCACCTCGATCTGTTCAGGCGTGACGCCGAACAGATGGCGCGCCTCGATCACTTCGAGCGCCTTGTTCATCATCGTGGCGGAGTCCACCGAAATCTTGCGGCCCATCACCCAGTTCGGATGCGCACAGGCCTGCTCGGGCGTGACCGCGCTCAAGGTGTCCGGCGCGCGGGTCCGGAACGGCCCGCCCGAGGCAGTCAGGATGATCTTGTCGATGCGCCGCGCCCAGGTCGAGGGGTCTTCCGGGAGTGACTGGAAAATGGCCGAATGCTCGCTGTCGATCGGCAGCAGCGTGGCGCCACCTTCGCGCACCGTTCGCATGAAAAGTTCGCCGCCGACGACCAGTGCTTCCTTGTTGGCCAGCAGCAGCCGCTTGCCGGCGCGCGCCGCGGCGAGGCACGGACCCAGTCCGGCAGCACCGACGATGGCGGCCATCACCGCATCGACCTCGTCGTGCGACGCGATGGTTTCGAGCGCATCCGGCGCCGTCAACACGCGCGTCGCCAGCCCGCTCTGCGCGAGCTTGTCAGCCAGCTGTTGGGCGTGCGGGGCACTCGCCATCACGGCGAATCGGGGCGTGAAGCGCGCGCACTGCGCGAGCAATTCGTCGACCTTGGTCGCCGCGGACAACGCAAAAACCTCGTAGCGCTCGGGATGGCGCGCCATCACATCGAGCGTGTTGGCACCGACCGAGCCGGTCGAGCCCAGCACCGTCACCCGTTGCTTCGGAACGCTCATGTGAACGCCAGCATCATGGCGATCGGCAACGCCGGCAGCAGCGCATCGACCCGGTCGAGAACGCCACCGTGGCCCGGCAACAGGTTGCTGCTGTCCTTGGCGCCGGCGCTGCGCTTGACCAGCGACTCGACGAGGTCGCCCACGACGCTCATCGCCACCATGAACAGGACGCCGATCGGCAGCAGCCACCACCCGCGTGCAATCAGCACGGTGTGGAGACTGCTGACCCGGGCCTGCGCGGAGTGATCGGCCCAAGCCCACAGCACCGCCAGCACGACCACGCCGATCACGCCGCCCCAAACGCCTTCCCAGCTCTTGCCCGGGCTGATGGAGGGCGCGAGCTTGCTGCGCGAGAACTTCAGGCCGAAAGCGCGGCCCGCAAAATAGGCGCAAATATCCGCCATCCAGACGAGCAGCAGGATCGACAGCAGGAAGTTGACCCCGACCATCCGCGCCTGCACCGCAGCGAGCCATGCGACCCACAGCGCCAGCAGCCCGCCCACGACGCGCACCGGCTTCGGAACGCGCGGCCAACCGGGCACGCCGAACCGCAACAGCGCGGCGCCACCCAACACCCAGCATGCGCTGGCCACGATCCAGACCATCGGCAGCGGACCCTCGAGCAGACCCAGCGCCCAGGACAACGCGCACAGCGCGAAGGTCTCGGCGCCGAGGAGCAGCGCAACGCCCTGCCCGTACCCGTTGAGCTTGCCCCATTCCCAGCCGGCCGCGGCAATGAGCACAAGCATCACGCAGGCGAAGGGCACCGGCAACGCGCCGGGCGCAGACGGGTAGAAGAGCGCCGGTAGCAGGATGGCCAGCAGCACGAGGGCGGTGATGATTCGTTGTTTGAGCATGCGTCCTTATGCCGACGATCGCGGCCGGGTCAGGCCGGCAGCCGGCTGCGCTCGGTGTCGGTCGACACCTGCGCCGAGGTCTTGCCATAACGGCGTTCACGGCGCTGGAAGGCGCCGATGGCTTCGTCCAGCGCCGCTTCATCGAACTCGGGCCACAGCTTGTCGCTGAACACGAGTTCGGCGTAGGCGCTTTGCCAGAGCAGGAAATTGGACAGGCGTTGCTCTCCGCCGGTGCGAATGAAGAGATCCGGGTCCGGCACATGCGCCAGCGCCATCGCACGATCGAGATTGGCTTCGGTCGGCAGCTCGCCGCGTTCGGCGAGTGTGGCGGCCGCGCGCGCGATGTCCCAGCGCCCACCGTAGTTGAAGCACACGTTGAAGATGAGGCGCGTGTTGTGGGCCGTCGCGGCTTCCGCCTGGACCAGCCCAGCGGTCATTTTTTCGGAGAGTCCGCCGCGCTCGCCGACAAAATGCAGCCGGACACCGTCATCGCGCAAACGCGGGACTTCGCGGCCCAACGCGCCCACCATCAGGTCCATCAGTCCCGAAACCTCCTCCACCGGACGATTCCAGTTCTCGGAGGAAAAGGCGAACACCGTGAGCACGCCGACGCCCCGGTCGGCACAGGCCTTGACGCAGCGCCGGAGGGCTTCGACGCCCTGCTTGTGGCCCGCCACGCGCGGCAAAAACCGCCGCGTGGCCCAGCGGCCATTGCCGTCCATGACGATGGCGATGTGATGGGGCGTCGCGGGCGTCTTGGCCATATCAGACGGCCATGATCTCCGCTTCCTTGGCCGCGACCATCCGGTCGATGTCCGCGATGTGGCGATCGGTGACCTTCTGGATATCGGCCTCGGCGCGCTTCTGGTCGTCTTCTGACGCCAGCTTGTCCTTGACCAGCTTCTTGACCGATTCGTTGGCATCGCGCCGCAGGTTGCGGGTCGCGATCTTGGCGGCCTCGCCTTCGTTGCGCACGAGCTTGGTCATTTCCCGGCGGCGCTCTTCGCTCATCGCGGGCAGCGGCACGCGGATGAGGTCGCCCATCGACGATGGATTCAGCCCGAGATCGCTTTCGCGGATGGCCTTTTCGATCTTGGCGCCCATGCCCTTTTCCCAGGGCTGGACACTGATGGTGCGCGAGTCGAGCACCGACACGTTGGCCACCTGCCCGAGCGGCACCTGCGACCCGTAGTAGTCGACATGGATCGAGTCGAGCAGCGCCGAATTGGCGCGACCCGTACGGATCTTGGTCAGGTTGTTCTGGAAGGCGGCGAGCGACTGGTTCATCTTGGCGTCGGTCGCACTGCGAATCTCTGCAATGGTCATCTCGAAATACTCCTCAAGCGTGCACCAGCGTGCCTTCGTCTTCGCCCATCACGACGCGCTTCAGCGCGCCGTTCTTGAAGATCGAAAACACCTTGATCGGCAGCTTCTGGTCGCGGCACAGCGCGAAGGCGGTGGCGTCCATGATGCCGAGATTCTGGGAAATGGCTTCGTCGAACGACAGCGTCGCGTAGCGCGTGGCTGTCGGGTCTTTTTTAGGGTCGGCGGTGTACACACCGTCGACCTTGGTGGCTTTGAGCACGAGCTCGGCACCGATCTCGGCGCCGCGCAGCGCCGCCGCCGTGTCGGTGGTGAAGAACGGGTTGCCGGTACCGGCCGCGAAGATCACGACCTTGCCCTCTTCCAGGTACTGCAAAGCTTTCGGCCGCACGTAGGGCTCGACCACCTGCTCGATGGCGATGGCCGACATCACCCGCGCAATCAGTCCCTGCTTGTCCATGGCGTCGGCCAATGCCAGCGCGTTCATGACGGTGGCGAGCATGCCCATGTAGTCGGCGGTCGCGCGGTCCATGCCGACCGAGCCGCCCGCCACGCCACGGAAGATGTTGCCGCCGCCGATGACGACCGCCACCTCCACGCCCATGTTCACCACCTCGGCGATCTCCTGCACCATCCGAACAATGGTCGCGCGGTTGATGCCGAAGGCGTCTTCACCCATCAGCGCCTCTCCCGACAGCTTCAACAAGATGCGCTTGTGGGCCGGGCGGGGTTCTGACATGGGTGATTTCCTTTGAGGTTGGCGGGGCGAGTGTAGAGCGGGAATTACGCGGCCGCCTTGGCAGCAGCGACTTGCGCCGCGACTTCGGCTGCGAAGTCGTCGACCTTCTTTTCGATGCCTTCGCCGACCACGTACAGGGTAAAGCCCTTGATCGTGGTGTCGGCGGCCTTCAGCATCGCTTCTACGGTCTGCTTGTCGTTCTTCACGAAGGCCTGGTTGTGGAGCGAGACCTCCTTCAAGTACTTCTGCACGCCGCCTTCGATGCGCTTGGCAACGATGTCCGCCGGCTGCGTCTTCTTGCCTTCGGCTTCAGCGGTCTTGCGATCTTCTTCGGCCTTGCCGGCGGCAACGGCACGCTCTTTTTCGATCAGCTCCGTTGGCACGTCGGCGGCCGAGATCGACACCGGCTTCATGGCCGCGATGTGCATCGCGACGTCCTTGGCGGCAGCGTCGTCGCCTTCGAATTCAACCATCACGCCGATGCGCGTGCCGTGCAGATACGACGCGACCTTGCCGTTGCCGGCGAAGCGCTTGAAGCGGCGGAAGCTCATGTTCTCGCCGATCTTGCCGATCAGGCCCTTGCGCACGTCTTCGAGCGTCGGGCCGAAGCCGTCTTGCGCGTACGGTAGCGCGCCGAGCGCGGCGATGTCGGGCGGATTGTTTTTCGCGACCAGCATGGCAGCGGCGTTGGCCAACGCCAGGAAGCTGTCGTTCTTGGTCACGAAGTCGGTTTCGCAGTTGATCTCGATCATGCCGCCGGCGTCGCCGTCGACGAATGCCGTGACCACGCCTTCGGCCGTGATGCGGCCCGATGCCTTGCCCGCCTTGTTGCCGAGCTTGATGCGCAGCAGTTCTTCGGCCTTCTCCATGTTGCCTTCGGCCTCGGTCAGGGCCTTCTTGCATTCCATCATCGGCGCGTCGGTCTTTGCGCGCAGTTCGCCGACCATGCTTGCGGTGATTGCAGCCATTTTTCTATCTCCGTCACTCAAAAAATCAGGTTAAAAAAAAGGGGCACCAAAGCCCCTTCTTCAGGCTCGCGAGAGCGTCGATCAGGCCGATGCACCTTCTTCGACTTCAACGAATTCGTCGCTGCTGCCTTCGGCAACGGCCTTGACCACATCGCCACCCGCGCTGTTGCGCCCTTCGATGATCGCGTCGGCGATACCGCGGGCGTACAGCGTGACGGCCTTCGACGAGTCGTCGTTGCCCGGGATCACGTAGTCGATGCCTTCAGGCGAATGGTTCGAGTCGACCACGCCGATCAGCGGGATGCCCAGCTTCTTGGCTTCGGCCACCGCGATCTTGTGGAAGCCCACGTCGATCACGAAGATGGCGTCCGGCAGCGCGGTCATATCCTGAATGCCGCCGATGTCTTTTTCAAGCTTGGCGATTTCGCGCGAGAAGGTCAGTTGTTCCTTCTTGCTGAGCGCGTCGAGGCCGATTTCCTGCTGGGCCTTCATTTCCTTCAGACGCTTGATCGAGGTTTTGACGGTCTTGAAGTTGGTCAGCATGCCGCCGAGCCAGCGGGTGTCGACGAACGGCACGCCGGCACGGCGTGCTTCAGCGGCGACGATCTCGCGGGCCTGGCGCTTCGTGCCGACCATGAGCACCGTGCCGCGGTTGGCCGTGAGCTGCTTGGCGTACTTCATCGCGTCCTGGAACATCGGAAGCGACTTTTCCAGGTTGATGATGTGAATCTTGTTGCGATGGCCGAAGATGAACGGCGACATCTTGGGATTCCAGAAGCGGGTTTGGTGACCGAAATGGACACCGGCTTCCAGCATTTCGCGCATGGTGGTAGACATTGAAATTACTCCAAAGGTTGGGTCTAAAATCCAGCCCGTTTTGCATCCCTTTTCGATACCTTCGAAAAAGGCCACAACACCTTGAGGGGGCTGGTTTGCGGATACGTTTCGAGCCGGCACAACGAAAGCCGTTGTCCGATCGGCGAAACCCAAGGAGTGTAGCACGGCCACCCTCGTTTTCCCTTGCTCCAGCACCCTCGCGCGCCATGCCGCAGCCCATGAACGACCTCCACGCCACCCGCCGCCTCGTCCAGTCCGGCCGCACCGACGCACACACCGAAATGGACCGCGCCATCGAAGCAGCCGACTCCGCGCTCTGCGCACACGTTTTCACCCGCACCGACTTTGCCGCCGCGCGCGCGGCCGCGCTCCAAGCCGCGCCTGCCAGTCGCCTGGCCGGTCTGGCCTTTTCCGTCAAGGACCTGTTCGATGTAGCGGGCCAGCCAACGCCCGCCGGTTCCATCGTGTTGAGTCACGCGCCCGCTGCCAGAGTCGACGCGACCGCCGTTGCCCGGCTGCGCGCCGCCGGCGGCGCGCTCATCGGTCGCACGAACATGACCGAGTTCGCCTTCTCCGGCGTCGGCGTCAATCCGCACCACGGCACGCCGGCCAACGCCGGCGACACGACCACTGCGCGCGTCCCGGGTGGCTCCTCGGCGGGCGCTGCCGTGTCGGTGGCGACCGGCGCGGCTTTCATCGGTCTCGGTTCCGACACCGGCGGCTCGATCCGCATTCCCGCGGCGCTCAACGGCATCGTCGGGTTCAAAAGCACTGCACGGCTGGTGCCGACCGAGGGTGCCCTGCCGCTGTCGAACACGCTCGACACCGTGTGCGCCATGACGCGCTCGGTGCGCGATGCGATCACCACGCACGAAATCCTGGCCAGTCGCACGGTCACGGCCGGCAATGCGCCGCTCGCCGCCTATCGGCTGGCTGTCGTGAAGAACCTGTTTTTCGACGCCATCGAATCTGCCGTGGCAGTCGCCTTCGAACGGACGCTCGAAACGCTTCGCGCTGCAGGCGCTCGCATTGAAGAGATCGAACTGCCCGAGCTGGCGGAGCTTTCGTCGATCAACGCCACGGGCGGCTTCTCCGCGGCCGAGGCCTACACATGGCATCGCCTGCTGCTCGAACGCAGCGGCGCCGGCTACGACCCGCGCGTGGCACAGCGCATCCTGAAGGGCGCGACGATGAAGGCGCACGAGTACATCGATCTCGTGCATGCACGACGCGCCTGGATCCGCGGCGTCGCGCAAAAGCTCGACCGTTTCGATGCGGTGTTGTCGCCCACGGTGCCGATCACGGCGCCCCCGATCGCCAGCGTCGCACCGGGCGCAGAGCGCGATGATGCGTTTTTTCGGGTCAACGCCCTGTTGCTGCGCAATCCGTCCGTCGTCAACATGCTGGACGGCTGCGCGCTGTCGCTCCCTTGTCACGTCAAGGGCGAACTGCCGGTGGGCCTGATGGTCTGGCACGCGGCGCTGCACGACGACCCGGTGCTCGCCGTGTCGCTGCAGATCGAAAGCAGCCTGCAGAAAAAATAGTCTTCGCGCCCGACCACGGTGGCGTGGTTGCAACGCTGCCGCACGCCGACTCCGAAGCGTCAGCAAGGGGCAGACGCCTCGTCTATCCTCGCGGATTGGCGCACGTTGCTGCGCCGCTTCTTCACTCTCCGAATCCAATGAAAATCGCGATCGTGGGCGCCGGCATCATCGGCGTCACCACCGCTTGGGAACTGGCGTCCGACGGGCACGAGGTGTCCGTGTTCGAGCGCCGTGGCGCTGCCGCCGAAGAATCCAGCTTTGCCAATGCCGGCGTGGTCGCGCCGGGCTACGTCACGCCGTGGGCCGCGCCCGGCATGCGCGGCAAGGTGCTGCGGTCGTTGCTGTCCAGGCATGGCGCGATCAAGGTGCGCTGGCCGCTGGCCGCGCGCGACATCGGTTTCATGGCACGCTGGCAGAAAGCCTGCAAGCTCGAAACCTACCTGGCCAACCGCACCCGCATGCAGCGCCTCGCGTTCTACAGCCGGACGCGGCTGCATGAAATCGTCGAAGCCAGCGAAATGCTCTACGAGCGCAGCGATGGCTACCTTGTGCTGCTGCGCTCCAGACGCGAGCAAAAGCTGGTGCAGCCCGGCCTCGACGTGCTGCGCGCGGCCGGCACCGTGTTCCGCGAGGTCGATGCCGACGAGGCCCGACGCATCGAGCCGGCGCTCAACACCGACACCTCGCTCACCGGCGCGATCCATCTTCCCGACGACGAGGTGGGCAACTGCCGCCAGTTCGCACTGCTCCTCAAGTGGGAAGCCGAAGCGCTCGGTGCCAAGTTCCATTTCAATTGCGACCTCGCCCCGCTGAACCGCGCGGCACCGACGTCGCTGCAGCTGGCCGGCGGCTCCGACGCTGTGCGCTACGACGCGGTGATCGTGTGCGCAGGTCTCGCGTCGGCCCAGTTGCTGCGCCCGCTCGGCTTGCGCATTCCGCTTGCGCCGGTCTACGGCCACTCGATCAGCGCCAACATCCGGGAGCCGCTCAACGCGCCGCGCAGCGCGGTCATGGACGAACGCTTCAAGGTGGCGATCACGCGGCTCGGCCTGCGTGTGCGCGTGGCCGGCAGTGCGGAAATCGGCGGCGTGCCCGATGCGCTGAGTCCGGCGGCGCTGCAGACGCTCTACAAGGTGCTGCATGACTGGTTCCCGGGGGCCGTCACGCTGCAGTCCGGCGTCCAGCAGTGGAAAGGCGCCCGCCCGATGCTGCCGGACGGCCCGCCGGTGCTGGGCGCCAGCGGCATTCCCGGCGTGTGGCTCAACCTCGGGCACGGATCGAGCGGCTGGGCGCTCTCGTGCGGCAGCGCGCGCGTGCTGGCCGATCTGGTGGGCGGGCGCGATCCCGGCGTCGACCTCGAAGGCCTCGGCGTCGAACGTCTGATGCTCGCGCATTGAGCGCGGGGCGCCGACGCTGCACACTGGCCGGTCCATGCAACGCATCACGCCCCACACCATCGCCGAGCTGTTCGATATCGCGGCCACGCGGCGCATCGAGCAGGCACTGGCAGCCACCCTCCCCGCCCACGCGCTGATGCAACGCGCCGGCCTTGCGGTCGCGCGTCTCGCGATGGCCATCGCGCCGCACGCACGCACGGTATGGATCGCCTGCGGTCCGGGCAACAACGGCGGCGACGGATTCGAGGCGGCGGCGCGGCTGCAGCAGTGCGGCTGGGCACCGATCGTCACTTTCTGTGGTGACGAGTCGCGGTTGCCGACCGACGCGTTGGCATCGCTGCGTCGTGCACGGGGCGCCGGCGTCAACTTCGCGAATGCCGCGCCGGCACAGCACGACCTCGCGATCGATGCGCTGCTCGGGATCGGCACGACGCGTGCGCCCGAGGGCGTGATGGCCGAGTGGTTGCATCGGATGCGCTGCGCGCCAGCTCCGCTGCTGAGTGTCGATGTGCCGTCCGGCCTGAACGCCGACACGGGCGCGTATCCGGAGGCGTTCACCATGCCGCACGCAGACACGACGGGCGCGGCCGCAAAGCGTTTTTGCCTGAGCCTCCTCACCGTGAAACCGGGGCTGTTCACAGCGCAGGGCCGCGACGCCGCAGGCGAGGTGTGGCTCGACAACCTCGATGGCACCACCTTCGACGAAGTACCTGCGGCCCGTCTGTCCGGCGCGCCGCACCGAAGTCCCCGCGCCCATGCTTCGCACAAGGGCACCTACGGCGACGTCGCCGTGATCGGGGGCGCGCATGGCATGGCGGGCGCGGCGTTGCTGGCCGGCTCGGCGGCGTTGCATGGCGGCGCGGGGCGCGTGCTGGTTGGTTTGCTCGACCGCACGGCCGTCACGGTCGACGTGTCGCAACTTGAACTGATGCTGCGGGATGCCGCATCGCTCGATCTTTCCACCACGACTGTCGTGTGCGGCTGCGGGGGTGGCGATGCCATCCGCACCCTGCTGCCGCGTGTGCTCTCGACGGCTGCGTCGCTGGTGCTGGATGCCGACGCGTTGAACGCGATCGCAGCCGACACGGGCCTTCAACAGCTGCTCGAAGCGCGCGCGCAGCGCGGGCGGCCCACGGTGCTGACGCCGCATCCACTCGAGGCCGCACGGCTGCTCGGGCTTTCCGCGGCGCAAGTCCAATCGGACCGCCTGGCGGCAGCGCGCCTGCTGGCCGCGCGATTCGGCGTGGTCGTCTTGAAGGGATCGGGCACGGTGATCGCCGACAACGGCACAACGCCGGTCGTCAACCTCACGGGCAATGGCCGCCTCGCCACAGCCGGCACCGGCGACGTGCTCGCCGGTATGGTCGGCGCGGCGCTCGCGGCCGGCCGGCCTGCTTTCGATGCCGCGTGCGAAGCGGTCTGGCACCACGGGGAGCTCGCCGATCGGTGGCCGATCGACATGCCGCTCACTGCCGGCAGTCTGGCGCGCGGGCAGCGCCCCTGAGAACGGCCGCGACTCAGCCGCGTCCCACGAACGGCATCTTGGTCGCCATGATCGTGTGGAACAACACGTTGGCGTCGAGCGGCAGGTTCGCCATGTAAAGCACCGATTGACCCACGATCTTCACGTCGATCAACGGTTCGATCGCCAGTTCGCCGCTGGCCTGCGGCACACCGGTCGCCATGCGCGATGCGAGCTCGGTCATTGCGTTGCCCACGTCGACCTGTCCCACGGCGATGTCGTATTTGCGCCCGTCGAGCGATGCTGTTTTGGTGAGGCCTTCGACCGCGTGCTTGGTCGAGGTGTAGGCCATCGAATTCGGACGCGGCGTCGTCGCAGAGATGGACCCGTTGTTGATGATG